>DASUWI010000036.1:0-19676 GCA_036378495.1 Candidatus Dormiibacterota bacterium
CAGGTGCAAGCGCTGATGAGCGTGCTCGAGGGGTACAGCAACTTCGTGATGCATCGCGTGGGGCGCAAGCATCTGCAGCGCGCGGACGACCTCGAGGCCGCGATGCACCGCCGGCGGGACCAGCGCACGCTCGTCGAGCGCTTGATCATGGCGCTCACCGGGCTGGAGCTGAAGATGCGGCAGTACGAGATCGGCGAGCAGTTCTGCGAGGGTGTCGTCGAGCGCTCGGACCAGGCGACGCTCAACCGCGTCTGGGAGAGCGCCGAGATGATGCCGTCGATGGCGGAGCTGAAAAACCCGGATCGCTGGCTCGCCCGTATCCGGTCGAAGCCGCTGCTCACGGGATGAGTTCGAACGCCGCCACGTGACGCGGGCGGACCGCTGAGAAATGACGCCCGTCGAGCGTAGCGAGCGTGCGCAGGCCGAGTCGCTCGACGATGGCGACCAGTGATGCGTCGACCCATGACCCGGTGACCAGCGTGCGCATCGGCGCCGGCCAGGGCTTCTACGGCGATACGGCCGACGGCGCCGTCGATGTCGCCCGCCACGGCGACGTGCGCTACATCTGTTTCGACGCGCTCGCGGAGCTGACGATGGCGATCCTGCAGAAGGACCGCATGCGCAATCCCGAGGGCGGATACACACGCGACCTGCCCGTGTTCATGCGGCGGCTGCTGCCGCTCGCGCGCGAGTCCGGCATCCGTCTCATCACCAACGCCGGCGGCATGAACCCGCTCGGTGCGGCGGCCGCGGTGCGCGCCGTTGCACGCGAGCTCGGCATGGGCGACCTCCGTGTCGGCGTCGTGACCGGCGACGATCTCACGTCGCGTCTCGATGAGCTGACGGCTGCCGGCGCGGCCTTGCGCAACGCGGACACCGGCGAGGCGTTCGAGACGGTGCGTTCGAGAGTCGTCTTCGCCGTCGCGTATCTCGGCGCCGCGCCCATCGTCGAGGCGCTGGCGCGCGGCGCCGACGTGGTGGTCACCGGGCGCGTCGCCGACGCGTCGCTGTTCGTGGCGCCGATGGTCCACGAGCTTGGGTGGACGTTCGACGACTATGACCGGATTGCCGCGGGCGTCGTGCTCGGTCATCTCATGGAGTGCAGCGGCCAGGCCACGGGCGGCAACTACAGCGGCGATTGGTGGAACGTCCCGGACCTCGATCGCGTTGGATACCCCGTGTGCGAGATGCGCGCCGACGGCTCAGCACTCCTCACCAAGCCCGCGGGGACGGGAGGTCGAGTGACGGTCGACACCGTGAAGGAGCAGTTGCTCTACGAGGTGCTCGACCCGCGCTCCTATCTCAACCCGGACGTGGTGGCCGATTTCACCTCGGTGCGCCTCGATGACGTGGCCCCCGACACGGTTCTGGTGAGCGGCGTGCGTGGCGCTCCGCGGCCGCAGACGCTCAAGCTGATCGCCGGATACCTCGACGGATGGATGGGCACCGCGATGCTCGGCTACTCCTGGCCCGACGCCGAGGCCAAGGCGCGCCGCGCCGCCGAGCTCATCGACCGGCTGGCGCACCGCGCCGGGCTCGAGCCGCTGGAGACGCTGGTCGAGGTGGTGGGCATCGACAGCCTGCATGGCGACGCGGCGCCGCCGCAGGACGCCAACGAGGTGACGCTTCGCGTCGCCGCGCGCTTCGCCACCGAGGAGGAGGCGGCGCGCTTCCCGCGCGTGGCGATGCCGCTGGCGCTCAACGGCCCGCCGTTCATCGGCGGCGCCGGTGGTCCGGGGGGTCCGAGAGCGCTGCTCGGAGTGTGGCCCGCCGCGATCGCGCGCGAGCTGGTCGAGCCCGGGGTGACGGTCGACGTCCGGCCGGCAGGCGCGGCATCGTGAGCGCACGCGTCCGCCTCGCCGACATCGCACAGGCCCGAAGCGGTGACAAGGGCGACCTCGCCAACGTCGCCCTCTTCGCACCCACGGATGCGATGTACGAGGCGTTCCGGCGGGAGGTCACCCGCGATCGGGTGCGGCAGCACTTCGGTCGCTTCGTGAAGGGCGAGGTCGATCGCTACGAGGTGCCCAACGTGCGCGCGCTCAACTTCGTGCTGCACCAAGCGCTCGACGGCGGTGCCGCGCGCTCGCTGCGCAGCGATCCGCTGGGAAAGTCCTACGGCTCGCTGCTGCTGCGCATGGAGATCGACGTCGACGAGGGCGAATTGGCCGGTATGGGGAAGGACTTGGGGGCCCCGAGTGGCCCTAAATTCGGGCCAGCACCTCACGGCGCCGACGGGCGAAGTCCTCGTCCGTGATGCCTCCCTCGGTGCGCAGTGTCTTGAGCCGGCGGATCTCGCCGAGCAGGTCGAGCAGTGGGGCGTCGGCGCGGGGGAGGCTCCAGCGCTCGGTCTCGCGCAGCATGCGCCGCCGCGACCACGCCGGAGCGGTGGCGATGTGGATCGCCTTGACCGATGCGTACGGGATGCCCAACACTTCGATCTCGTCAAGGGCGGGGCTCACGAGAGGCAGAGTCATTCCGTACCGGCGCCGTTCGGGCTCACTCCCCAGGAGGCCGTTGACCACCTCACCGTCCCAGAAATGTATGGCCACCGCGCTCATATGCGAGCGATCGAGGTCGGCCTCCAGCTCCACCCGCTGGAGCAGCACGTTCTTCACCGACGACACCGGCACGATTGCGGCGCGGCTGCCCGAGATCGAGTCCGGCAGCCGCAGCGTGAAGTCGGGGTCGTCGAGGTCGATGGAGCGCGTGAGCCCGACGAGCACCTCGCCGTCCTTGAAGCGGACGACCACGCGCCGCTCTGGCAACTCCCCGTACACGGGAGTGGAGTCCATGACCCCGCTCTTCTCCTGCTGCTCAGCGTCCTGCCAGTCCCTTCCCACGCCGCCCGTCCCTTCCGGAACGTCCTGCTGCGTACGACGCTTCCCGCTACGAAAACTTGCGTTGCAAGACGGCAGCATGCGTGCGACAGCGCTGCAGCGCAGGTTACAAACGTGGTGAACTACCAGCAAATGCGTCAACCAGCGCAAACTGACGCCGAGCCTCCGTCTGACGGCGCCGCGCCCGCACCCGCCGCGGCGGTGCCGAGCGACGTCAACCTGGTCAAGGCGTACCTCGACGGGGACGCCGGTGCGTTCGATACGCTGTTCAGCCGGTACCACGCGAGAGTCCGCGCCGTGGCCATGCGCTACGTCGGCGACGAGCATGCGGCCGAGGACCTGGTGCAGGAGACCTTCCTCAATGTCATCCGCGCGCTGACGCGCGTCGACGCCAGCTTCAACTTCGGCGCCTGGATCCACCGCATCGCCGTCAACATCTGTCAGGACGAGCTGCGCCGCCGCGGCCGCCGGGCGGCGCACGTCGACACGAGCAGCAACGACCCCGAGGACGCGCTGCTGCGCATCGCGGACAGCGACCGGCACAACAGCCCGGAGGACGCGCTCGAGGCGACACACCTCCGTCACCTCGTGTGGGAGGTGGCGAAGAAGCTGCCGGAGCGCCAGCGCATGGTGCTCACCCTGCGCGAGCTGCAGGGCCTGTCCTACGCGTCGATCGCCCACGTCATGGGCATCAGCGACGCGGCCGTGGAGACGCTGCTGCACCGCGCGCGCAAACGGTTCAAGGAGGAGTACCTCCTGCTCGAGAGCCCGACGGAGGAGCGGCCCGCGTGCACCTCGCTTGCATACCTGCTCACCACGGTCGGCCGCGCCAACCTGCGGCCGGACCAGCGCAAGCTGGTGGTCGAGCACCTCGAGGAATGCCAGCTGTGTCAGGCGCAGTTCATGCCCGATGGCACAGGCGCCGGCGCTCCCGACGGCGAGCCCGCGCTCTCACGGACCACCCGCTGAGCCCACGCCGGGTGCGCGTCGTCTGCGCGCCCAACGCGTTCAAGGGATCGATCACCGCGGGCGACGCGGCCGCGGCGATGGCGCGCGGTGTGGTCGAAGCCGGCGCCCTGGCGACGGTGGTCCCCGTGGCGGACGGCGGCGACGGCACGCTGGACGTGTTGCTGGCGAGCGATCCGGGGTCCCGAGTCATCACCGTGCACGCGAGCGGACCGCTGGGGGATCCGGCGGTCGCGCGCCTGGGGATCCTGAACCTGGGTCGCGCCCGCGACGCGACGGCAGTCGTCGAGATGGCGGAGGCGTCGGGCCTGCGCCTGCTGCGCCCGGACCGGCTCGACCCTCTGCACGCAACCTCGCGCGGCACCGGCGGGATGATCCGTGTCGCGCTCGGCCAGAGGGTGACGCGGATCATCGTCGCCGTCGGTGGCAGCGCGAGCAGCGACGGGGGCGCGGGTGCGCTGCAGGCGCTCGGCGTGCGGCTGCTGGACGCTGAGGGACGCGACATCGGCCCGGGCGGCGCGGCCCTTCGCGCGCTCGAGTCGATCGACATGAGCGGGCTGGACCCACGGCTCCAGGGCGTGCGCATGGAGGTGGCCGTCGACGTGCGCACGCCGTTGCTCGGCGAGGAGGGCGCCGCGCGCGTGTTCGGGCCACAGAAGGGAGCGAGCCCCGACGATATCGCCGTCCTCGAGGCCGGCCTGACGCGCCTTGCCGCGATCGCAGAGCGAGACTGCGGCGCGGCCGGGCTGGCGGCGGCGCGGGGCGCCGGCGCCGCAGGCGGGCTCGCATTCGGGCTTGGGCTCCTGGGGGCGACGCTCGTCGCCGGCGCGCCGCTCGTGTGCGACCTTGTGCACCTGGACCGCGCCATCGCCGGGGCCGGCCTGGTGCTCACCGGCGAGGGCAGGCTTGACGCGCAGACCGCGATGGGCAAGGCGCCCAGCGAGGTGGCTCGCCGCGCAGCCGCGGCCGGGGTGCCATGCGTCGCCATCGCGGGCACGGTGGAGGCGCGTCTCCCCGAGCTGTTCAGCGACGCCGTCGCGCTCGATCACCTCGCGCCCACCACCGCGGGGCGCGACATCGCGGCTGCGCTGCTCGTCCGCGCCGCGGCCCACGTGGTGCGCAGCTACGGAGTAGGCTCGCGAGCGGGTATCAACCTGTGACATGGGAGGGTCATTCATGGGCGCGCTCACCGATGCCAAGGCGTACGCCACGGTGGCGGTTTCCGACATGCAGCGGGCGACGGCGTTCTACCGCGACACGCTCGGGCTGAGCGTGGTGCAGGCGATCCCCGGGATCGTCACCACGTTCGAATGCGGTGGAACCAGGGTCGAGGTCTATCAGTCGCAGTTCGCGGGCACCAACCAGGCGACGGGAATCACGTTCGAGGTGGCCGACCTCGACGGCGCCATGGCCGCCCTGCGTCAACAGGGCGTGGTGTTCGAGGAGTACGACCAGCCTGAGTTCAAGACCATCGACGGTGTCGCCGAAACGGAGGACGTGCGCAGCTCGTGGCTCAAGGATCCCGACGGCAACGTGCTCTCGCTGATCGAGTTCAGTAGACCGGGGTGAGCCACTCCGCGTACTTGGCGCTGCGCCCCTTCATGGCGTCCAGGTAGAGCTCCTGCAGCCGGTTCGTCAGCGGGCCGGGCTCGCCGTCACCGACGGAGCGCCGGTCGATCTCGACGATGGGCGCCACCTGCGCGGCCGTGCCCACCATGAACACCTCGTCGGCGAGGTAGAGCTCGCTGCGGTCGATCGAGCGCTCAACCACGTCCATCCCCATCTCCTCGCGGGCAAGGTGCATCACGCAGTCGCGGGTGATGCCCTCGAGGATGTTGTCCGACGACGCCGGTGTTGAGATGACTCCGCGGCGGACGACGAAGATGTTCTCGCCGCTGCCCTCGCTGACGTGGCCGTCGTGGGTGAGCATGATCGCCTCGTCGAAGCCGCCCTCGAGGGCCTCGCTCTTGGCTAGGGCCGCGTTGATGTAGAGGCCGGTGCACTTGGTGCGAACCGGCGCCATCGTGTCGTCGATGCGGCGCCACGACGAGACCATGCAACGGATGCCCCCGGTGCCGATGTAGTCGCCCAGCGGCAGGGTGACGATGCCGAGCGAGTCGGGGACGTCGTGGATCTTCACCCCGATCGATTCCTGGGACTTGAAGCAGATGGGCCGGACGTACGCATCCTGGCGGAACGCGTTGCGCCGCAGCAGCTCGTTGGTGATTGCGCAGAGCTCGTCGACGTCGATGCGGCGGTGCATCTGCAGCGCGTGCGCATTGTCGTGGAGGCGCTGGTAATGGTCCGCCATGCGAACGGTGTAGAGCTGCTCGCGATCCGCGTTCCAGTAGGCCCGGATGCCCTCGAACACCCCGGTGCCGTAGTGCAGCGCGTGGGTGAGCAGCCCGAGTTTGGCGTCGGCATATCGCGTGAACTCGCCCTCGAACCAGACCCACGACGTGTCCAAGCGGAAGGCCGTCTGCTGGGGAACCCTTGCTGTCTGGACCATTGCACGTCCAAGCGTACCTCCCAGCCGGGGAGGTATGCTCACGATGCGTTCAAGCCTGGCCCGGGCACTTCGCGCCGGGGCGCTCGAGGGTCGACGAGCCAGGGATGGAGAAGCCATGACCGACCTGCTCGAGCCCCGTCCCTCCCCCGTCGACTCATCCTCCCAGCTTCCGGCAGCGGCCGCCATCCTCTGGAATCCATCGCCCGGCGAGCTGCGCGTCCTGACCGCACGCATGGGTAACGCGCGCCGCACCGAGTTCGACAACTACAACGTGCAGACGCGCGTCGTGTCACGCAGCAAGGGCAGCACGTACATCGTCAGCGATCACCCCGAGCTGCACTCCGATCAGACGGTCACCCGCGCCGAGGCAGCTCGCATCGCCCAGCTTCAGGACGACCACATACGCGGCCGGGAGATGATCGTCATCGACGGCTTCATCGGCAACGACCCGGACTTCCGGGTGCCGGCACGCCTGTACATCGAGTCGGCCGGTGCCAACATCGCCGCGATGCAGCGGTGGCTGTACTTCGATGCCGCCGCCGCCGGGCCGGCCTTCGCGCCGCGGCTCACGGTCATCTACACGCCGAATCTCGCCGCACCCGGCTACCCCGATGAGCGGGTCATCACGGTCGACCTCGAGGCCGGTGTCACGCGCGTGCTCAACAGCGACTACTTCGGCGAGTCCAAGAAGGGTGGGCTGCGCATGTGGAACCAGCTCATGTTCGAGCGCGGCGGGCTGGCGCTGCACGCGGGATGCAAGGTGGTCCCCACGGCGCGCGGCGAGCAGACGATGCTGATAATCGGCCTGTCGGGCACCGGCAAGACCACCACCACGTTCACACGCCAGAACGACAGCGCGCCTGTGCAGGACGACTTTGTCGCGCTCTACGCCGGCGGCCGCATCGTCGCCACCGAGAACGGCTGCTTCGCGAAGACCTTCGGCCTGGACCCGCGCTTCGAGCCGAGCATCCACAGCGCGGTGTGCACGCGTGCGGCCTACCTGGAGAACGTCTCCCAGGACGCGGCCGGGCACGTCGACTTTTTCGACACGTCGTACACGCCCAACGGCCGTGCCGTGTTCCGCATGGACGCGCTCGCCGTCCATCGCGACGCGCGCGACATCCCCGCGGCGTCGCACCTGCTCATTCTCAACCGCAACGAGAACATCATTCCCATCGTGGCGCGGCTGTCGCGGCAGCAGGCGGCGCTCTACTTCATGCTCGGCGAGACGCAGGGCACGAGCGCGGGGGGCAAGGACGAGGAGGGCAAGTTCCTCCGCGTGCCCGGCACCAACCCGTTCTTCCCGCTGCTGCACTCGCAGCAGGGCAACCGCTTCCTTGAGCTGCTCGACCGCAGCGACATCGAGGTCTACCTGCTCAACACAGGTCGCATCGGCGGCGGCGCCTCGGACGCGCGCAGCACGAAGGTGGAGATCCCCAATTCGAGCGCCGTGGTCAAGGCGATTGCCGAGGGAAGCATCGTGTGGCAACGCGACCCAGACTTCGGATACGAGGTGGCGTCGGCCATCCCCGGCATCGATGATCCCGAGCTGCTGCAGCCGCAGCGCCTGTACGCGCGTCAGGATCGCGAGCAGGAGTATCGCGACCTGGTGTCGCGCCTCAAGCAGGAGCGCCACGCGTACCTCGAGCGTTTTCCCGGGCTGCGCCGGGAGATCGTCGCGGAAGGCGCCTGACTGACGCGAGCCGAGGGAGCTCGATGGCTCCCCCGGCCTCAACGCCCGAGCCCACCGAGGGCTCACGGCATGTCCTTCCACCATGCGTCGACCGAGATGGTGGCGCCCTTCTCCGGCTGATCCTCCCACCAGCGATCGCCCACTGCGGTCTGTGCGGCCACACCCGAAACAGCAGGCGCATCCGCCCACCAGCGATCGCCCACCGGATCTTGCGCAGCGCTGCGCGAAACGGCAGCGGGTGCCTTGTGTGTAACTGTCACTGCTGACGTCGTCGCGGTCGCGGCACGGATGAGATAGCCCGCTCCGCCTCCCGCCAGGAGCGCCAGCGCCAGCAGCGCCAGCGCGATGCCGCGGACCCGGTGGACTCCACCGGAGAAGCCTGTCCTCGTCGCGTCCATGTGAGTGCCTCCAGTGCCACCGCAGTGGCTGTGTCTCTCGCCAGCCGCCCCGGGCACCTGGCCCGGGGTCGGTCTGGCACTCACCACTGAAGGCGTTCAGACGGACGCACCGGATGTTCACAGCGGGTGTTCACCCCTACTGAACAACCCGGAACGGTCTATCGTCTGTCCAACCGTGCTGGAGGGGCAGAAGGGTATGCGCGGCGCCCCAGAACCGGCCGCGCTGGTGGGGCGTGATCGCGAGCTGACTACAGGGCTCGGCCTGCTCGACGACAGCGCGGCCGGCGCAGGGAGCCTGCTCCTGATCAGCGGCGAGCCGGGCATCGGCAAGAGCCGCCTTGCCGAAGAGCTGGCGCGTCACGCCCGCGATCGAGGATTCAGGGTGGTGTGGGGGCGATGCTGGGAGGCGGGCGGCGCTCCCGCGTACTGGCCGTGGGTGCAGTCGCTGCGCTCGCTGCTGCGCGGCGCCGCCGCGGACGATGTGCGCGCGGCGCTCGGTGACGCGGCGTCTGTCGTTGGTCAGCTGCTTCCCGAGGTCCGTGGTGCATCTCCCGATACGCAGCAGCCCGGCTCGCAGGACCCCGACGCGGCGCGTTTCGAGCTCTTCCAGTCGGTGACCACGCTGCTGACTCGCGCAGCGGCGGCGCAGCCCCTCATGCTCGTGCTTGATGACCTCCACGTTGCCGACACGCCCTCGCTGCTCCTGCTCAGGTACGTGGCCCGGGTGGTGGGCGACGAGCGCATTCTCGCGGTGGTCACGTATCGCGACATCGATCCGTCTCTGGGCGGAGAGCTGGCCGAGACTGTCAGCGAGCTGATGCGCGGGCGCGCGGTGACGCGCATGGCGCTGCGCGGTATCGCGGAGCCCGACGTGCCGCGCTTCATCGAGGAAGTGCCGGGTGTGAGGCCCCACGACCCACTCGCGCACATGGTGCATCGCGAAACCGAGGGAAACCCACTCTTCCTGGAAGAGTTCGCGCGCGTGCTGCTGGATGACGGCACGCTCGGCTCGCAGAGCCTCGCCGACACCCCGCGCGTGCAGGTGCCGCGGAGCGTGCGCGACGTCATCGCACGGCGCCTGCGCCCACTCCCCGAGGAGAGCTTGGTCGTGCTGCGGCTTGGATCAGTGCTGGGACGTGAGTTCGACATCGATGCACTCGCAGCGCTCGCCGACCGTTCTGCTGCCGAGGTTCTCGACGTGCTGCAACTCCCCCTTGATGGGCACGTCATCACCGAGGCGCCCGACAGCCGGTCGCGTATGCGGTTCGGCCACGTGGTCATCCGCGAGTGCCTGTACGAGGAGATCGGCAGGGCGCAGCGCCAAGTGCTGCATCGCACCGCGCTCGGCGTGCTCGAGATGCTCTATCAGAGCGATGCCGAGGCGCACCTGTCGGAGCTGGCCCATCACGCCTACGAGGGCGCCGGCGACGGCCACTTCGACAAGGCGATCGCCTATGCGCAGCGCGCCGGCGAGCGGGCGCTCGTCCTGCTCGCGTACGAGGAGGCAGCACGCCTCTTCGAGCTGGCGCTGGACAGCATGGAGCGCTCGCGCGCCAGCGATGCCGCGAGGCGGTGCGAGGTCCTGCTTGGCCTCGGCGACGCGCTGGCGCGCGGCGGCGACGAGGCCGGCGCCAAGCGACGCTTTCTCCAGGCTGCGGACTGCGCGCGCGGCGTGCATCGCGACGATCTCCTCGCGCTGGCAGCGCTCGGGTACGCGGGTCGCCACGCCTGGGGACGCGCAGGCGACGACTCACAGCTGGTGCCGCTGCTCGAGGCCGGCGTCGAAGCGGTGGGCGAGGGGGATAGCGTTCTCCGTGCGAGGCTGCTGGCCAGGCTCGCCGGCGCGTTGCGAGACAGCTTCGACCACCGGCCGCGCGAGGCCCTCGCGGAGAAGGCAGTCGAGATTGGCCGCCGGCTCAACGACATCCCGACGCTGGCGTATGCGCTCGACGGGCGGTTCGGGGCCACGTGGCGGCCGGATCATCCACCCGAGCAGCGTTTGCCGTTGGCGGACGAGATCGTGCGTCTCGGCGAGACGGCCCGCGACCGTGAGATCCAGCTGTGGGGACACGTCGATCGCTGCACCGTCTTTTTCGAGCTCGGCGAGCTGCGCTCGGTGGCCGCAGCGATCGCAGCAGTGGACAGCGTCGCCGGCGAGCTCCGCCAGCCGGGGCTGCGATGGTTCGCTGCGGGAATGCGCGCCACGCTGGCACTGATCGAGGGACGGCTGGATCTGGCCGATTCGCTGGCCAGAACTGCGCTCGACGTGGGTCAGCGATCCCGGGCCGCTGACGCCCTCTCCACCTATGCGGGTCAGATGTTCCAGCTCCGCCGCGAGGACGGACGTCTCGACACCGTTGAAGCGCTCATTGATCGGGCGGCGCGTGATTTCGTCTGGTATCCATTGCACAGATGCGCTCGCGCCGTCCTGCATGTCGAGACCGGCCGCGAGGCGCAGGCTCGAGCCGAGTTCGAGGCACTGGCGGTCGACGAATTCGCGAGCCTGCCATTCGATAGCTACTGGGTGTACAACATGTCGCTGCTGGGCGAGCTCGCTGCGGCACTGCGGCACGATGCCGGCGCGACTGTGATCTACGAGCGCCTCCGGCCCTACGCTCGCCGGAACGCATTCGCTCCGCCCGAGGGCTGCCTGGGTTCGGTCTCGCGCTCGCTCGGGCTGCTGGCAGACGTTATGGGTCTGCCCGACGCCGCAGCACGGCATTTTGAAGACGCCCTGGAACACAACCGGCGCATGCGCGCTCGGTCGTGGCTGGCCCACACGCAGCAGGAGTTCGCCACCTTCCTGCTCGCCCGCGGCGGCACGCAGGAGCATCAGCATGCGCACGGGCTGCTCAGCGAAGCGCTGGAGATCTGCGGCGATATCGGCATGCCGGTGCTGGAGGGCAGGATCACCGCCCTGCTGGACCGGCCGCGTGAACTGGCTGCGACGTCCCGTCCCGAACCCGGTGCCGAGAGCGCCACCATCTCGCTGGAGGGCGAGTACTGGACGATCGCGTATCGCGGGCGCGCCATACGGCTGCGTGACAGCAAGGGAATGCGGATCCTGAGCTGCCTGCTCACGTCACCGGGGCGGCCACAACCATCGGTCGATCTGGAGCGCATCGATGAAGCGGACGAGGCGCCGGCGGCGCACGCCCTCGCGGCGAGTGACGCCGGCGAGCACCTCGACGATGAGGCGCGTCGCGCGTACCGCGCGCGGATGCTCGAGTTGCGATCGGCCATCGACGACGCGCGCGCTGCGGGAGGCGCCGCACGTGTCGGCTCTCTGCAGGAGGAACTGGACTTCCTCACGGCAGAGCTGAGTCGCGCCGTCGGGCTGGGCGGACGCGCGCGCAAGGCCGGATCCGTCGCCGAGCGGGCCCGTGTCAACGTGACGCGAGCGGTGAAGACGGCGTTGCAGCGGATCGCGAGCGCAGACCTAGAGCTTGCGGCGCACCTCGATGCGACGGTGCGCACCGGGAGCGTCTGCGTGTACTCGCCCGACCCGCGCGCACCGATCGAGTGGATCAAAGCAGGTCGCTAGTTCCCGAGATGAGCGAGCTCAGCGATCCGTCAGAGCGTCACGCAAGTGGCGTGATCGTCGGACGAGACCGCGAACTGAGTCATGGCGCCGAAGTGTTGGGGAGTGCGACGAGAGGCCAGGGGCGTCTGCTGTTGATCAGCGGCGAGCCCGGCATCGGCAAGAGCCGGCTGGCCGACGAACTGGCGCGGCGCGCCCGCGACCGCGGGTTCCAGGTGGCCTGGGGCCGCTGCTGGGAAGCCGGCGGTGCGCCGGCGTACTGGCCGTGGGTGCAGTCGCTTCGTTCGCTGATGCGCACTATCGACGTCGACACCTTGTGGCGGGAGCTTGGTGAGAACACGGCGGCGATCGGCCAGCTACTGCCGGGACTTCGCCGTCCGCTCGACGATGCGCCCACGATGCTCACGCAGGATCCTGACGCCGCGCGCTTCAGATTGTTCGACTCTGTCGCGACGGTGCTGACGACGACGGCGCGGCGCCAGCCGCTGATGGTCGTGCTGGACGACCTGCAGGTTGCGGACACGCCATCGCTGCTGTTACTGCGATTCGTCAGCGGCATCATTGGCACGGAGCCCATCGTTGTCCTGGCGACCTATCGCGACGCCGATCCGATTCTCGGCGAGTCATTGGCCGAGACGGTGGCGGAGCTTCTGCGCGTGCGCGGAGTCTCACGCATCGCGCTTCGTGGCCTTGCCGAGACCGACGTCTCCAGTTTCATCGAATCGGTGACAGGCGTTGTGCCGCACGATCCCCTGGCACGCGTCGTCCACAGGGAGACGGAGGGCAACCCGCTCTTCATCGAAGAGGTGGCGCGCATGCTGCTGGACGAAGGCAGGCTCGAGGCGCAGCCGAGCGTTGAGAGCACTCATCTCCCGGTTCCGCGGAGCGTGCGAGAGGTTATCGTACGACGTCTGCGGCCGTTTCGCGATGAGTGTGTGCGCGCTCTTCGCGTGGCGTCGATCTTCGGGCGCGAGTTCAGCGTCGAAGCGCTGTCCGCACTGGCGCAGACGCCCGCCGACGAGACGCTGGAGCTGTTGCGCCGTCCACGAGAGGAACGCGTGGTCATCGATGTGCCGGACAGCAGAGGCCGGCTCCGCTTCGGGCATGTGCTCATTCGCGAGTGTTTGTACGATGACATCGCCGAGGTCGAGCGTCGCGAGCTGCACCGTACCGCCCTGGCGGTGATGGAGAGCCTCTATCAGCACGAACTCCATCTGCATCTATCAGAGCTCGCACACCACGCGTACGAGGGCGCAAGCGAAGGCCATTGGAAGCAGTCGATCTCGTATGCGGGGCGCGCAGGTGACCAGGCCCTGTCGCTGCTCGCCTATGAGGAGGCGGTGCGGCTGTATCGGCTTGCGCTCGGCGGCCTCGATCGCAGCCACGAAAACCAACCGCTGCTGCGATGCGAACTCCTGCTTGCCCTCGGCGACGCACAGGGACGGGCGGGGGACGAGGCTGAAGCCAAGGAGAGCTTTCTGCTCGCTGCTGATCTGGCACGCGAACTTGGCCGCAACGACCACCTCGCCACCGCAGCGCTCGGATACTCGGGTCGCCACGCCTGGGGCCGCGCCGGCGGCGACGTACGGCTGGTGCCGCTCCTCGAGGCGGGCGTGGTGGCCGTGGGCAAGGCCGACAGCCCGCTCCGTGCACGGCTCCTGGCGCGGCTGGCTGGAGCACTGCGGGATGCGCACGAGCGAGAGCCCAGGGAGTCGTTTGGCCGAGAGGCCGTGGAGATCGCGCGCCGAGTGGATGACCCCGCGACGCTGGCGTATGCGCTCTATGGGCTGTACAGCGCGACATACCGGCCCGACAACGTTGAGGAACGCGCCATGATCGCTGCCGAGATCGTGCGCATCGGTGAGGTGGCGCACGACCGCGAAGTACAGGTCTGGGGCCACTTCGATCGCTTGATGAGCTTCTTCGACCTCGGTGAGTTGCAGTCCGTGCACGACGAGATCTCCGCGATCGGTGATGTCGCAGGGGAGCTGCGTGAGCCGGTGCTGCGATGGATCGCCGCCGTCACCGGAGCCGCGTTGGCGCTCGCGGAGGGGAGGCTGGCGGACGTGGAGAGTCTCGCGATGGTGGCGCTGGACGCCGGACCTCGATCGCGCTCCAACGACGCGCTGGCCGGGTATGCGGGCCATATGTTCCAGCTGCGCCGCGAGCAGGGTCGGGTGGCCGAAGTCGACCAGCTGGTGCAGCAAGCTGCGCGGGAGCTCACCTGGTATCCGCTGTTCCGCTGTGCGCTCGTGGCGGTGCATCTGGACCTGGGACGGAAGCGCCAGGCGCGCGCAGGTTTCGAAGCACTCGCCACGTCCGGATTTGGGCGAATACCTTTCGACAACCATTGGATCTTCAACATGTCGCTTCTCGGTGACATGGCCCATGCATTGCACGACCAGGCAGCGGCGACCGTGCTCTACGAACGCCTGCAACCGTACGCGCAGAGGAACGCGTACGCCTCGTCGGAAGCCTGCCTCGGCTCCGTCTCACGCTCGCTCGGGCTGCTGGCACAAACGCTCGGTCGATACGACGACGCCCAGCGGCACTTCGAGGATGGGCTCGCGCACAATCGGCGCATGGGTGCGCGGCTCTGGGTCGCACACACACAGCACGAATTCGCGCGGCTGTTGCTCGAGCAGCGCGGTGTGGCGGAGCACGGTCGCGCACGTGCGATGCTCACCGAGGCGCTGCAGGCGTGCGAGGACATTGGCATGCCCGTGCTCCGCGCGACGATTGCTGCGTTGCTGGAGGGCGCGCCAGCGGCCCCGAATGCTGCGCCGCCACCCACGCCCCTCGCTGAACGCGACACCATCGCGCTCGAAGGCGAGTACTGGACCGTCACGTTTGCCGGGCGCGCGGTGCGGCTCCGGGACACCAAGGGCATGCGCATCCTGGCACGGCTCATGTCGACTCCGGGACGGCCACACCTCTCGCTCGACCTCGAGCGCATCGGCGAGACCGCCGACGAGTCCACAGCGCGCGCCGCCGCCGCGAGCGACGCCGGCGAAATGCTCGACGACGAGGCACGACGCGCGTATCGCGCCCGCATCGCCGAGTTGCGTGCAGCCATCGACACTGCGCAGAGCATCGGCGCATCGGAACGCGCCGGGGTTCTGCAGGAGGAGCTGGACTTCATCACGCGCGAGCTCAGCCACGGCATCGGTCTCGGCGGTCGGGCACGGCGCGCGGGCTCCGCAGCGGAGCGAGCCCGCATCAACGTGACGCGTGCGGTGAAGACGGCGCTGCAGCGCATCGCTGAGGCCGACTCAGACCTGGCGGCTCACCTGAATGCCACCGTGCGCACGGGGACGGTTTGCGTGTACGCGCCGGATCCGCGATCGCCCATCGAGTGGACCGTGACGCCGGCTACGGGCTAGTCGCCGGCACCCTTCCGCGCATGAGGATGCGCTTGAACGCGAACAGGTACGGACGCCGGTTGCCCAGCGTGTCGAGCAGCCGGTCGCGGTATCGGCGCACGTAATGCTCGAACATCGCCTCGGGCATGCGAGGCTTGTAGTCTGTGAGCAGCGTGCCCCGCACCCACTCGACCACGGCGTCCGTGGATTCCAGCTCGTGCGTGTACACCTGCAGGCGCACGTGGAGATTGCGGAGACCCAACGCGTAGAGCAGCTCGGCGTACCGCTCGAGCGCGAGGATCGGCGAGGTGCGCCGATAGCGGCCGGTCGCCGTCGCGAAGGGCTCTTCCAGCGCCACCTCGGCGGCGATCACGTGTGAGGGATGGTCGTAGTTGGCCGGCACCTGCACCGCGAGCACGCCACCCGGGGCGAGCAGGCCGCGCAGGCGCTCGAAGAGGTGCTCGTGGTCGTCGAGCCACTGCAGTGCCGCGTTGGAGAAGACGACATCGAGCGGCGACGGCGACGTCCACTTCGCGATGTCGGCGCGCACGAAGCGCATCCCCGGCTCGTCGATGGCGCGAGTTCGCGTCAGCATCGCCTCCGACGAGTCCACCCCGATGGTCTCGGTGGCGCGCAACGCGCGATGCAGCTCGCGCGTCAGCGCTCCGGTGCCGCAGCCCAGGTCGACGACGCGCCCGCCCGGCCGCGCCTCGACCCGCTGCAGCAGGTCCAAAACGGTTGCTCGCGCTCGGCGCGAAACCGCTCGTACTGCTCCGGGCTCCACGGATCGGCGGTGGCGGCGATTGCGCTCCGGCGCCTCGGCTACGACTGCACCGGCAGACGGGTGAGCGGCATCGATGCCACCGGCATGCCGAGATCGCCCAGCATCGCCAGGTCTGCCTCTGCACTGCGCCCGAGCGTCGTCAGATAGTTGCCCACGATCAGACCATTTGCGCCGGCCAGCATGCCGTACGCCTGCAGGTCGCGGAGCACGATTTCGCGGCCGCCGGCATAGCGAATCACCGCGTCGGGGTTGATCAGGCGGTACACCGCCACGCAACGCAGGGCTTCGAGCGGTTGCAGCAGCGTGGAGAACTGGAGCGGCGTGCCCGGTCGCGGGTTGAGGAAGTTGCACGGGATCTCGCGGGTGCCCAGACCGCGCAGCGCGAACGCGAGATCGAGCCGGTCCTCCCACGTCTCTCCCATGCCGAAGATGCCCCCGCTGCACAGTTCCATCCCGGCGTCACGCACGCGCCGGCAGGTGAGCACGCGGTCGTCGAACGAATGCGTGGTGCAGATGCGCGGGAAGAATCGCGGCCCCGCTTCGAGGTTGTGGTTGTAGCGGTGCACGCCCGCATCGGCGAGCCGCTCCGCCTGGCCTTCCTTGAGCAGACCGAGTGACGCCGCCACCTCGATGTCGACGCTCGCCCTGATCGCGCGGGTCGCCTCGATGACGGCGCGCATCATGCGATCGTTGGGCCCGCGCACCGCGACGACGATGCAGAACTCTGAACCGCCCAGGGCCCGCGTCTGCCGCGCCAGCTCGACCAGCTGCTTGGTGTCCAGCATCGGTTCGCGGACGACGTCGGTCTGATACCGCGCCGATTGCGAGCAGAAGACGCAGTCCTCGGGGCAACCGCCCGTCTTGGCGCTGATGATCGACTCCACCTCGACCGCGGTTCCCATGCGCGCGACGCGCACGCGGTGGGCCAGCGCGAAGAGCTCGGGCAGCGCGTCCTGCGGCAGACGCGCGAGCTGCGCCGCCAGATCGCGGCCCACCTCCGCGTGCTCCTCGATGAGCACGCGCTCGGCCCTGTGCAGTGTGTCGCCCGCGCTGAGCATCGACGGGCAGGATACCGTCAGGCCCATGGCACTGATGCGGCGCGCCGTCCGCACGCTGGCCGTGGACGTTCGACCGCTGCGCGATTCGGCGCCCTTCCGCCGCCTGTTCGCCGGCCAGCTCGTCTCCTTGATCGGCCGGCAGATCACGGTCGTCGCGGTTCCCTACCAGGTGTACTCGCAGACTCACTCGCCGCTCGCCGTCGGCGCGCTCGGCCTGGTGCAGGCGCTGCCGCTGATCGCGTTCTCGTTGCTGGCGGGGGCCGTGACCGATCGAATCGACAGGCGCCGCATCCTCATGGTCACGCAGCTCTGCCTGGCCGTGTGCTCGGCCGCGCTTCTGTTCGGCGCGCTCAGCGGTCACATGCCGGTGGCCGCGATCTATGCGATCGTCGGCGTCGCGGCCGCGTTCGCCGCCGTCGACTCGCCGAGCCGTACGGCCGTGATCCCGCGGCTGGTGCGGCGCGAGCAGCTGGCGGGTGCGCTCTCGCTGAACATCGTGGTGTTCCAGACGAGCCTCGTCGCCGGGCCCGCGCTCGGCGGCCTGGTGATCGCGCGATTCGGCCTCGGCGGCGCGTACGGCATCGACGTGGCCACGTTCGCCGCGGCGCTGGCCGCGGTCTGGATGCTGCCGCCGCAGCCGCCCACCGGTGAGCATCACGAGGCGCCCGTCGCGGCCATCCGTCGCGGACTCTCCTTCGCCCGCAGCCAGCCCGTGATCCTCGGCGGGTTCGCGATGGACCTCGCGGCGATGATCTTCGGTCTGCCGCGCGCGCTCTTTCCGGTGCTTGCCGCCACCACGTTTCACACCGGCCCCGAAGGTCTGGGCCTCCTCTACGCGGCGCCGGGCTTCGGCGCAGTGATCGCCGGGCTCAGCACGGGGTGGATCTCGCGCGCCTCGCGACTCGGCCGGATCATCGTGGTGACGATCGCAATCTGGGGATGCGCGATCATCGCCTTCGGCTTTGCGCACGCGCTGGGGATAGGCCTGCTGCTGCTCATCGTCGCGGGTGGCGCAGACAGCTTCAGTGCGGTCTGCCGCAACACCATCATGCAGACGCTGACGCCGGATGATCTGCGCGGCCGCGTGACGGCGCTGTACTTCATGGTGGTCGTGAGCGGCCCCTACCTGGGTGACCTCGAGGCGGGCGGCGTCGCAACGCTCACCACCCCGCAGATCTCGGTTGTGTCAGGCGGTCTGCTCTCAGTCGTGGGACTGGCGCTGGGAGCACTCGCCTTCCCCGCGGTGTGGCGTTACCACCGGCGGAGCACCGCCACCCAGCCTGCTACTGTCATCGACGGCGAGCGGTGACACAGCAATCAGACGACCACGCCTCCGATGAGCTGGGCACGTGTCCACACTGCGGCGCGCGAGTCCCGGTCGGCGCGTTCTGCGGCAGCTGTGGCGCCACACTCACCGAGCAAGCCCACGGCGGCCGCCTGCACGCGTACGCTGCATCCCCGGGTGAGCACGTCGCCCGCCCCGCGTTGATCAGCACGCTGTTCCCGCACCTGGCGCATCGCCACGCAAACGTCTTCCGCGAGGCGTTCGGCATCGGCCTGCTGCTCGTCGTCCTGCTCGCGGCGCTGCGGCTGTACACGTCGGCGCTGATCGCCGCCGCCGTGCTGCTGCCGCTGCTGTACATCCTCTACCTGTATGAGGTGGAGGTGTACGAGCGCGAGCCGGTCACTGTGCTGGCCGCGACGTTCATCGCGGGCGCGGGGCTGGGCACCGGCTACACGCTGGTGAGCGCGCACTTCGCGGGTTTCGCGCTCAGCGGCACGGTGCGTGGACCGCTGATCACCGGCGTAATGCAACCGGTGATCGCGCAGCTGTTGATGATCGCGGGACCGCTGCTGCTGCTCCGGCGTGCGGAGTTCGACGAGACGCTCGACGGCCTCACGTTCGGGGTGACGGCCGCCCTCGGCTTCACGCTCGCCTCGGTGCTGGCCGGCTATTGGCACGCATTCACGATGCCGCTGCAGGGAACGGAGGCGATTTCGCCCGACGCGGTGCTGCGGATCCTGCGCGCGGGCGTGCTCGTGGCCGTGGTCAACGCCTGCACCACGGGCACGATCACCGCGATGCTCTGGCGCGCGCGGCGCGCGCGGCAGCGCCAGGTGGGGCCGTTGCGCAGCCGCAGCGGCGCGGTCACCGTCGCGTTCGCGGCGCAGATCGTGCTCGGGCTGGCCGGCTACTACGCCGGCAGCCTGGTGGGGCTGGTCGTGCTCTGGACGGCCGCGGCGGTGGTGCTGCTGCTGTGGGTGCGCGTGCTCGTGCACTACGCGCTCATCGATGAATCAATCGATTTCGTCATCGGCCCCGCCTCCCCCTGTCCCGAGTGCCATCGCTTGGTTCCGTCGATGAACTTCTGTCCGGCGTGCGGCGTCTACCGCGGCGCGGCGCGCAAACAGGACCGTCCTCCCGACACAGGACAGCGGGTGGCTCCGTCGCATGGCTGACCGGTTTGGGTCGTGGTCGCCATGGCCTGCGCCACCGGTGTCGAGCGGTTACACGTACCCGGTGC
>DASUWI010000037.1:0-23276 GCA_036378495.1 Candidatus Dormiibacterota bacterium
CGCGCTCGTCGTCGACGGTTCACACCCCGAATGCGAGGCGCAGCTGCGGACGGTGCTGGAGACCCTCGCAGACATGGGGTGCGATCAAGCGGCGCTGCTGGTGGTCAACAAGATGGACCGTCTCACCGCGGCGGAGCAGCGGCGGGTGCGTCTGGCGCTGGGTGATATAGCGGGCACGAGCGCGCTCTCGATCAGCGCGCGCACCGGCGCCGGCCTCCGCGACCTGCGGCAGTCGATCGACAGCCTCGCCGGCCGCATCGTCGCCGACACGCGTGCCAACCGGCCGATCACCGCAGCGCTGGTCGAGCACACCGAGCCGCGGCACGCAGCGGGCTGAACCCGAATGTCGAAAGCCGGCGTCCGCCGGCCCGAGGGTGAGTGTCAGCCTCTCGACTGAGCGCGCGCTGTCGCGCGTTCGATCTCGCGCTGTGCGTCGCGACGGGCAACGTCCTGGCGCTTGTCCCAGAGCTTCTTGCCCCGGGCCAGGCCGATCTCGAGCTTGATGCGGTTGTGTCGGAGGTGCATGCGCAGCGGTACCAGCGTGAGCCCCTGCAGGCGCACCCGGCCGTCGAGATACTCGATCTCGCGCCGGTGAAGCAGCAGCCGCCGCCGCCGTTCCGGCTCCGGGTTCTGGCGGTTGCCCTGGACGTATGGGGCGATGTTGACCTGCATCAGCCAGGCCTCGCCACGCTCGATGCGCACGTACCCGTCGCTCAGCTGGGTGCGACCGGCGCGGAGTGACTTGACCTCGGTGCCGGAGAGCTCGATGCCGGCTTCGAAGGTCTCCAGGATCTGGAACTCATAGCTGGCCCGGCGATTGCGCGCCAGAACGCGCTCGCGATCGTCGTCCTTCGCCGCCATGACGCTCAGTGTTCCCCGCGCCGGCCGCGGAGGAACGCCGCCGCGCTCATGGGACGCGATCCCGGCGGCAGCAGGCGATCCACCCGGTACGCACCCTCACGTGCAGCGATGACCGCGCTCTCGCCGTCGACGCCCAGCAGATCGCCCGGCCGCGCCCCGGCGCCGCTCATCTCCCGTTCAACACCGCCGGCGAGCAGGCGCACGGGCGTCGCCGCCACGGGCGCTGTCACACCCGGCCAGGGATCCAGCGCTCGCACCGCGCGGTCGACCTCGACTGCCGAACGGTCCCCCCAGTGGACGACGCCGTCATCGCGCGAGAGACGCGGCGCCAGCGTGACCCCCTCGTCCGGCTGGGGCGTCGCCACCGCATCGCCACGCGCCAGCGCGCCGAGCACCTCGACCAGCGCCTCGGCACCGACGGCCGCGAGCACCGCGGTCAGCGACGGCGTGGTGGCATCCGCCGGCACGGACAGCCGTCGCTCGGCGTAGGTCGGTCCGGTGTCGAGCCCGGCGTCCATGCGCATGATGGTGACGCCGGTCTCCTCGTCACCGGCCAGGATGGCGTGCGCCACCGGGCTCGCGCCGCGCCACCGCGGCAGCAGCGAGGCGTGCACATTCACAGCGCCGAGTGGTGGCACATCGAGCAGCCCCTGCGGCAGGATCTGGCCGTAGGCGGCGACGACGAGGACATCGGGCCGCAGCGCGGCCACCTCGGCAACCGCGCCCGCGTCGCGGATGCGCCGCGGGCTGAGCACGGGCACGCCCAGCTCCTGCGCTGCCGCGGCGACGGGCCGGGGCGCGGGGCGGCCACGGCTGCCCGGCTTCTCCGGCTGCGTCACCGCAGCCACCACGTCGTGGCGCTGCGCCGTCGCACGGAGCGCCGGCACGGCGAAGTCCGCCGTGCCGATGACGACGACCCTCACACAGCCGAGACGGCGTCGGCCTCCTCGGCCTGCGAGACTGCCTCCAGCTCGCGCAGCGTGCCCTCCCTGACACGCGTGGTGAAGAGGATCCCGTCGAGGTGATCGATCTCGTGCTGGATGGCGCGCGCCAGCAGCCCGTCGCCCTTGATGCGGATGTGCTTGCCGTGGCGGTTCAGGGCCTTGGCCACAACGCGGTCGCAGCGCGTGACCTCGCCAACCCATCCGGGGACGGAGAGGCAGCCCTCGAGCCCGGTCTGCTCGCCCTCGCAGCGCACCATCTCCGGGTTGGCCAGCTGGTAGATCTGGTTGTCCACGCGCAACACGATCACGCGCAGCGGGACGTTCACCTGGGGAGCGGCGAGCCCGACACCGTTGGCGAAGAACATCGTCTCCACCATGTCGTCCATCAGCTTGCGGACGCCGTCGTCGACCCGGGGCACGCGAGTGGCCCGCGTCGTGAGCACGTCGTTGTGGTCAGCTGTGACAACTATTGGCAGAACCGGCACCCTGCGACACTCCAGTGATCCTCACATCGCGGGGTCGACATCGATGCTCCAGCCCCGACCTCGAGGAAGATGGGAAAACGCCCTCTCGATGGCGATGCCCCGCAGCGTGAGCTGCCAGCGAAACTGGCCGCGCAGGCGATGCAGGAACGCCGGTGATGGGCCGAGGACGTCGAGCCCCTCATCACCGGCGAGTGTACCAGAGAGCCGCTCGACCTCCTGAAGCGCCTCCCGGCGGCAGATATCGTCATCGTTGTGTGTGAAGGTGCACACGCACAGCCGCGCGTAGGGGGGAAAGCGCAACGCCCGGCGGATACGGATCTCGTCATGGGCGAATCCGAGATAGTCGTGCCGGGTTGCGTGCCGGACCGCGTAGTGCTCGGGGCTGTACGTCTGCAGCACCACACGCGCCGGCTCGTCGCCGCGGCCCGCCCGTCCCGCCACCTGCGTGAGCAGGGAGAACGTCACCTCTCCGGAGCGGTAGTCCGGGAAGTGCAACGACGTGTCGGCGTTGACGATGCCGACAAGGCGCACGTTGCCGAGGTCCCAGCCCTTGGCCACCATCTGCGTCCCGATCAGGCAGTCGGCATCGCGGTCACGGAAGCGCTGGTAGATGTCGAAATACGCGTCACGTGAGTGCGTCGTGTCGCGATCCATGCGCAGGAGGCGCAGTTGCGGAAACAGCTCTCGCACCTCGGCCTCGAGCCGCTCGGTGCCCAATCCCAGCCCGCGAATCGCAGTGGAGCCGCAGGCCGCACAGCGCGTGGGCAGCGGTGTCGAGAGACCGCAGTAGTGACAGTCACAGCGGCCGCGCGATGCGTGGTGCACCAAGGACACGCTGCAGTGCGAACAGGTCAGCGTCGTGCCGCACGTCCGGCAGAGCACCACGGTCGCGCTGCCGCGCCGGTTGAGAAACAGGATCGACTGGCCGCCGGCGGTGTGCGCCTCCTGCAGCGCTGCAATGAGCGTGTGCGAGAGTGCTGAGCGGTTGCCCGCGGCCAGCTCCTCACGCAGATCCACCACCTCGATGGCAGGCAGGATGCGGCCGCTGATGCGTTCTGGGAGCGTCGCCAGCTCGAGGTCGCCGGTGTGCGCACGGTAGAACGTCTCCACGCGCGGTGTGGCGCTGCCCAGCACCACCGGGGCTTCGCACAGGCGGCCCAGCTCCAGGGCAACCTCGACCGCGTGATATCGCGGCACGCGGTCCTGTTTGTACGCCGACGCGTCCTCCTCGTCGACGACCACGACGCCGAGCTGCTGCACGGGCGCGAAGACCGCACTGCGCGAGCCGATGACGACGTCGAGGTCGCCGCCCCGGATGCGCCGCCACTCCGCGGCGCGCTCGGCGTCGGTCAGCGCGCTGTGGATCACGGCCACGCGACCGGGGAAGCGACCGGCGAAGAGCTGGATCATCTGCGGCGTCAGCGCGATCTCGGGAACCAGCACGATCGCGCCGCGACCGGCGGCGAGGGCGCGTGCGATCACCGCGAGATATACCTCGGTCTTGCCGCTGCCGGTGACGCCGTGGAGCAGCAGCCGGCGATGTGCACGGCTGTCCACCGCCTCGAGCAGAGGGCTGACGGCGCTTCGCTGCGCAGGGGTCAGCTCGGGAGCCGCGGTCGGGGGACGATCCTCACGGGCGGCGGCGACCACCCGCGACGTGGTGCGCGGCCCCGAGGCGCGCCGCCGCGGCCTCAGCCGTGCGCCCTTGGGCACCATGGCGCGGATCACCTCGGACAGGGGCGCGCAGTAGCGCTGCGCGATCCACCGGCTCAACGCCACGTGCGCCGGCACCATGAGCGGCTCGGAGTCGATCACCGCCTCGATGGCACGCACCTCGTCGTGCTCCGCTGTGTCGCGGCGCTCGATGACAAATCCCACGATGGAGCGCTTGCCGAACGGCACCTCCACCCGCGCGCCGGGACGAGCCGTGGCGTCCAGCTCCGCCGGCACCGCGTACGTGTACGTGTCGCGAGGGAGCAGCGATCGCGTGTCCGGGACGACCTCGGCGAAGCTCACGCGATGCGCGCCCGCACCACGCGCAGGATGGCGCCGGCGACCTCGTCCTTGGGCGCGCGGCGCACCACCTCCACCACACCGTCCCTGTCGATGATCGTCACCTCGTTGCTGTCGGCGCCCATCGCGATGTCGCCGCGCGAGACGTCGTTGAGGACGATGAGATCGAGGCCCTTCTCGCGCAGCTTGGTCTCCGCGTTACGCAGCAGGTCCGCGGTCTCGGCGGCGAAGCCGACCACGTACACACCGTCGCGCTCCGGGGTGCCGCGCAACGACGCGAGGATGTCCACGGTGGGCTCGAGCTCGAGCATCCAGGTGGCGCCGCTCTTCTTCACCTTGCCGGTGGACACGTGCACCGGCCGGTAATCCGCCACTGCCGCCGCCATCAGCAGCACGCTGCTGCCGGGAAGCGCCCCGCGCACCGCTGCCGCCATCGAATCGGCGGACTCGACGCGCACCACCTCTGACAGCGCGACGTCCGAGGGCGGGTCGACGGTGGTGACGAGCGTGACCGCGGCGCCGGCGTGCGCAGCGGCGCGCGCCAGCGCGTTGCCCATCTTGCCGCTCGAGCGGTTGGCGAGGTAGCGGACGGCGTCGATGGGCTCGCGGGTGCCGCCGGCAGTGACGATGACGCCCCTGCGCTCGAGCCAGCGGTCGTCAGCCGGCCGCGGTGGCGCCAAGAGATTCCTCGATGGCCGCGACGATGACGCCGGGCTCGACCATGCGCCCCGCGCCCTCACGGCCGCTGGCCAGCCGGCCGCGTACGGGACCGAGGATGCGCGCGCCCCGTGTCACCAGGGTCGCGCAGTGCGCCTGCGTGGCGGGGTGCTCCCACATCGCCGACTCCATCGCCGGCGCCACCACCATCGGCGCGCGACAAGCAAGAGCCGTCGCGGTCACGGCGTCGTCGGCCAGGCCGAGCGCAAGTTTCGCGATCAGGTCGGCCGACGCCGCGACGATCATCTGCAGTTCGCACCACGCGGCGAGGTCGAGATGGCTCATGCCGTGCGCCGCCTCCACCTCGTCCCACAGCGACGCGGCGACGGGGTGGCCGCTGAGCGCGCGCAGCAGCGCAGGTGTGACGAAGCGTGTGGCCGCGCCGGTCATGGCGACACGCGCCTCACCGCCGCGCTGGCGCAGTGCGCTGACGACGTCGCACGCCTTGAATGCGGCGACGCTGCCCCCGATGCCGACGAGGACGCGACGATCCGCCAGCGACTGCTCAACCACCGGCCTGGTCTCGCGGTTGCTCCTCGGCGCGAATGAGGTCGAGGATCTCTCGCGCTGCTCGCGCCACGTCATCGTTCACGACGCGATGATCGTACGTCGATTGCTCGGCAAGCTCCTGCACCGCCGTCTGCTCGCGGATGCCGAGGCTCCGTTCATCCTCCGTGTGGCGCTCCTCCAGCCGGCGGTGCAGCTCATCGGTGTTTGGCGGCAGCAGGAAGATGAACAGGGGGCTGCTGCCCAGCCGCTGGCGCACCCGGGCAGCACCCTGCACGTCGATCTTGAGGACGATGGTGTCGCCGCGCGCCACCTGGTCACGCACACGCTGCAGGGACGTGCCGTAGTGGTGTCCGTAGACGGTGGCGTCCTCGAGAAAGTCGCCGCGCCGTGCCATGGCCTCGAAGGTGTCGGCATCGACGAAGGAGTACGAAACCCCGTCCCGTTCGCCCGCGCGCGGCGGTCGTGTGGTGTACGACACGCTGTAGCGCAGCGACGGGTCGATGCGGAAGAGCTCGCGGAGAACTGTGTCCTTGCCGACCCCGCTCGGGCCGGAGAGAACGACGAGCCGCCCCGGCCCGCTCAGCAGCGCGTCCTCGGGTGCGCTCGTCACCGTCGCCTCCGCAGCTCGTCGACGAATGCGTCGAGCTCCGGCGGCAGCGGGGCGGTGAATGTTTCCACCGAGCCGGTCGCGGGATGCTCGAAATTGAGGCGCGCGGCGTGCAGCGCCGGACGGCCGGGTGGCCCGCCGCGCCCGTACACTGCATCGCCGGCGATCGGGTGGCGGATATAGGCCATGTGCACACGGATCTGATGCGTTCGCCCGCTGCGCAGCGTCACCTCGAGCTCGCTCATGTCGCCGAGACGCTCGACGACACGAAAGTCTGTGACCGCGGCGCGTCCTCCGTCGACGACAGCCATGCGCTTGCGGTCGCGCCGGTCGCGCCCGATGGGCGCATCGATGGTGCCCGTCTCCTCGCGAAAGCCTCCGTTGACCAGCGCGAAATACGTCCGGCCGAGCGTGCGCGAGCGCAGCTGCGCAGCGAGAGATCGATGCGCCGCCTCCGTCTTCGCGACGACCAGCAGCCCACTCGTATCGCGATCGAGTCGATGCACGATTCCGGCGCGCTCCGCGCCACCGAGCAGCGACCAGGTCGCGCCCCGCGCCTTCAGCGCATCCACAAGCGTCCCTGACGGGTGACCAGGCGCCGGATGTACCACGAGCCCTGCCGGCTTGTTCACAACCGCCAGCCAATCGTCCTCGAATACGATGTCGAGAGACGTCCGTGCCACGGGAGACGCCGTTGGGGGGCGGGTCGCCACGGGTCCCGTGGCGATCTTCGCGATCACCACCTCATCGCTGTCGCGGACGCGTTGGCCCGCGCGCCCCGGACGGCCGTTCACGGTGACCATCCCGGCGTCGATCAGCGTCTGGGCAGCGTGCCGCGTGATGCCGCGCTCGGCGGCGAGCCACACGTCGAGGCGCGGTCGATCGGTCGTCGCCATCGCAGTCATGCCGTGGAACGCGACGTCGCTCGCGCTCCCAGCGTCAGCACGGCGAGCGCGATGCCGATGACGATGCACATGTCGGCGACGTTGAACACGGGCCACCAGTGAAGGTCGATGAAGTCGACGACACGACCCTGGACCGCGCGATCGATGCCGTTGGAGACGGCGCCACCAAGGATCATCCCCAGCAGGACCTGCCGGTAGGCCGTGTTGCCGTACCGCTGCCCCACGAAGAGGATGTAGATCACGACCACGGCGGCGACGATCAGGTACAGCCACTGGAATTGCGGAAAGAGTCCGAACGCGGCTCCGCTGTTCTCCACATGGTCGATCGACACCAGCGCCCCGGGCCAGATCACGCCATGCAGTTGCAGGTTCTGCACCACGATCCACTTGGTCAGGTGATCAACGCCGATGACGAGTGCCGCTGTGGCGAGGATGACGAGCAGATAGCGGCGACGGGAGACGGGGTGCGTCAGCGCCGCACTCCCAGCCAGCACGATGTCCCCGCAAGCTCCCCCGACCACTCGGCCAGGGCCTCACCCCGTCCCTCCTCGATGCTGGTCGCCAGCGTCTCCCCCATCAGCCACGCACGGTGCGTGTCGACAGCCCGAGCCACGTCCCCCGACGTGTCGACGCCGAGGACGATGCGGTCATCGACCTTGAGCTTCGCCTGCCGCCGCAGCTCGTTGGTCTTGCGGCTCAGCTCGCGCGCGATCCATTCCAGGCGGAGCTCGTCGCTGATGTCGAGGTCGAGAGTGACCGTTTCGCCAGCGTCTTCGGGTACGCGGGGGGTGTCCGCCCGCGTGTACTCCACCGCCTTGACGTTGAGCTCGTCCGCGAAGATCGCCTCCAGCTCCGCACCCAGTGGCGCCGCGCGCACCACCGCGGCCCGCAGCGGCTGGCGGGTGGGCACCCGCGCCGCGGTGCGCGCGGCGAGGCCGGCCTCGACGAGGTGGCGCAGCCGGTCCATGTCGCGCAGCACGTCGGCGTCGCGCCACGCGCCGTCGGTCTCCGGGTAGTCGGTGAGGTGCACCGAGTCGGGCACGCCGTCACCCGGCGGCCGATCGCCCTCGAAGCCGGTGAGGTTGCGATAGATGCGCTCGCTGACGAACGGCATCAGCGGCGCGATCAGCCTGCTCGTGGTCAGCAGCGCCGTGTAGAGCGTGGCGTAGGCCGAGCGCGTGTCCTCGCCGCCGGCCTCGCTCTTCCAGAAACGCCGCCGCGAGCGGCGCACGTACCACTTGGAGAGGTCCTCGACGAACGATTCCACGGCGCGGCACGCATCCTGCGCCTCGTATCCATCGAGGGCCGCGCGCACCGCATCCACCGTCTGCGCCAGCCGGGCCAGGCACCAGCGGTCGAGGACGGGGCGCGCGCTGGGAGGCGGCCCGGTGGCGGTTGCCGGGTCGAAGCCGTCGATCTCGGCATACGTGACGAAGAAGGAGTACACGTTCCACAGCGTCAGCATGAACAGGCGAACGACGTCGGTGAGCCCCTCTCGTGACACGCGCAGCTCGGCGGCCAGAGCGCCGGCCGCGTAGAAGAACCACCGGGTGGCGTCGGCGCCGAAATCGGCGAACGCCATCGCCGGGTCCATCACGTTGCCGCGGCTCTTCGACATCTTCTTGCCCTTCTGATCGACGACGATGCCGACGACCACGCAGTTGCGGTATGCGGGGAGATCGAAGAGCAGCGTGCTCTCGGCGAGGAGCGAGAAGAACCAGCCGCGCGTCTGATCGAGTCCCTCGCAGATGAAGTCCGCGGGGTGCGTGCGCTCGAAGAGGTCGCGGTTCTCGAACGGGTAGTGCCGCTGGGCATACGGCATGGCGCCGGAGTCGTACCAGGCGTCGATCACGTCGGGAACGCGGCGCATGACTCCCCGGCAGCTCGTGCAGGGGAGCGTCACCTCGTCGATGTACGGCTTGTGCAGATCCGCGCTGACGTCGAGGCCGAGCTCGGCGGCGCTGCCGACGCAGCGCACCGCGTCGCACGACTCGCATACCCAGATGGGCAGCGGCGTGCCCCAGTAGCGGCTCCGCGACAGGTTCCAGTCGATCAGGTTCTCGAGCCAGTCACCCATGCGCCCGTCGCGGATGTGCGCCGGATGCCAGCCCACTTCACGGTTGTGATAGAGCAGCCGCTCGCGGTGCGCGGTGGTGCGAATGAACCAGGAATCCAGCGCGTAGTACAGCAGGGGCGTGTCGCAACGCCAGCAGAACGGATACGAGTGCAGGATGCGCTCGGCGCGGTACAGCCTTCCCTCGGCGCGCAGGTCATCGACGATCTTCGCGTCCGCGTCCTTGACGAACATCCCGCGGTAGCGCGTCTGTCCCTCCAGGAAGCGCCCGTCCAGGCCCACGACGTGGCGGATGGCGATGCCCTTTCGCTGGCACAGCTCGAGGTCGGCCGCGCCGTACGCGGCCGCCGTGTGCACCACCCCGGTGCCCTCGCTCATGCTCACCAGCTCGGCCGCGCCGAGGACGACGAACGCGAGCCCGTCGGGGATCATGTCGCTGAACAGCGGCTCGTACGTGCTGTCGACCAGGTCGGCGCCGCGCATCTCCTCGAGCACCTCGTACACCGGGTCGAGCACCTCGAGACGCGCCTTCGCCAGGATGTAGGACTCGTTGTTCTGCGCCACGCGCACGTAGGTCTCGTGCGGATGCACGGCCAGCGCCACGTTGCCCGGCAGCGTCCAGGGCGTTGTGGTCCAAGCCAGCAGAAACGTCGAGCCATCGGAGTCGTTGAGACGGAACTTGACGTATACGGACGGATCGGGCGTGTCGTCGTGGTAGCCCTGGCTGAGCTCGTGCGAGGAGAGCGACGTCTGGCACCGCGGGCAGTAGGGCGTGACCTTGTAGCCCTTGTACAGCAGGTCCTGGTCGAAGAGCTGCTTCAGGCTCCACCAGACCGACTCGATGTACGTCGTGTCATAGGTGCGGTAGGGGTGATCGAAGTCGAGCCAGAAGCCCAGACGCTCGCTCATCTCCCGCCACTGGTCGATGTACTCGTTCACCGACTCGCGGCACAGCGCGTTGAAGCGCTCGACCCCGTACTCCTCGATCTGCTTCTTGCCGCTGATGTGCAGCGCGCGCTCGATCTCCAGCTCCACCGGGAGGCCATGCGTGTCCCATCCGGCCTTGCGCTCCACAAAGAACCCGGCCATCTGCCGGTGGCGCGCGAAGAGGTCCTTGTACGCGCGTGAGAGCACGTGGTGAATGCCGGGCAGCCCGTTCGCTGTTGGCGGGCCCTCGTAGAAGACGTACGGCTGCGCGTCGCGGCGCATCTCGAGGGAGCGTTCGAACACGCGCCCGCGCCGCCAGAGCTCGAGGATCTCCCTCTCGGCCTCGGCGAAGCGGGCGCGGCTCGGGACGGGGGAAAAACGGGCCATCGGGCTCAAGGATACCGGCCGGCCCGTTGATCCCCTGTGGACCGCATTGCCCAGGTCGCACCGCCCCTCACCATCTCGCGCCGGGCTCTCAGCAGCGCATGGTGGCGTCAATCAGGAGAGGTACTCCTCCTCTACGCGGATGAGCTCATCGCGCGAGAGGGCTGGCGGCGTACCCTTCCGCTCCCTGACCCTCGCGATAAAGTCATCCGGCAAAGCGACGTGATAGGTGCGCACGTAGTAGGCGAGATCGCGCGGCCACACCCACTCACCATCCGTCGCCGTCTCCAACCTCGCGACAAATCGCTGCGCTGGGTCCAGCGCATCGTCCACCATCGATCCGGTTGCGGCGAGGGTCGCGGCACTGCCGAGATAGTTCGCGAGCGCTTCGACGTCCGGCTCATTGAGGCCATCGCGCGCCGCCGCCAGGCTGGGCCCATCCGCGTCGCCGTGGCGGAGCTCGCGGAAGAATCCGATTTCCTTCAGCACTATGGACTCACCCCTGGAAAGAACCGGCGCCATTCGCCGGAAGGGACGGTGGCCCGACGTCCGACAACGAGCCTGCCGTCCGGGAACGCGTGCAACATATCGCTGGGCGCCAGCACTTCGGTTCCAAGCTTGTTGGCCAAGTTTTGTGCCGCAGTCGCGCCGGTTCCGCCAGTGCCGCACGACATCAGGCGTATCGGACCGCCCGCGTACCCGGGGTCACCTCGTATCAGCCCAGCCAGCGTGCGATGGCCGAAGTTGCTGCCGTCCGCCCATGACATCGGCGATGGGCCAAAGTCCGATGGTGTGCCATGGATGATGACATCGTGATATCCGTCGAGCGGCGTCGCTTTGGCTGCGTTCTCAGCGAACTGCTCTCCCGGGGCCATGAAGTTGGACTGCCCACCCGGCCATGCGATCCCATCTGTCCCAACAGCGATATCGCTCGTTGTGTCGAGCACAGCCCGAGAGGCATCTGCGGCAGTGTTGGCCGCGGCGTCCCTGCCGTACGAGCGCAGGAAGCCGGTCAGGGCTGCGCCCCCACCGAGAAAGACTCCGGACCCGCCACCGACTACTGCGCTCAGCGCTGCCTCCTGCGGGTTGAACCAGGAGGTGGCGTGATCACCCGTCTGGTCGAAGGCCGGGTCGAGGTGATCGAGCACGTCCGCGCCCAGCTGCGCAACCACGTCGCTGGACAGCCCCACGAACGCGCCCTCGATGGCCATCGTCCCGACACTCGCCAAGGTGAAGCCCGCCGCGACTTCAGTGGTCGCGGCGACGCCGACCTCGGCGGCGTCGGTCGCCGGATCGGCGCCGAGCTGAGCCACGTTCACCACCGTCAGCGCCGCCAGGATTCCCATCTGGATCCAGTGCTCGTTCTGCGCCTGCTCCAGCTTGTCAGCGTAGTCGCGGAGCCCCCGCACAAAGCCAATGAGTTGCGTGTGCGCATCGGACATGACCGTCGCCGGGCTGCCGCCACCGCCGTACCACGTTTCACGGAACTGCGTCGCGCCGTCGCCCTGCCAGCTGCGGGTCAGCTCATCGATCGACTCGTTGAGCCCACGCCGGTTGCTGTCCAGGCGATCGCCGAGCGTCTCGATCTGGCTCGCCACCTGCCGGATCCGGCCCGGGTCACCCGGCGGCCCGCTCAACCAGCCGCCGATGTCCGAGACGACGTTGCCGGCGTCGTGGACCAAGTCGCCGTTCCAGCTCTGCCCCATGCCTTCCGGGAGCCTCCGTAGTGCGACGTGCGAGACGCGGTCTGCGCGCGGCAGATCCGTGCCCCTCGGCGGGCAGTGTACGGAGCATGGCGCGATGAGGCGTCAACGGGACAGCGTCAATGCGGACGCAAGGGGACGCTCGTCGGGCGGAGGGGCGCCCATTGACCTTGCGGCGAGGCACGAGTCATCGTTGCCGGGACGCACCCAGCGGTGGGTGCCCCCAAGAGGTGTGGGCGATGGCACAGGTTGCGGTGGAACATCCCAACGTCACACTGTTCCGGCGCGGGCTCGAGGCGTTCAACAGCGGCGACATCGACACGGTCCGGTCCCTGCTGGCCGACGACGTCGTCTGGCACACGTCGGGCCGGGCGCGCTACTCGGGCGACACGCACGGTATCGAGGAGACGCTCGGTCTCTTCCTGAACCTGGCGCAGGACACCAACGGCACGCTGCGCCTGGATGTCCACGACATCCTCGCCAACGACACGCATGCCGTGGCGCTGCTGACGGTTCACTGGGAGTTCGAGGGCAAGGCGTTCGAGGACAACGCCGTGCAGGTGGTGCACATCCGCGACGGCAAGACCACCGAGTCCTGGTTCCTGGACACGAACCCGTACCTCTTCGACGAGCAGTTCCCGGCCTGACCTCGCGCCTGCGTCCGATCAGCCGCGCGCGCCGAAAATCGCGCGGCCCACGCGCACCATCGTTGCGCCCTCCGCCACGGCAACCGCGAAGTCGTCGCTCATGCCCATGCTCAGCTCGGGCAGCAGGATGCCGAGGCGATCCGGCAGCTGGTCGCGGATCTCGCGCAGCCGTCTGAAGTAGGGGGCGGCGTCCGCGGGATCCGGCACCGGCGGGGCGATCGTCATCAGCCCCGTCAGGCGGAGCGTGTCGAGACCGGCCAGCGCACGTGCCAGCGGCTCGACCGCATCAGGCTGCACGCCGGTGCGGGTGTCCAGTCCCGTGAGCTCCACCTCGATCAGCACGGGGAGCGGGGGACGCTCGGCCGAGGCTCTGCGTTCGGACAGCGCGCGCGCCACGCGCTCGCTGTCCACCGACTCCACCACGTCGAACACCTCTGCAGCCCGCTTCGCCTTGTTGGTCTGCAGATGGCCGAGAAGGTGCCAGGTGGCGGCACCGCTCACCTGGCCGCGTTTCGCGTCAGCCTCCTGCACCCGGTTCTCGCCCACGTCGGTGACGCCCGCGGCGAGCGCTTCGTCGATGCGCTCCACAGTCACGCCCTTGGTCACCGCAACGAGGCGCACCGCCGACGGGTCGCGTCCGGCCGCGTCCGCGGCGGCGGCGATCCGCGCGCGCACCGTCCGCACCGCCGTCGCCACGTCGGGCGTCGCCGGCGGCAGCGTCAGCCCTCGATGTCGAGCGGCAGGCTCTGATCCGTCTCGTCGCCGCGAGGCGCCCGCCGCCGCCGGCCCTCGGTGCGCGTGCCCGGCGTGTGCTGCAGCATGTCCTCGATGGTGGCGCGCATATCCTCTGCGTCCTTGAACGACCGGTACACAGACGCGAAGCGGATGTAGGCGATCTCGTCGAGCTCGCGCAGCCGCTCCATGGCCATCTCACCCACCAGCCGGCTGTCCACCTCGAGCTGGTTGCGGCCGCGGAGCTCGTTCTCGATGTCATCCGCCATCCGCTCCAGCGCCGCCGGGGCGATGTCTCGCTTCTTCGACGCCACCAGGAGCCCGTTCAGCAGCTTCTGGCGGTTGAACTCTTCACGCCGGCCGTCTTTCTTGACGAGATAGAGCGCCGGCGCCTCGACCCGTTCGTACGTGGTGAATCGCTTGCTGCAGTCCAGGCACTGACGGCGGCGGCGTACCGCTTCTCCGGTTTCGGAGTCACGCGAGTCGACGACCTTGGAATCAGCCGCTCCGCAGTAGGGACACTTCAAGTTCGTGCACGCTGTTCAGACCGCCGAGGGCTAGGAGCCGCCGAGCATCGCGCCGCAGCGTACGTGTGGTACGTGAGGAGCGAGCGGAGGCGGCGACAACGCCATTCGGCGGAAGTGAACGGCGTGCATCACCTGCGATCCCGGAGGAAGGCCGGTATGTCGAGGTCGTCGGCGTTGTAGGGACCGGCGGGCCGCCCGGCGACGGAAAACGTGGTGGGCTGCCGCTGCTCGGTGACCACCGGACGCGCCTGGGGCTCGTACGCCAGCGTGCCCAGCACATCGATCTGCCCGGTGAAGCCGGTGGCGATCACGGTGATCTTCACCTCGCCCTTCATGTGCTCGTCGATGACGGTGCCGAAGATGATCTGCGCTTCCGGATCTGCAGACTCGCTGATCAGCTCGGCCGCCTCGTTGACCTCGTAGAGGGTGAGATCCGAGCCTCCGGTGATGTTGAGCAGGATGCCCTTGGCGCCGGCGATGGTCTGCTCCAGCAGCGGGCTGGCCACCGCGTCGCGCGCCGCGTCCGCCGCTCGCGTGTCGCCGCTGCCGAAGCCGATGCCCATCAGGGCCTGCCCCTGGCCCTGCATCACGGCCTTCACGTCGGCGAAGTCCAGGTTGATGATGCCCGGATAGACGATCAGGTCGCTGATGCCCTGCACGCCCTGACGCAGCACGTCATCCGCCACCTTGAAGGCGTCGACGATCGACGTCTTCTTCTCGACCACCTGCATGAGCCGCGAGTTCGGGATCGTGATCAGCGTGTCGACGCGCCCCTGCAGCTGCGCGATGCCTTCCTCGGCCGCCTTCTGCCGCCGCAGCCCCTCGAAGCGGAAGGGCTTGGTGACGACGCCGATCGTCAGCGCTCCGGTCTCCCGCGCGATCTCTGCGATCACGGGCGCCGCACCCGTGCCCGTGCCACCGCCCATGCCCGCCGTGATGAACACCATGTCGCTGTCGGCGAGCGTCTTCTGCAGCTCGTCGCGCGACTCCTCCGCCGCGTCGCGCCCGACATCGGGGTTGCCACCGGCGCCGAGCCCGCGGGTGAGCTTGCTGCCGATCCGCATCTTCTTGTGCGCCGATGACGCCGAGAGCGCCTGGTGGTCGGTGTTCACCGCGATGAACTCGACGCCCTTGAGGTTGCTCCGGATCATGCGGTTCACGGCATTGCTGCCGCCGCCTCCCACGCCGACTACGCGGATGCGTGCATTGCCTTCAAGAGTGCGGTCGAGCTCGTTCATGGGCGTCTCCTCGGCGTTGGCGGGCGGTGCGGCATCGGCTTCAGGGGCTTTGTGGGAGCGTGGCGGGACGCGGGTGACGGCATCTCCGGGGCGATCGAGTCCATACAGGCGGGGCAGGATCCCGGCGTTGCGCTGATCGGACGAGCCACCGGAGCTGCCGGCGGGTCTGCGTGGTTCAGAAAAGCTCACGTATCCACCTTCCAAACTTCAGCCCGACTCCTGCGCCAGCGGGCGTGTGACCGTTGGTTCGCGGCGCCTTGTGCGGCCGGTTGCTGCGAGCCGCCCAGCGCAAGAGCCCCACCACGGTGGCGTGGTGCGGGCCGCGGATCTCGTCGTTCATGCCGTGCACACCCTGGGGTGTGGCGACGCGCGCCGGCAGGTCGGTCTGCTGCTGCACCACCTCGGCGAATCCGCGCAGCAGCGCGCCACCGCCGGTGAGCACCACGCCACCGGGGAACAGCGCCGACGGCCCCGCACGCTCGATCTCGGCGGCGATCAGCGACGCCATCTCGCGCGCCCGCGGGCCGATGATCTCGGCCAGAAACCGCTGCGGCACGCCCACCGGCTCGTCGTACCCCATGGGCGTGAGAGTCACCTCGGCGTCGGCGGGCAAGGTTAACTGCAGACAATGGCCATAACTCCGCTTGACGGTTTCCGCGGTGTCGAGATCGCAGCGCAGCCCAACGGCCAGGTCGGAGGTGACGTGGTTGCCACCGACGGGGATGACACCGGTGTGCACAATGCTGCCACGCGAGAACACGGCCACGTCGCTCGTGCCACCACCGACGTCGACCACGATCACGCCGCGTTCGATCTCGTCCTCGGTGACCACTGCTTCCGCAGATGCGAGCACCTGCAACACCATGTCGTCCACGTCGATGCCCGCCTTGTGGACAACTTTCACGATGTTCTGGATTGCTGTGTTCGCGCCGGTGATGATGTGCGCATCGACCTCGAGCCTGTTGCCCGCCATTCCGATCGCGTCACGCACGCCCTCCTGACCGTCGATCGTGTACTGCTGAGGCAGCACGTGCACGATGCGACGCTCTGAGGGAACGCTCACCGCGCGCGCTGCTTCGATGGCACGGTTGACGTCCTGGTCACGCACCTCGCGGTGACCGGCTGCCACGGCGACGACGCCGCGGCTGTTCTGCGACGTGATGTGGCCCCCCGCGATGCCGACGACCGCGGAGTCGATCGGCATCCCCGCCATCTGCTCGGCCAGGTCGACTGCCTCGGCGACCGCCTCGGCCGCCCGGTCGATCTCGACGACGGCACCTTTGCGCACCCCGCGCGACGGCGCCTCGACGACGCCGAGGACGCGAAGGCCCGTGGACTCGAGGTCGGCGGCAGCGCAGCACACCTTGGTCGTTCCTAGATCGAGTGCAAAGACGCGGCGGGGACGGGACACGCTCGAACCCCGAGTATAGAGCGGTCGGGGCCTCACGAACAGGGCCAAGTGGCCCCTGAACCCCTACATCATGGATGCGGGACCGGGGGGAGCCACAAGATATCGTGACGCGCGGCTCCTCAGGACCCTCGCGGCGGTACGGTTGGCACGATGGCCGCTGACTACCACTTCGTCACCCGCTGGCGCCTTCCCGGCACCCGCGAGGAGGTCGTCACCGTGCTGCGGGATCCGCTCGGCCTGCCGCGGTGGTGGCCGTCGGTCTACCTCGACGTGCAGCTGGTCCGCGAAGGCGGGCCGGACGGCGTCGGCCGCGAAGTCAGCATCTACGGCAAGGGCTGGCTCCCTTACACCATTCGCTGGCGCCTCACCGTCACGCGTGACGCCGGTCTTGCGGGCATGGCCCTTCGCTCCGAAGGCGACTTCGTGGGCATGGGGACGTGGGCGTTCAAGCAGGAGGACGACCACGTGATCGCGCTGTACGACTGGCGCGTCCGCGTGGCCCATCCCCTGATGCGGCGGCTGACCTGGCTGCTGCGGCCGGCGTTCAGCGCCAACCACCACTGGGCGATGCGGCAGGGTGAGCTGAGCCTGCGGCGGGAGCTCGAGCGGCGCCGCGCCGGCACCGACGTCGCGGCGTCGCTGCCGCCGCCGCCGCAGCCCACCTTCATGTGGCTGGTTCGGCGCGGCGGCCCGCGCCGGCGCGCGGAAAAACGGCTCTGAACACACGAACAGGGCCTCGCCACTGCACCTTCTGGACGAGACCCTGCCGGCCGCGGCCCCTGTCGGGCCGCTGAAGCTCGCACACCGTAGCACCGCTCCAGCGCGGCGTCTAGGAGGTTGCGACCTGCCGGGAAAATGCGGACGCCTCCGCGCTCAGAAGTAGTACCGCTCGCCCGCCAGTTGACGCACGAGCACCAGAGCGCCGGAGCAGCTCGCCGAACCCGGGGGATTCCAGGTCGGTCCCGATGGCGCGGAGTCGTGATGGTCCCAGCGCAGCACCTGCGTGACCAGGTCGCAGGTCACATTGGACCCGGCGGTGGTGCTGAGGAACTCGTAGCGCCACCCGTACGGGAAGCTGCGGTACAGCGCGTCGCAGCGATAGGACAGCCCGGAGCCGTGGCATCCGTACACGTTCTTGATCAGCTGGCCACCGGGTGTGTCCGACGCGCGCGCCGGAACCGGCCACATGGTTGTGGCGGGCCACAGGCACGTGTCGGAGCTCTTGACCGCCGCGTCTGCGCCCGCCGTCACCGGCGTGCATGTTGCGGGCTTGGGATCGTTGGAGCGCTGCTCCAGCCACTGCTTGGCCGAACCGTCTGACTTGCTGTAGCCGGTGAACAGGGAATCGAGCTGGTCGGTGGTGGGCAGGTTCCAGGAGCTTGCCACGCCATAGCCGCGGGCGGTGAGCGCGTTCGCCAGCTGGTCGGCCGGCGAGCCCGGATATCGCTGCTGCGTCCACTCCTTCTGGGTCGGGCCCAGGCTGTAGTGCGGATCGGTCACGCACGCCGGCGGCGGTTCGCTGTGCCCGTCCGGAGGGCACTGCGGGACTCCCGGTCCTCCGCGGTTCAGGGTGAAGTCCCGCGCACCACCGGGGACGTCGGTGCTCCACTCCAGCCCGGTGCGGGTGTCGATCATCAACCCTGCCGGCACCCGTGTCAGCTCGGCTGCGAGCTCGTCGTGCAACCAGCCCCGTGTAGGTGTGTAGGCGACGTCGGTCGCGGTGAACGAGAAGCTGCTCCTGTCGCCCAGATAGTCCTGCGAGAACCGCTGATAGATCTGGTCGGGGCTGCTGCCCTCCATCGTGAAGACCTGGACGATGAGGTTGTACTGCAGCGCCTGCAGGTAGGTGAGGTATTGGAAGACGTTGTCGAGGGCCGCGGAGTCTCGCCAGGTGAAGATGTATTGATGGTTGTGCGTCATGACCTTGCCCAGCACCTGGTACAGGGACGGCACACCCGGCGTGATGGCGCTGCCCAGGATCGCCTCGGGGACGACGAGCGTCTTCGCCTTGAGCATTCCGTCGACTGTGGCTTTGACCTGAGCGATCCGCTCCTCGACCACCGCCTTCTTGCTCGGCTGGCCGGCGTAGCTGAATGCCTCCATGAGGTCGCCCTGGGCAGCCAGGACGGTATCCCTCAGAGACTTGACATTCGCTGCCAGCGTTGCAGCCTCGGTCTCGGTGGCGACCTGCAGCGCAAGGTCCATCGTCTTCTGCAGCTCGTGCAGCTGGCCCTGGATTGCGTCCAGCTGCTGCTTGAGCAGGTCGAGGGGGGACGCCGAGGCGCCGCCGGAGTTGAAGAAGTCGAGCAGCACCTGGCTCAGCTTGCCCAGCGGCGACGGCAGATTGCCGATCATCGCGCCGGTGGTCTTCTCGACGATGAACTTCGCTGCGTCCGACCAGCTCGGCTGCGTGCTGACGTCGGCGGCCGCCGCCAGCTGGCTCGCGAGCGAGGCACCCTCGGTGTCTCCGCACGAGCCGCAGGTCGCCTGCAACGCCTGAGCCGGCTGCGCCGAACCGCCACCGCAGGACGCGACGAGCGACGCCGCCACAGCACACGCGCTTGCGACCACAGCGACGCGGCGGATGCGCATCGAGCGCGCGCGTGCACCGGTTGTCGACGTCACGGCCCCACGATGCAACCGCGTCCGCGGCAACGGGGTGGCTAGTTGTGCGCCGTCGGTGACGTCGTGGTCACGGCAGTCAGATGAGCACGACCTTGCCGCGGAGCTCGCCCGATGCCATCTCGCGAAACGCGTCGGGGGCGGCCTCCATCGGATACGTCGAGCCGATCAACGGCTGCAGCCGCCCGCTCGCGCACAGCTCGACAAGCCGGCGCAGCTCGGCGAGCGGGCCCATGCTCGATCCCGCCACGGTGACGTTCCGGTAGTAGATGCGGTTGAGCTGCGCCGGCGGGTTCATCCCGCCGGTTGCGCCCGCAACCACAATTGTTCCGCCGACTCGCACCGCGCGGAGGCTGAGCTCCCAGGTGGGCTCGCCCACGGTCTCGATGACGGCATCGACACCCATGCCGTCGGTGCGCGCGATCAGGGCGCGCGCCGTCTCGCGCTCCGGCGCGAACGCTTCGGTGGCGCCCAGCTCGCGGGCCAGCGCACGCTTGCCCTTGTCGCGGGACGTGGCGAAGACGGTGATGCCGGCTAGGCGCGCCAGGATGATCGCCGCGGAAGCCACACCGCCCGTCACGCCGTGCACGAGCACGTTCATGCCGGGCCGCAGCGCAGCGCGCACGAACAGCATGTGGTATGCGGTGAGGTACGCCGTCGGCAGACACGCGGCCGCCTCGAAGCTCACGGAGTCCGGCAGCGCCACGAGATTCTGCGCCGGCACGAGCACCTGATCCGAGAACGTTCCGGCCACGGGGGTCTCGCTGAACAATCGCGCGGTTCGGCAGGGCTGCGCCTCCTCACCTCGGCACGCGGCGCAGTGCCCACAGCGGACGATGCCGTGAACGACCACCCGCGATCCCGGCTGGGGCACGTCGTCGGGCGGCTCGTCGGCGTACCCGAACAGCGTGCCGGCGAGGTCCGAGCCCAGCACCTGTGGGGGCACGATCGGGGTTGCCGAGAAGCCGCGCAGCGTCCAGAGGTCGTGGTGGTTGAGCGAGCCCGCGGCGAAGTGCACCATCGCCCATCCCGCGCGCAGTTCAACCTCGGGCACATCACCAACTTCGAGGTTGGCCAGTGGGTCGTCGCCACCGACACGCGCGGCGTACACGGCACGCATAGATGCCCGACCGTACTGCATCAGACGCGGTGCTCGGACTGTCCGTTGGGTGGCCGCGCGGATCCCGCATCGTGCCGTCACATGCCGCGCCGACGACCAATGCAGTGCGACGACGTCACACGACTATTGCAGCGCGCCGGATGGCGGGAGGTCCGCAGACGAGGGAGCCACGCGGTATTCCGGCATCCGTCGCGACCGGGGCTGGTTGTGGTCCCGATGCATGCTGGCCGCACTCTCAAAGCGAAGACGCTCGCCGCGATCCTCGAAGCAGCCGGGCTTGAGGGACCCGGCAGGGCGATGGGAGAATGAGTTCCATGCGCACTTACTCGGTCGTGCTCGACCCCGGCGAGGAGTCGGGCTACACAGTCACGGTTCCCGCGCTTCCGGGCTGCGTCACCGAAGGCGAGACCGTAGCGGAGTGCCTGGCCAACGCTGGTGAGGCGATCGAGCTGTACATCGACGGGCTCGAGAGCGCCGGCCTTCCTGTCCCCGACGAGCGGGAGCGGCCGCTGGTTCTGCAGGTGACGGTCGCGGCCTGACCGCCACAGTGCGCCGCCGCGCCGCCGCGGCGCACGCGTGCCGTCTGCGGCACCATAGTCGGCAATGCGCCTTGACCTGACGCCGCGGCCCGGCCGGCCGTCCTTCTCGTTCGAGTTCTTCCCGCCACGGAGCGACGCCGGCGAGGAGGCGCTGTTCCAAACGATCGCGCACCTGCGGGAGCTGCAGCCCACGTTCGTCTCGGTGACGTACGGCGCGGGGGGCTCGACACGCACGCGAACGCTCGAGCTCGTTACTCGCATCCGGCGCGAGACCGACATCGAGCCGGTGGCGCACCTGACCTGCGCCGGGTCGACCGTCACCGAGCTGCGTGGGCTGCTGGATGCGCTCGTCGCCGCCGGCATTGACAACGTGCTGGCGCTGCGCGGCGACCCAGCCGACGGCGCCGAGACCTTCGAGCCGGTGCCGGGCGGCCTTGCCCACGGCGACGAGCTCATCCGGCTGATTCGCGACGGCTACCACGTCTCCATCGGCGCCGCCTGCCATCCCGAGAAGCACCCCGAATCGGAGCGTGAGGAGGCGGAGGTTCGCTACGCGAAGCGCAAGGAGGACGCCGGGGCGGACTTCCTGGTCACCAACCTCTTCTTCGACAACCAGGTGTACTTCGACTACGTCGCCAGGGCCCGGGCCGGTGGCGTCACCGTGCCGATCATCCCCGGGATCATGCCCGTGACCAACGTCGACCAGATCCGGCGGTTCACCACCAAGATCGGCGCCCACATCCCCGAGTCACTGCTGGAGCCCCTGGAGCGGCGCAAGGAGGAGCCCGAGGCGGTGCTCAACCTGGGCGTGGCCTGGGCCACCCTGCAGTGCGCCGAGCTCCTCGCCGGCGGCGCTCCCGGCATTCATTTCTACACGCTCAACCGCTCGCCCGCGACGCGGGCCATCCTGACGGCGCTGCTTGCAGCGCGTCCCTGGAGCCGGCGCCGCTAGCAGCCAGGCGAGCGCTGCTCATATCGGTTTCCTGGGCCTGGCACGCCGCCCAGCTGAAAGCGCTCGGGTGCGCTCTCAGTGAGGGCCGCCGGCCGTGCCGGCCGCGGCAGACGGCTTCGGCGTGGCGGCCGGGGTGGGCGTGGGCAGCGGATTGGGCGGCTGCACGCCTGCCGGTGCCGGCGCGACGGCCGGCGCGGATGCGGCCTGTGCCGCCGCCCGCACCGCCGCCGGGAGGCCGGGGGAGCCGCCCACCGCGGGCGCCGACGGATCCTCCAGGTCGACGTAGCCGAAGGTGGGGTGGGCGAAGTCCAGCGATCCTCGGAGATCGGCAAGCGCCGCCATCTGCGCCGGGAGCCCCGCGAACGCGTCCTGCGTGTCCAGGTGCCCGAGCACGGCCTTCCAGCCGGTGCCGGTCCACAGCGACAGGATGTCGTCCAGGCCCCACTGGTAGGCCACCACCTGAGCACCGAAGGCAGCGGTGAAGTGCTGCACGATGGCCGCCAGGTCCTGGATCAGCTCGGGGTCGAGTGGTTGCGTCGAGCCGGCGCGATCGTCGAGCAGCGGCACGGCGCCTGCCGCCGGCGGCGCCGCAGCAGCGCTGACCGGCATCGCCGCCCCGTTGCCGGCGACGAGCACGTCCTCGCCGCCACGGCGGACGCGCAGCGCCACCGGTCGCTCGGTCACCCGGATGCGCACCGAGGCGGGCAGGCTGCTGGTCACGGTGGCCGACGCCACCCAGGGCAATGCCTCTACCCTGCGGCTCACCGCCTGGCTGTCGAACGTGAAGATGCTCTGTCGCGACAGCGCGGCGGCTCTGAGCACGTCCGCGGTCCGGAGCAGATGCAGGCCGCTGACCTGCGCTCCTTTCACCTGGAAGACCGGGAGCGTCAACGCCAGCACGAGGAGCGCCGCCTGGGAGAGGACCAGCGCCGCCGCCACCAGCCGGCGAACCACCGGGCGGCGGCGCCGCGGCGACGGCGCCGGCCGGGGCCGCGCGTGGGCCCGGGGGCGCCCCGACGGCTGCAGCCGCACGCCCGGGACCGTCTGGAAGCGACGCACACGCGACGGCGAGTCCAGGATCGAGAGCGCTTCGGCGCGGGCCTGAGCGCGTCGCTGGTCGCGGTCGTCGAGAACCGCGGTGCTCACGGGATTCTGTGCATGGACGTTGAGTGGGTCGAGTGCTGCGTTTGGGCTTTCGATTATCGCCCAGGGAACACCGCAGCGAACGCCACGTGACCCGACCCGAGCCCGGAACAGGCGGCGTACTCTCAACCGTGTCGCCGCGGCGGCAGGACCAAGAAAGACAGTTCCGGCGCACCTCGAGAGCGGAGCCACGCCAGTGCTTCGTCACCTTCGAC
>DASUWI010000038.1:0-12129 GCA_036378495.1 Candidatus Dormiibacterota bacterium
CATTCGAAGTACTCGTGGGTCGCGCCAGGTCCACCGTGCAGCAGCAGCAGCCTCGCAGACTTGTTGCTGCCCACGCGCTTGGTCCAGACGCGGAAAGCCCCCTTTGGTGTCGCGATGGGAACCAGCGTCGTGCCACCGCTCAGAACGTCGGTGCGACCAGCGGAATCGAAGTACGCGCTCATCACGAACGCGCGCCCGCCCCTAGAAGCTTGGGTTGCCGGGTGTGCTCAGCGGCGGCGCTGGAGCGCCACCGCTGCCGTTCGCCGGCGCGGTTCCGCCCCCGCTGGTCGCCGGTGAGCTCACCAGCGACGCGCGCCACACGATGCGGTTGTAGTCCTGCCACCAGGGGTCGCAGGTGACCATGGTGAGGTCGTACCCGCTGGTGGGGACGAGCTGCGTCACCTGCGAGGGCGGGAGGATCCAGCGCTGCGTGATCTTGTACACGTACGTGTGGCACGAGCGGTCCTGGATGCTGACCGTGTCGCCGACGTTGAGCTGATTGATGTCCTGGTAGTCGGGCTCGCGATGGAACGCGATGATCGAGTTGCCCTGCTGCCCCGGGTCCGGCGTGCCGTGGTAATGCACCATCGTGCGCGTGTTGAGCAGATCCCACGTGCCGTCGCCCGCGACTCCGGCGTAGTTCTCACCGGCCGGCGCGCTGAACTTCACGAGCGCGTAGTCGGTTGGCGAGGTCGAGCCGCACGCGGTGTGGCCGGCGTCGGCGGCGGCGGCGGCACCCTTCAGCGCGTTGGAGCCGCCATGGTTCCACGAGTTCAGCGCCGTCTGGTCGCCATGGCCGCGAATGAGCGCGCCGATGATTGGCCCGACGATTACTCCGACTCCTGCGAGCACGGCGGCAACACCGAGAATGAGCACGATCGTGCGCACCCGCTGCGCGGGGCGACCGCGGCTCGCCCGTCTCCTGCTCGCGCTTCCGGGCGCGCCGACTTCCTGCGCCATGTCCTGAACAGCTTAACGCCCCGGCGCGCCGCAACCGGTCGCTGATCGGCTACCGCGCCGCTACGAAAGGGGAAGGGTCGCCTGTGTTTCTCAGCGTTTTCCCGGTCTTGGCCGCTTGCGCCCGTAGGCCACGCCCTCGGCGACAGGATCGAAGGGCGCGGCCGATCCGCTGGCCGGCGTGATCCCCTCGCCCTGGACGAACACCTTGCGAGGACCTACGTCGATCAGATATGCGAGCGTCGTGCCGCCGGCCCCGTCGGGAACCATGGAGACGTCAGCAACTGTCCCGGTGCGCCGGCTGCCGCCGTATGGAAAGCTGACCCGAGTGCCGATCGCGATCTCTTGACCCGACCGCTCCTCCGTCATCTAGGGGCGGCGCGGAAGCAATCGCTGCAGTAGACGGGGCGATCGCCGCGTGGCTGGAATGGCACCTTGGCGATGCCGCCACAGTTGGCACAGGTCACCTCGAACATTTGCCGCGACGCAGCCGGTCGCGAGAACCCGCCGCCGCCACCGCCTCCGCCGCCCCCACTGGCGCGACGAGCTGCCCGGCAGTTGGGACAGCGCGAGGGTGCGTTGCTAAGTCCGCGCGAAGCGTAGAACTCCTGCTCGCCCTCCGTCCAAATGAAATCCACGCCGCAATCGCGGCAGCGCAGGGTCTGGTCTACAGCCACGCGCCTAGTCCCTCCAGTCGGCGCGCGGATCGGCGCCCGGGTTGGTGATACGTGGCCCGTACAGTACACCGTCAGGAGAAGCCGTCAACCCGCTTTGGTGATCGTGTCAGGTGGTTTGGGCGCCGGTCGTCTGGCGCTTGCTCGCCGGTCACCGGGCGTCGGGAGCGCAACTCGCCTCATGGGCCTGCACATCCTCATCCTCGCCGGCGGCGGGGGCACCCGGCTGTGGCCGCTTTCGAGGGCGACCACACCCAAGCATCTCCTCCCCCTCGGCCCGGGCGGAGCGACGCTGTTGCGTGCCACCGCTGACCGTGTCCGCGACCTGGGCGACACCGTCAGCGTCGTCACCGCCGCCGCGCAGGCCGACGCGTGCGCGCTTGCCCTTGCGGGCCTCCCCGAGCGCGATCGGATCATCGCCGAGCCCGAGGCGAGGGGCACCGGACCTGCACTCGGCCTGGCGACGCAGCTCCTGCGGCGCGAGGACCCTGACGCGCTGATCGCGTCGGTCCACGCCGACTCGCGCGTGGGTGACATTCACGCCTATCGCGCGTCTGTGATCGCCTCCGCTGGCTGGGCGGCCGCCACGGCCGGCCTCGCCACGGTGGGGCTCAAGCCGGTCGCACCGTCCACGGGCATGGGATACATCGAGGTGGGTTCGATGCTCGCGGCCAAGCGCTGGCGCCCCCCGCGTCCCCTTCCAGCGACGCTTTCAGAGATGGCCGGTGGGCTTCCCGCCTTCCGCGCCGTGAGGTTGGTGGAGAAACCGAATGCCGCCGACGCGCGCGCCTACATCGCCGGCGGCCGCCACCTCTGGAACCTGGGGCTGTTCGCCTGGCCGGCCGGGGTGTTTCTCGAGGAGCTGACCGCCGCTCATCCCGGTATCGCTGCAACCGTCGAGCGGGTGGCGACCGCGTTCACCACCGGCGACCTCACCATGGCGACCGAGGCGTATGCGAGCCTGAGCCCTGTCGCCGTCGAACCGCTCGTGTTCGAGCGCACTGCGCGGCTCACCGTGGTCGAGGCGGCGTTCGCGTGGTCCGACCTCGGCTCCTGGGGCGACCTGCACACCGCGCGCGTCGAGGCGGGCGAGAGCGATGCCGACGGCAACGTGCTGGGCGGCGACGCGCTCGCCGTGGCGTCGAGCGAATGCACCATCGAGGCGCGTGGCGGACGGCTCGTGGCTGTCGCCGGCGCCGATGGGCTGGTCGTGATCGATACTCCGGATGCGCTGCTGGTCGTGCCTCAAGAGCACGCGCAGCGGGTCAAGGATGTCGTGGAGCGGCTTCGCGCGACGGGACGGACGGACCTGCTGTAGGGCGACGGCGGAGCGACTCCGGCGGCCTATGCCGGCGTGTTCGCTGCGCCTCCGGCGGCACGGTCCCGCCGCTCTCGCCATCGAGCTGCCTCGCGTGCTCTCGGCATCGTCGCCGCCTCTTCGGGGGACACGAACCCGCGCTGCGGTGGCAGGGTGATCACGCCCTCGTCGGTGCGCGCGATCTGCCAGCCACCCTCATGTACTCGCCAATGATGGCCATAACAGAGCAGCACCATGTTGGGCGTGTCCGTCTTCCCGTGGTCTGCAACCCACTCGAGCACGTGGTGCGCTGTGGTCCAGCTCGCCGAGCGGTCACAGCCCGGCCACACGCAGCCCGCATCTCGTATTCGTAATGCTCGCATCGTCGCGGGCGGCGCCGTGCGCCGGGCGCGGCCCACATCCACGAGCGCGGATTCGCTGTCGAGCAGGATTCGCACCACCGCGGCGTCGCAGGCCAGCCGTTGCACGGTGGCCGATGTGACTGTTCCCCCGAACTCCAGCTCGCCGGCCGGCGCGCCCGCAAGGCCGCGGAGCGTCTCGAAGGTGGTCGTCACCTGGAGGTGCGGTCGCTGCGAGCCCCGCCGGGGAAGCGAGCCTTGATCGAGCGCGTGTGCCGCCATCTCCACCCACGCGTCCGCCATGCGGCGGGATCGCGGCCGCTTGTCGTCCTTGTCTGTGCGCCGGGCCAGCGACTCCAGCGAGGTGCGCACGGTGGCAGCACCGACGCTGTCCAGCTGGCCGTGCACCAGCACCGTGTCGTCGCCGCAGGGTTCGAACTCGAGCCAGCGCCGCTCCACCGCGTCGACGTGGTGGCGCAGCGCTCCCTCGCGGTCCGCCGCGTGCCGTGCGTGATCGCAGTCGTAGCGGAAGCGGCTCACCGAGTGCGCCTCCGCCTGCGGCAGCAGCAGCTGCTCGTCGAAGGCCGCCTCGCCCGACGGCTGCCGGGTAACCGAGTCGGCGGTGCGGGCCAGGAGCGCCAGATGCGCGTACCCGATGCGCCCCTCGTCGACGGCGGCCACACTCTCCGTCAGCACTGCGGCGCGATCGCCAACGACCACGGCGGCCTTGGCGGCGCTGGACGACATCTTGCAGGTATGCCGGATGAAGTCCTGCGGGGTGGCCGCCCCCTCGGCCTCCCAGTAGCCGGAGGCGTCGAGCAGCTTCGCGAGCAGGGCGAACTCGAGCTCGAGCACGTCGATGACGTGGCGCACCACGGTGAGGTCTTCGGTCAGCGTCGGGCCGTCATCCGGCCGCGCCGAGCGCGCCCGCAGCGCCTCGGCTGCCTGCCGCAACCACGCCACCGAACCCTCGGCCTGCTGGCGATCGCCATCACACATACTTGTTAGTGTAGCGAACACCCATTCGCCATGCAAGTCAGGTCGTGTGCCTCGCCAGCCCGCGCAGCCAGGGCTGCGCTGCGGAAGAGGTGCATTTCCCTTGTCCTCGACCCCTCGACGGTGCAGGCTGCGGCGCGGCAGCTGTTCGCCGCCGCGGGCTATGCCGAGACCCATCGAGAGCACCGTGGCGGCTTGGAGATGATCTTCATGGAGAAGAAGGTCGTCGGAGCGCGGGCCGTCCGGCTCTGAGCGCCTCCCCGAACGCGGCGCTAGGGCGCGAAGGTCCCGGTCGGGATGGGCGTGTTCACCACCGGCGTCGGCGACGTGACGTCAGTCACCTCGAAGGTCGCGCTGGCGATCGTCCCCTGCGGCCTGGGGCCGTTCAGCTCCACTGTCGACGTGCTCCCCGGCGGCACCGACACACGGCCGCCCGCGGCGTCGCCGATCAGCCCGCCGCCGGAGTCGAACAGCGAGGCACGCACCGCGATGCTCTCCGCCGCCGCCGACTGCGACTGGATGCTGAGCTGGATGACGAGCGCCCCGCTGTCGTCGATCTGGTAAGTGGTGGTGGTGGGCACGATCTGCGCAGCGGCGTTGCCAGTCTGCTTCACCGCCACCGACTGTTCCGTCAGCGGCCGTGACGATTGCACCTGCGGCTGGCCGGAGGACCCGCACGCGGCGAGCAGGCCTGTGAGCGCCGCAGCGAGGATCCACACGCGGCCCACGTTCCCGTCAACGGCCCCGGCACCGGAAATCCGTCGCTCAGCCGCTGCGTAGAATGGGCGCCGATGGCGTCCTCGCCGATTCGTTTCGGCACCGACGGCTGGCGCGCCGTCGTCGCCGATGACTTCACCTACGCGAACGTGCGCGCCGTGGCACAGGCGGTGGCGTGGTACGTCGACAGCGACGCACGGCCGCTCGTGGTCGGGCACGACTCCCGATATTGCGCGGAGCTGTTCGCCCGCGAGGCGGCGCGGGTTCTGGTCGCCAACGGCCGTCACGTCGTGCTGCTCAACCGGGTGACGCCCACTCCTGCCATCTCCTGGACGATCATCCGCCGTCAGGCCGCCGGCGCGATGGCGATCACCGCCAGCCACAACTCGGCCGAGTTCAACGGCATCAAGTACAAGCCCGACTTCGGAGGCTCGGCGCCGCCTGAGGTGGTGGCCGCGATCGAGCATGAGACCGTGCGCGCGCTGCGCGAGGGCGCGAACACCATCAGCCTCGACGAGGCGGTGAGCAGCGGACGCCTCGAGCTCGCCGATCCCATTCCCGACTACCTGGCGCAGCTCGCCACCATGGTCAACGTGCAGCGGCTGCGCGACGCCGGGCTGCGCGTCCTCCATGAGGCCATGTACGGCGCCGGCGCAGGGCTCTTGGCCGAAGCGCTCGGTCCCGGCCGCACCGCGATCGAGCAGCTGCACAGCGACCGCAACCCCGGGTTCGATGGCATGCATCCCGAGCCCATCGACCGCTACATGCCTGAGGCGATGCAGCGCATGGGCGCGGGTGGATTCGATGCCGGCATCGCCAACGACGGTGATGCCGACCGCGTCGGCGTCATCGACGAGAACGGCCGCTATGTCAACCAGCTGCAGGTGATGTCGCTCCTCGCGATGTACCTGCTGGAGGAGCGCGGCGAGCGCGGCGACATCGTGCGCTCGATCACGTCATCGAGCATGCTCGACCAGCTCGGCCGCCGCTTCGGCGTCACGGTGCACGAGATGCCCGTCGGCTTCAAGTACATCGGCCAGAAGATGAAGGAGACCAACGCGCTCTTCGGCTGTGAGGAGTCGGGTGGCTACGCCTTTCGAGGCCACATCCCGGAGCGCGACGGCATCCTCTCCGGCCTGATCGTGCTGGAGATGATCGTTGCGTACGGCAAGCCACTGTCGGCGTTGGTCGCGCATCTCGCGGACCTGGTCGGCCCGCATGCGTACGCACGTCATGACATCGCGTTCCCGCGCGACGGCTACGAGGAGCGCAAGCAAGACGTCTACCGGCGCTTTCGCGAGCACGAGCCGTCGACGTTCGAAGGCGCCAAGATCCTCCGCATTCGCGCCGACGACGGCTTCAAGTTCTATCTCGACGACGGCTCCTGGGTGCTGATGCGCATGAGCGGCACCGAGCCGCTGATGCGCGTGTATGCCGAGGCGCCCACGGACTCCCGGGTGCAACAGCTCATCGGCGGGATGGAGCGCCTCGCCGGAATCGAGCCCGCGCCGGCGGCGGAGGCCGCGGTTTGAGCGAGACCGCGGTGCAGGGCGCCGGCAGCGGTCGCGTGGACAAGCCCTGGGGCCACGAGCTGCGTTGGGCCATCACCGACCGCTACCTGGGCAAGCTGATCCACATCAACCAGGGCCATCAGCTCAGCCTGCAGTACCACGTCGAGAAGGACGAGACGATCTTCGTGTGGTCCGGCCTCCTCGATCTGCTGCTGGAGAACAGCGACGGCGTCGTCGAGTGCCACCGCCTTACCCCCGGGATGAGCGCCCGGGTGCACCCGGGGCGCAAGCACCGGTTCATCGCGATCGAGGACACTGAGCTGTTCGAGGTCTCGTCCCCCGAGATCGACGACGTGGTCCGGCTCGAAGACGCGTACGGGCGCGAGGGAACCACCGCCCCGTGATGGTTATGCACAGTATCCACAGGTGACCGTGGAAAGCCGAACAGGCTTTCGGCCCAAGGGCCACGCCTTCCTCGCCGACGAGGCCCGCAAGGCGCTCGGGGTCACGGGCGAGATCCGGTCGCTTTCCGAAGTTCCCTTCCCCCTGGTGCACACGGCGTTCGGCGCGGCCGTGTGCGCCACCGCCGTCCTGATCCGGCCGGAGGCGCTCGGCATGCGCAACAGCGCCATCGCCGATGGTGCGCTGGCGCTGTTCACGGCGCTCGTGCTGGCCGTCTACGACCTCATCGTCTATCCGCGGGAGCGCCGCCCCGGCGTCGAAGGCCTGGCGCTGCCCGTCGCCGCTGTGGGCGCGTTCGCCACCGTGCTTGCCGGGGTCACGCCGCTCACGGTGCGCGCCGCGGCCGGGGTGGTGGCGGCGCTCGTGATCGGTGGCGCCCCCCAGCTGGCGCTGCGCCGCAGCTCAGCTGTGGAGGGCGGCACCACGCGGCTGCTGCGGGACATCGCCGGCATCGGGGTGCTGGCGCCCGTGATGGTGGCGGGGACCTCGTCCGCGCTGGCGCTGGAGTGGCGCGCCGCCCTGGTCGGCGCCATCACCGCTCTCGTCAGCTTCGACGCGTTGCGCACCGATGGCCTGCCGGTGGGCCGCGTCCTCCTCTCCGCGATCGCTCTCGGCGGAGGGCTGGCCGGCGCGGCTGCGCTGCTCAGTCCGGGCACGGCTCAGCTGGGAGCCCGGTCCGCGATGCTGCTGCTGCTGTGGTACGGGCTGCGCGGCGTGGCCGGGGCGCTGGCCGGGCGGGGACGGAAGCTTCTGGTCGTCCTCGAGTACGCCGCGTTCGTCGCCCTGGCCGTGGGTGCGCTCCGCTTGCTGGCGCCCTAGGCAGCCGGCTCCGTGCGATTGCGGCCGGCGAGCTTGGCGCGGTAGAGAGCGGCGTCGGCCGAGCCGATCAGCTGGTCCACATCGGTGCCGCGCACCCACTGCGCCGCGCCGGCGGATGCGGTGCAGCCCTCGGGGGTGAGGCTGCGCAAGCGATCGGCGACGGCGCAGGCACGTTCCAGCGTGCAGTCCGGCATGACAACGACGAACTCGTCCCCGCCGTACCGCGCGATGACATCGGTACCGCGCAGCTCGCTGCTCCAGAGGTCGGCAACGTCGCGAAGGTAGCGGTCACCCTCGAGGTGCCCGAGGCGGTCATTCAGCGCCTTCAACCCGTCGAGATCCAGCATCACCACGGACAGTGGTGCCCTTGTGCGTTCCGCCCGGCGCTGATCGCGGACGAGATGCTCGAGCAGGCTGCGGCGGTTGTAGAGGCCGGTCAGAGGATCGTGCCCGGCCTCGGTTCGCACCAGGGTGACGAGCTGGCGTACCACGAGCCCGCCGACGAGGCAGGTGCCGGTGACCAGCAACCAGTGGGAGAACCAGTCGGCGAACCCGCCGCGCAACCACAGCTCGACGCCGGCGCAGGCCGAGATCCACCCGCTCTCGAGCAGCGCCGCTCGAAGGCTGTAGAAATAGAACGCGTAGACCGCGGCCCACACGTAGAGGAGCACGACGGCGCTGGTCGGTGACCCGTCCGCGTAGGCAACGAGCGTGATCAGCAGGGTGCCGCAGGCGGTGAGGGCCGGATAGACGCCGGCTGGGAGGAGCTGCGGCGCGGCCAGCAGGACCGCGGCGACGACGTAGGCAACCGCGAGCGCCGGCAGCACGATGGTCCAGTCGGTGCCAGGGGTTCGCTCGACCACCAGGCTGACGAGCACGAGCGTCGCGCCCGCGCCGAAGAGAAGTCCGCCGCTGCGGGCGAGGGCGCTGCGTGCGCCGGGGTCGTGCGTCAACCGGTGCTTGCCGCGCGTCCCTGGTAGAGGGCGGCATCCGCCCGTTCGATCACGGTGTCGGCGGTGTCGCCCTGGACCGCCTCCGCGAGCCCGATGCTCACCGTGTGGCCACCCGACGTCGCGGACACGCGGCCACAGATCTCGGCGAATGTGCGCTCCGCCTGCTCGTGGGTCACACCGAGCAGCACGCAGACGAACTCATCGCCGCCGTACCGGAAGAGGATGTCGTAGGAGCGGACACGCTCGCGGACCGCGCGCACAACGGCACGCAGGAACGCGTCCCCGGCGGCGTGGCCCTCGGTGTCGTTCACGGCCTTGAGCCCGTCGAGATCGAGGAACCCGACGACGATGCCGCCGTCGCCGGTGCGGCGCGCGCGGTCGATCTCGCGGGTCAGCTCGGCCTCACCCGCCCGCCGCCGGAGCGCACCGGTGACCTCGTCGATCATCGCCTCCGACGCCAGCCGCTCGCAGTAGGAGATGAGCCCGCTGAGGCGGGCGAGCGCCGACTGCACCTCAGCTTCCGTCCACGAGTGGATGGCCACCTCGGGGACCCCAAGCGCGGTCGCCAGAGCCCCGCGTGCAACAGCGCTGGTGACGCCGACGCCGCGCAGGGGCGACTGCAGCGCCCAGCCCACCAGCTCGCGCGTGACCGCCTCGTCCTCGGCCAAGGCCTCGGCTGCCGTGTCGCCACCCCCCGTGGCCACCCTTCGGAGTTCGTTCATGGCGTCTGGTGTGACTGCTCCGTTTGGACGATCCTATTGGAATCGCGCACGCCACGCATCCGCCAAATGCCCCACTCGCGCGGCGTGCCGGCACCTACGCTACTCGTAGCAACCATGCGAGTAAATGACGTCGGCGGCATGGAGGGCTTCGGCGGGCTCGAGGTGAGCGAGTCCGATCCCCCGTTCCAGGCCGACTGGGAGGCGCACGTGTACGCGCTGGTGGCCGCCCTGGTACGCGGCGGTGTGTTTGCGCTCGATGAGTTCCGGGATGCCATCGAGCGCATGCCGCCGCAGGAGTATCTGGAGACCCCGTACTACGAGCGCTGGTACGTGGGTATGACGACGCTGCTGCGCGAGAGGGGTGTGCTCGATGCCTGACCGCTTCGCCACCGGCGACCGGGTGATCGTCAGCCAGGCGGACCCGCCCGGCCACCGCCGCGCCCCCCGCTACGTTCGCGGTCAGGTCGGGACCATCACCGCGATGCACGGCCGGCACACGCTTCCGGACGACGTGGTAGCCAGGGTGGCAGTGCCGCGCGTCGAGCCCGTGTACGCGGTGGCGTTCCCGGCGCACACCCTCTGGGGCAGCGGTGATCACACGGTGACGGTGAACCTCTGGGAGACGTACCTGGATCGCGCGGTGGACGGCGTGTGAGCGGCACGCATCACCACGACGGCTCGATCGCCCAGCAGGTGCGCGAGCTCGAGGCGGCGCTCGAGGAGCGCGGCGTCGTGAGCAGCTCCGCCATCGAGGCCATTCTCGATGCCCTGCGGACCCCGGCCGACGGCGCGCGCGTGGTGGCGCATGCCTGGGCCGCCCCCGGATTCCGCGAACGGCTGCTCGCCGACGGCACCACCGCGGTCGAGGAGCTTGGCTACACCATGACCGGCGGCGTCCGCCCTCAGGTGCTGGTGGTGGTGGAGAACACCGAGGCCGTGCACAACGTCATCGTGTGCACGCTCTGCAGCTGCTACCCGATCGCGCTCCTGGGTCCGTCGCCACCCTGGTACAAGAGCGAGGCGTACCGCTCGCGCGTGGTGCGCGACCCGCGCTCGGTGCTCCGGGAGTTCGGGCTCGTGCTGGCACCAACGGTGCAGGTCCGGGTGTGGGACGCGAGCGCCGAGACGCGCTATCTGGTGCTGCCGCGCCGGCCGCACGGCACCGACGGCATGAGCGAGGCGGAGCTGGCCGCGCTGGTCACGCGCAACGGGATGATCGGCACGGCGGCGGTCTGAGCAAGCGCCGGCCGGCGGTCTTCAGACCCCCAGGTAGGCGCGCTGCACGTCCGACGACGCCAGGAGATCCGACGCCGGTCCCTCGAGCACCACGTTGCCGGTCTCGAGCACGTAGCCGCGGGCCGCGGTCCGCAGGGCCAGCAGCGCGTTCTGCTCGATCAGCAGGATCGTCGTGCCCTTGGCGTTGATCTCGCGGATGACCTCGAATATGGCATCCACCAGAATCGGCGCCAGCCCCAGCGAGGGCTCGTCCAGGAGCAGGATCGACGGCGCGCTCATCAGCGCGCGGCCGATTGCGACCATCTGCTGCTCGCCGCCGGAGAGACTGCCCGCGAGCTGCGACTGGCGTTCCTTCAGCCTGGGGAACAGCGTGAACACCCGCTCGAAGTCGGCGCCGATGCCGTCGGGATCGTGACGCGTGTACGCACCCATCTCGAGGTTCTCGCGCACGCTCATCCGTCCGAAGAGGCGCCGCCCTTCAGGTGCGTGCGCCACGCCGAGCCGCGAGATCTGCTCCGCGGGTAGCGTGGTGATGACGCGACCGTTGAGCCGCACCTCGCCGCGCGCCGGATGGATGAGCCCGCTGATCGTCCGCAGCGTCGTGGTCTTGCCCGCTCCGTTGCTGCCGATGAGCGCGACGATCTCGCGCCTGGCGACGCTGAGCGAGACGGCGTGCAGCGCCTGCACGCGGCCGTAGTACACATCGACGCCGCGCATCTCCAGGACCGGGGCGGCCGGCGCCTCGGGCGCCGGCTCCGCTGCTGCGGGCTCGGGGGCCGCAACCTCGCTCATGCCGTCTTCGCGGCCTCCGCCGCGCCGCTGCCGAGGTACGCCTCGATGACGCGCTGGTTGGCACGCACCTCTGCAGGTTCCCCGTCGGCGATCTTCTCGCCGTAGTCCAGCACCACGATGCGATCGGAGACCTCCATGACCACGCGCATGTCGTGCTCGATGAGGAAGACGGTGAGCCCGTCGGCGCGCAGCTGCGCGATGACGCCCATCAGCTCGCGCTTCTCCTGCGGGTTGAGCCCGGCGGCGGGCTCGTCGAGGAGCAGCAGCGCCGGGTTGCTGGCCAGCGCACGGGCGATCTCGAGACGGCGCTGCAGTCCGTAGGGCATGTTGCGCGCGTACACGTCGGCGTACTGGTCGATGCCGAGCCGGCGCATGATGGCCAGCGCGCGCTGCTCGACGTCGTGCTCCTCCTTGCGCGCGGACGGGGTGCGGAACACCGCGTCCCAGACCTTGGCGTGCATGCGCACATGCTCACCCACCATCACGTTGTCCACCGCGGTCATGTACGAGAACAGGCGGATGTTCTGGAAGGTGCGCGCGATGCCCAGCTTGGTGATGCGGTGTGGGGGCATGCCGACCAGGCTGTGCCCCATGAAGCGGACGTCGCCGCTGGTCAGCGGGTACAGGCCCGTGA
>DASUWI010000039.1:0-46558 GCA_036378495.1 Candidatus Dormiibacterota bacterium
CAGTGCTTCGTCACCTTCGACCCAGTGGGGATCGTCCGGCTCGCCGATGTCGATGCGAGGATGCGGCTTGCGCCCGCCGACGCCGGTGATCGTTCCCGTGCTGCCCATCAGATCGATGTCGGCGACGTGCGATCCGTTGAATCCGACCGCGTCAAGGACTGTGTTGCGGATTGCCAGTCCTCGAAGGTCGCAATCGAGTGCGCTGAATTTGAGCAGATCGGCGCCGCTGAGATCCGCACCGCGGAGATCGCACGACTGCATGTCCGTGCGCACGAGGTACGCGCCCTTGAATGAAGATCCGGCGAAGAGACATCCATGCGCTTCCGCCTTGGCCATCTGGACCTCGGATAGATCGCAGTCGCGCCAACTCGAGGCGTATGAGCGCGTACCGGGCATCCAGGATCCATTGAAGCGCGAGCCCTCCAAGGTGGATTCCACCCACCACAGGTCAGCCAGGTCCATGCCGGTGAAGTCGGTATGCGAGACATCCAAGGCTTCGGCCATCAGCTCGACTCCGGGCTCCTGCCCCCGCGCGGTGGGGTATTGGTCGGGGTATCCCCAGCGATGATGCGAGTCGAGGCGGCGCAAAAACGCGTCGTCCGGCGGTTTCAGGGCAAGTGGGCGTTCGCTCATCGCCTCACCAGCGCGCCGACGTGCTGAAGAGCACCCGCCCCTGCAGCGCTGGGTCTGCCCGCACCACGGCGATGAGTTCGTGCGCGTGTTCGCGCGACAGATATCCGATGTTCACGATGACGTGCTCACCTGTCCGCACGTCCTCCCTGATGTTCGTTAGCGTCGTGCGAAGGGTGTACATGCCCTTTCCCGGCTTCACATCCTGCGGGCTCTTGACGTCCCAGAGTTGTCCATGGCCGTCGACCACGTCGGCGCCGGCCACCGGCGAGTTGGTGAGCGGACCGTGCAGCTGGCCCGCCCGCTCGAGGCGCATCGTCGCCTCATCGGAGCTGCCACCCATTCCAGGTTTCACGTGCCCTCCGCGGGCCACGTCTGGCGTAAGCATCGCGTGCAGCACCGGATCGGCCTGCGCCGGGGTCGTGGAAGCGATCCAGGGCCTCCACGCGCCCCTCGTCGCCGGCACGCAGCGCGTGGCTGCCGGCGAGCCCGCCGATCCCAGGGTCACCGGGCGATCCGACAAAGAGCCCAACCACATCGGACCCGACGTTGCCGGCGTCGTGGATCGGATTGAGGTCCCACGTCTGGCTCACGGCTGAACGCTCCTCCCGACTGCACGCCGCACGCGGCGCCCGCCCCGCGCGCCCCGAGTGCAATCCTAAGGGCGCGCATCGTGACCGGAGCGACGTGAGACGGACAAAGCTTTCGGCGCGGCTGACCCACACGAGCCGTGGGCGCGCGGCTCAACCGGCCAGATACGTGTCCGGCAGGTCGTTGGCGAAGAGCACCGTGTCGCCGGCGCGGGTGATGCGACCGATGATCGCGGTCGCGTCGCCGAGGTCACGGGCCACGTGGATGCGGTCCGGCGGCATGCCCCCGGCGCGCAGCCCCGCCTGCAGCGCCGCCGCCGGTTTGGCCAGCACCACGATGACGTGGTCGCACACGGTCGCGGCGTGCTCGCCGTAGCGGCGGTTCTCCGCCTCCTCGACGGCGCCGAGTTCAACCAGGCCGGGTGTGACGAGCACCTTGGCGCCGCCGTCCAGCACGGCCAGCACGTCGAGCGCATCGTGAACGCCAACCGGATTGGCGTTGTAGGAATCGTCGATGACGCGCACCGGGCCCGTCACCGCAAGCGGCTCGAGGCGGTGCTCCACCGGGCGGAGCCGCGCCGCGGCGGCCACCGCCGCGTCGAGGTCGTTGCCCAGACGGTGCACCACCGCGAGCGCGGCGGAGACGTTCAGCACCTGATGGCGGCCGAGCAGCGGGATGGACACGTCGCGCTGCAGTTCGTGTTTGGGCCATGTCCAGCGGAAACGCGCACCCGATCCGTCGAGCACCACATCCGACGCGAAAACGTCGAGCGCCTTGGCCGTGCCGGCGATGCCGTACCGCACCACGTCGCGCTGCTCGCCCGCGGCGCGCTCGGCCAGCACCGCGCCACCCGCATCACCCGCGTGGATGAAGGCGGTGCCGCCGGCCGGCAGCGCCTGCACCACCTCGTACAGCGCCGCAGCGATCGAGCCCATGTCGCCGAACCGTTCCAGATGCTGCGGCCCCACCGAGGTGAGCACCGCGATGGCCGGGTGCACCAGGTCGCCGATGGCGGCGATCTCGCCGGTTGCGTACGCATCCATCTCCACCACGAAGACGCGGTGCCGTGCCTTCAGGTCCTCGTTGATGACGCGCGTCACTCCCATCAACGTGTTGAAGCTCTTGCGCGTCGGCAGCACCGCCGCCTGGTCGGCGAACAGCTGCGCCAGGATGTGTTTCGTGCTCGTCTTGCCGTAGCTGCCGGCGACGGCGATCACCAGCGGTGACACCTCTGCGATGCGGGTGCGCGCGCGCCGCAGGTAGCCGCGCCTGATCCCCGCTTCCACCGGACGCAGCGACTCGTCGGCGGCCACCAGCAGCAGCTGCGTCACCCCGGTCGTGCACGCCACGGCGACACACAGCAGCGCCGCGGCAAGCCAGAGCCCGACGGCGAGCAGCACCGCGATGACGGCGGCAAGCGCGGCCCCGTAGACCGCCGTCACCACGAGGATGCGGCGCATCCGCGCGGTGACCACGAGCGCTCGCTTCGCCGGGGTCCAGCTCCAGAGGAGCGCGCCGACCAGCGAGGCGACGAGCCAGCCCGAGGCGACCACACGGTTGGCCTGCGTGGAGCCCACCAGCGCCCCGACCAGCGCCGCCACAGACACCGCCGCGGCCGCGACGACCGCCGGGTGCGCCAGCCAGGCACGCGACATCCCCCAGCGCAGGAAGCGCGCGTCCTCGTACTCCTCGATCTGGAGCATCCGCGCCGCCACCAGCGCCACGGGCACGGTGCGCACCAGCCACGCCGCGGGGGCGAGCGCGACCAGCAGGAGCGTCAGGGCCCCGCTCATGTGGCGTCGTCGAGACAGACGTCGACCACGCGGCAGAACCGCGCCGGCTGCTCCAGGTACGCGTAGTGTCCGGCGCCCTCGAACACCGCGATTCCCGAGTCCGGAATCAGGCGCTCCATCTCGCGCGCGTCACCCAGCGGGGTCTCGGAGTCGCGTTCACCCCCGATCCGCCGCGTGGGCGCGGCCACGCGCGGCAGCAGCGGCCTGAGGTCCTCGCTCACGAGGCGCACCAGCGTGGCGCGCATCGTCCCCGAGGCGGCGCGGTAATCCGGCGAGCCGCGGCGATCCGCGCGACGGCGGGCGGCCGCGCGAGCCGCCGCCGGCAGCACGGGCGCGCGCTCGGCGCGTCGCAGTGCCTTGTACACGCGGACGCGGAGCCGATCCCGCGCTCCCTGGTGCGCACGGATGCCCGCGCTCGCGGTGAGGACCACACGACGAACCCGCGCGCGGTGTTCGGCGGCGAGCACGATGGCGATCCGGCCGCCGTTGGAGTGGCCGATGACATCACAGCGCTCGACTCCCAGCCGGTCGAGCAGCGCCACCGTCCACGCGGCGTACTCGTGTGCCGACCACGCCGCCGGCGGCTCGGGCGTGGCGCCGAAACCAGGCAGGTCGGGCGCGATCAGCCTGCGCCCCGGCTGCAGCCGGTCGAGCAGCGGTGCGAACAGCTCGGCCGATGCACCCCACCCGTGCAGGAGCAGCAGCGGCGTACCCTCGCCGCGCACGGTGACACTGGCGCTCGGCTCCTCGGCCATGGCCGTCAGCCGCGCGGCGGTCCCGTCAGCAACCACGTGTCGATCGAGTATGCGGTGCGTGATCTCGCCGCATGCCGCTGCAGGGCCAACTCGACCAGGCGGGCGACCACGTCGGTCAGGGACAGACCGACCGGCTCCCACAGGTGGAAGCTGAGCGAGCCGGGCACCGTGTTGATCTCGTTGACGATGATCGGGTCGTCATCGCCACGGACGAGGAAGTCCACGCGCGCCACACCCTCGGCGTCGACGGCGCGGAACGCCGCGACCGCTGTGTCCTGAACTCTGCGGGTCATTGCGTCGGCGAGCGGCGCCGGCACCACGCGCTGCGACGCGGCCTTGCCCGTGGCCGGCGCACCGGCGCCCGCCTTGCCACCCTTGCTCAGGTACTTGTCCTCATACGTGAGCAGGCCTCCCGCCTTCGGCTGCTCGCACGCAGAGACCCGCAGGTCGTCAGCGCGGCCGAGCACCGCGCAGTTGATCTCGATGATGCCCTCCTGCGCCGGCTCGACCAGGCAGCGTGTGTCATACGTCAACGCCAGCTCGACCGCGTCGCGCAGCTGCGCCGGCGACTCGACGCGCGACACGCCGATGCTCGACCCCAGCGACAGCGGCTTGACGTACACCGGATAGCCGAAGCGCTGCGCGACGTCATCGCTGAGCGCGTCCGCCGCCGTGGCCCACCGCTCGCGACGGATGAGCACGTCGTCGAGCACTGTGAGACCGGCGCAGCGGAACGCCGCTTTCGCGAGGCGCTTGTCCATGCTCAGGGCCGCGGCGGCGACGCCACTGCCGCAGTAGGCGGTGTCGCAGAGCTCGAACAGCCCCTGCAGCGTTCCGTCCTCGCCGTTGCTCCCGTGCACGAGCGGCAGCGCGACGTCGATCTGCGCGACAGCGCGGTGGCCGCCGCCGAGGAGTCCGCGGCGCGCCTCCACTGGCATGAGCGCTCCACGCGCGTCCGGTTCCGGCCGCATCGTCACCCGCATGGCGCCGCCGACGAGCCGCTCGATGTCGCGGAACGCCTCGACCGTGGTGAGCCGCTCGCCGGTGTACCACGCACCATCCTTGGCGATGTACACCGGTACCGGGGTCAGCGTGCCGGTGGGAAAGGCGCTGATCGCCTGCAACGCGGTGATCACCGACACCTCATGCTCCACGGAGCGGCCGCCGAAGAACACGCCGACACTCGTCATAGCGCCTGCGGCGCCGCCAGGGTGGCGGCGGGCTCCCCGAGCACGATGATCTCGCGCTCCAGGTCGACACCGAACTGCTGCAGCACGCTGTCATGCGCCAGCTGCACGAGCGCGAGCACGTCGGCCGCGGTGGCGTGCGCGATGTTGAGGATGAAGTTCGCGTGCTTGGCGGATATCTCGGCGCCGCCGTGCCGCCGTCCCTTGAGGCCGCAGGCCTCGACCAGCCGGCCGGCAGCGTCGCCGTGCGGATTGGTGAACACGCTCCCCAGGCTGCGCACGCCGTACGGCTGCGACGCCTTGCGCCGGGTCTGGATCTCGTCGGTGCGCGCGCGCACGGCTCGGGGGTCGTCGGCGTGCACGCGCAGGCGCGCGCTCACGACCACGTGGCCGCGCAGGTCGTCCTTGAACCGCGAGTGGCGGTAGCGGAAGCCGCACTCGGCGGCGGTGAGCACGAGCTCCTCGCCGCCGGGCGCCAGCACCGTGCAGTCGACGAGCACGCCGGCCATGTCGGTGCCGAACGCGCCGGCATTGCCGAAGACGCTGGCGCCGCACGTGCCCGGCACGCCGATGCCGAACTCGAGGCCGGCGAGCCCGTGCCGGGCGCAGTCGAGGGCGGCGCGCGGCATCATGCAGCCGCCGCCGAGCTCGACGACGTCGCCGGCGACGCGGCGCACCGCACGATCGTCGAAACGGACGACGACGCCGCGAACGCCGGCGTCGAGGATCAGCGCGTTGCTCCCCGCGCCCAGCACCGTGAGCGTCTCACCGTGCGCGGCGCAGGCCCTCATCAGGTCGCGCAGCACGCCGGCGTCAGGCACCGTCAGGAACCAGTCCGCCCGGCCTCCGACACCGAACTGGCTGTGCCGCGCCAGCGGCTCGTCGCGTCGCGCGCCGGCAAACGCCGCGACCCACTCAGACGCCGGCACGAGCCGCCTCCAGCGCCGCATAGACCCGCGGGGCCAGCTTGTCGAAGCCGCCGAGCGAGAGCACCAGCATCACGTCGCCGGCGCGGGCCAGGCCGCAGAGCAGCGAGATCGCCTCCTCGCTGGACCGCACCACGTGCACATCGCGCGTGGGACCCGCCCGTTCGGCGACGTCCTCGCTGTGCACGGTGGCCGGCTGACCGCGTTCACGCGCCTCCTCGATCGGTCCGATGACGACCGTGTCGGCGCGCACGAAGCTCGTGCCGTAGCTCTCCAGCAGCGTGCGCGTTCGCGAGTACGTGTGCGGCGTGTGCACGGCCACCAGCCGGCGGTCGCCGAATCGCTGCCGCGCGGCCTCGATGGCGGCGGCGACCTCGGTGGGATGGTGAGCGTAGTCGTCGATCACGGTGACGCCGGCGGCGTCACCGAGGATCTCGAAACGCCGCGCCGGCCCGCGGAAGTCGCGACACGCCTCGACAGCCGTCGCCTCGTCCGCCCCGGCCGCCGTCGCCAGCAGCAGCGCTGCAACGGTGTTGCAGGCGTTGTGCACGCCGGGAAATGTGCACGCAACCGGCAGCGGCGACCCGCCGCTGCGCAGCACCGTGAAGCGCTGCAGCGTCCCATCGTCGTGGACGCCGGTGATGCGCCAGTCGCTGAACGCCCCGGTCCCGTAGGTGACCACGCGGCAGGACGCCTGCTCGCGCAGCGCCACGCACTCGGGGTCGTCGGCGCACAGCACGAGCAGCCCCGTGGGTGGCATGGCGCGCACCAGGTCGAGGAACGGCCGGCGGTACGCGTCCAGGCTGGGATAGACGTCCGGGTGGTCCCACTCGAGCCGGGTGACGCACGCCAGCTGCGGCAGTGTATGGAGGAACTTCGGTCGCGCGTCCCAGGGAGCCGTCGTGTACTCGTCGCCCTCGAAAACGAACGGACCGCTGCCCAGCCGGGCACTGCCGCCGAGGTCGAGCGACGTGGATCCGAGACGGAATCCGGGATCTAGCCCGGCTCGCGCCAGCATGTGCACCAGCAGCGCGGACGTCGTCGTCTTGCCGTGCGTGCCGCACACGCTGAGCCGCGGCCGCGAACCGGCGAGGTCGACGTAGAACCCGATCTCGCTCGTGAACGGAAGGCCGCGCTCCTGCACCGCCAGCCACTCCGGGTTCGCCGCTCGCGTCTGGTTGCCCACCACCACGACGTCGGGCACGCCCCAGCGGTCGAGGTTTGCCGGGTCGCTGCGGTTCTCCCAGCGGATGCCGGCGCCGGTGATCACGTCGCTCACCGGCGGATAGGCGAAGTCGTCGGATCCCGTGACCACGTCGCCGGCCTCGAGCGCCAGCATCGCGGCCCCACTGGTGGCGTAGCCGCAGATGCCCAGGACGTGGACGTGGCGGCTCACGCGCCGCCCCCGGCGGCGAGGCGGATCAGGCGGACGACGCGGTCGGCCGCGTCCGGCTTGCCCATGCCGCGGCTGGCCTCGGCCATCCGCCGCCAGGACTCGGGGTCGCCAACCACGCCCCCGATGGTCGCCTGCAGCGTCTCGGGCGTGCAGCGCTCGTCCTCGAGCAGCACCGCCGCCCCGGCGGCGGCGTAGGGCTCTGCGTTGTGCCGCTGGTGGCCGCGAGCGTGGGGGTAGGGGACGAGGATCATCGGCCGTCCCAGCGCCGAGCACTCCGCCAGCGAGGAGCCACCGGCGCGCATCACCACGAGGTCGCTGCCGGCGATGTGCCGGCCCATGTCGTCGAAGAACGGCCGCACGAGGTAGCGCTGCCGGAGGTGGTCGGGCAGCGCAGCCGCCGCCTCGCTCATCGCGTCGGCGTCGCGCGCTCCGCACTGGTGGGTGACCCGCAGGTCGGAGTTGCTCTCGAGCAGCGCCCGGACACAGCCGGCGACCGCGACGTTGAGCGTGTGGGCCCCCTGCGACCCACCGGTGACCAGGATGCGCGTGCAGCGCTCTCCCAGCGGCGCCCCCACCAGCACCCTGACCTCGGGCCGGATCGGATTGCCGGTGAGCACCGCGCGGGCGCCACGCAGGTGGCGGGCGGTTTCGTCGTAGGAGGTGGCCACCGCTCGCGCGCGGCGGGCCAGGAGCCGGATGGTCCGGCCGGGCAGCGCGTTCTGCTCCATGAGCACCACGGGGAGCCGCTCCGCCCGGGCCGCCGCAACCACGGGGAGGCACACGTAGCCGCCGCCGCCCACGACCACGTCGGGGCGGTGGTCGCGGATCAAGCGGCGGGCGGCAAGCGTTGCCGCCGGCAGCTGCGTCAGCGCGCGTACCACGGTCCCGGGCCGGCTCACGTCGACGCCGCTCACGCGCAGGGTGGCCAGCGGCACGCCCGCCGCCGGGACCAGGCGCTCCGTGACCCCACCGGCGCGGCCGACGACTGTGACCTCGCCCTCAGGGTCGCGTTCGCGCAGCGTCTGCGCGGTGGCGAGCACCGGGGTCAGATGCCCACCGGTTCCGCCCCCAGCGATCAACACCCGCACGGTGCACCGTTGCGCGGCTGCGCCCCTGGGTCGAGATGTTGCAGAGCATGCCCATGCCCACCATGCTCGTCGCCAGGGCGGTGCCGCCGTAGCTGATGAACGGCAGCGGGATTCCGGTGGTCGGGATGACCCCGGTGACGGCGCTGACGTTGATGAATGCCTCGATGCAGATCCACGCGGTGATGCCTCCGGCGAGCAGGGCCCCGAAGCGGTCGGGGGCCCGCAGCGAGGCGCGGATCCCGCGCCACGCAAGAAAAAGGAACGCCCCGATGACTGCCACGGTTCCGATGAGCCCGAGCTCCTCACCGATGATCGCGAAGATGAAGTCGGTGTGGGCCTCGGGCAGCCAGTCGTACTTCAGCACTGAGTTTCCCAGACCGACGCCGGTCAGGCCGCCTGAGCCGAGCGCGTAGAGCGCCTGGCAGTTCTGGAACCCCGACCCGAGGGCGTCCGCGCAGGGGTTGAGGAAGTGGGCCACGCGGTCGGCCCGGTAGGCGACGAACTCGACCAGCGCGAACCCCGCTCCCCCGAGCCCGAGCAGGAGCAGCAGCAGATGGCGCTTGAGCGCGCCTCCGAGCGCGAACAGCACGAGCGCCACGCCGGTGATGACGAGCGCGCTGCCGAGGTCGCGCTCGGCCAGGATCAGCCCCAGGACGAGGACGAGCACGACCAGGTAGTCGCGGACGCCGCTGAGCGTGCGCACGCGCGCGCCACGCTCGTCCAGCCAGCGGGAGAAGAAGAGGATGACGACGGCGATGCTCACGGCGGAGGGCTGCACCGAGAGCGGGCCGATCTGGAACCATCGCTGGGCTCCGTAGACCTGCGTGCCGAGGTGCGGTACCAGCACCGCGATCAGCAGCACCACCATCGCCGCCATTCCCGGCCGTGCCAGCGGACGAAGCCGGTGATAGTCGAAGCGCGCCATGAACACCATGCCGGCGGCGCCGAGCGCCACGCCGATCAGCTGGTGCTCGAAGAAGTAGCTGGGGTTCTGGAACCAGAGATAGCCGAGCGCCTCCGACGCGCTGTAGACCATCACCAGGCCGAACGCGACCAGCCCGATGACGACCGTGAGGAGCCAGCCGTCGACGCCGGCGGCAGCAGCGGCGCGGTCGGCGGCCCGCATCGCCCGCCCGGCGAGGACCGTGGTGGCGCGCCACGCCCCCGGGCGGTCGATGCTCCCCGCGCTCGAGGCCATCAGGCCTGACCCACCTGCTGCGAGACGTGCGCGCGCACGAGGTCGCGGAACGTGTCGCCCCGGGCCTCGAAGTCGGCGAACTGGTCGAAGCTCTTGTAGCCGGGGGACAGCAGCACGACGTCGCCGGGGCGGGCCAGCGCCCGCGCGCGCTCCACAGCTTCGGCCAGCGTGGCTTCCAGGGTTCGGGCTGCATACCCGCGGCGGTCCAGGGCCCTGCCCACCAGGGGCCCGGACGCGCCGTTGAGCACCGCGAAGCGCGCGTGATCGCTGACGGCGTCGACCAGCCCGGGCGGCGGGTCCTCGGCCGGGTAGCCACCACCGATCCAGATCACGGGACGCCCGGCGAACGCCCGCAGACCGACGATGGCCGCCTCCGGGTTGGTGGCCTTGCTGTCGTTGACCCAGAGCACACCGTCCTGCTGGAGCACCGGTTCCAGGCGGTGTGCCACCGGGTGGAACTCCCGCACTCCCGCGGCGACCGACGCGGTGTCGATCCCGGCTGCGCGGCTCACCGCCACCGCGGCCATCACGTTGGTCAGGTTGTGGGGACCGAAGAGCGGGATGTCGGCGATGGGGAGCACCGGGTGTGCGGCGCCGCCGTCGACGGCCACCACGTCGCCGGCGGCGGCGGTGGCGCCGTCGTGGCCGCCGAGCTCGCCGCCGAAGAAGCGCACCGGCGCCGCGGACTGCTGCGCCATCGACCGTGTGATGGCGTTGTCGTAGCCCAGCACGCTCCACTCGACCGCATCGCGGACCAGGCGCTCCTTGACACCCGCGTAGGCCGCGAAACTGCCGTGGCGGTCGATGTGGTCCGGGGTGACGTTGAGCACGCAGGCGACGGTGCAGCGCGGCTCGGCGATCGTCTCGATCTGAAACGACGACAGCTCGAGCACGAGCCAGTCGGACGGCGCCAGGTCGTGCAGCCGGTCGAGCACGGGCACGCCGATGTTGCCGCCGAGCAGCACGCGATCGGGGCCGCGCTCGAGAATGGCGGCGACGAGCGCGGTGGTGGTGGTCTTGCCGTTGGTGCCGGTGATGCCGATGACGCGGGAGCGGCAGCGCTCGAACACGAGGTCCATCTCGCTGCGCACAGCGATCCCGTGCTCGCGTGCCCAGGCGAGCTCGGGCGCGTCCCAGGGGACACCGGGGCTGGGTGATACCAGGTCGGCGCCGGCGGCGACGTCGACGGCGTAGCCGCCCAGCCGCACCTCGACGCCGGCCGGCAGGTCCGCGGCGCGGCTGCGCAGCTGCTCGGTGTCCGCCCGGTCCACGACGAGGACGTCGTCGCCGTTCGCGGCCAGCGCGCGCGCCACGGCCGACCCGGTGCGGGCCAGACCGATCACCACCGCGCGGCTCATGACGCCGGTCCGGCGATGTGGGTGAGCAGCACGGTGAACAGAGTCGCCAGCGCGGCGACCGCGGCGAAGCTCGCGACGAGCCGTTGTTCTCGCAGGCCGAGTTCCTCGAAGTGGTGGTGCAGCGGGCTGGCCCGGAAGATGTGGATGCCGAACCGCCGGATCGCCGTGACGTTGACGATGACGCTCAGCGTCTCGACAAGGAACACGATGCCGAGCAGCGGCAGCGCCCACAGCAGGTGCACCTCGGCAGCGAGGGCGACCAGTACCGCGCCGAGCGCGAGCGAACCGGTGTCGCCCATGAAGATGCGCGCCGGATGCCAGTTGAACACGAGAAACGCCGCCAGCGCGCCGGTGAGCGCCGCCGCGACGATCGCGGGATGCATCTCGTGCGCCGGCGCCGCGATGAACGTGATGCCGAAGAGCACGACCGCCATGCACGACGCAGCGAGTCCGTCGACGCCGTCGGTGAGGTTCACCGCGTTGCTCACCGCGATCGTTGCCAGCGCCGCCAGCGGCACGATGCCCCAGCCGAGATTGGGCGCGCCGAGTCCCGGGAAGTACTGATGCGTCAAGCCCGTGACGGCGAGGCCGACACCGATGCACACGCCCACCGCGGCCTCGACGGCGACGCGGTTCCACGCACCGAGCCCGAGGCGCTTGGAGCTCGTGATGTTGATCGCGTCGTCCAGCGCTCCCAGTCCCGCGCCACCGAGCAGCGCGAAGATGGCGACAAACCCCACGCGGCTGCGGTCGAGGATCAGCCACGCGGCAAGCGCGATCGCGCAGAAGAGCACACCGCCGAGCGTGGGCGTGCCCTCCTTCAACCGGTGCGTCGCCGGACTGTACTCGGCAACGTGCTGACCCACACCGCGGCGCACCAGCAGCGAGACGAGCGGCGGGTAGAGGAGCACGCCGGCGACAAACGCGGCGACGATCACGATCCCGGCTTCGATCACGGCGGCTCGATCACGGCTGGATGCGCCACTGGTCGATGATCACCTGCGCCACATTGTTCCAGACGGGTGCTGCAAGGGTGGCGCCGAACCGCGGCTGCGAGGTCTGCGGCTTGTTGAGCACCACCATCATCGTGAACTGTGGATTCTTCACCGGCATGAAGCCCACGAACGACGCGATGACGTTGCTGCCGTAGTGGCCGTTCTCGGCGACGCTCGCGGTGCCGGTCTTGCCGGCGATCTCTCCCTTGTATCCCGGGATCTTTGCCAGGTAGCCCTCGGCGCCGGGGTCGTCGACGACACCCACCATCATCTGTGAGAGCGTCGCGGCGGCGCTTGCGGTCATCACACGCCGGGTGCGGGGCACGAACGCGGTGGTCTTGCCGGTTGTGGGATCGACAACGCCGTCGACCGCATGCGGCTGCACCCACACGCCGCCGTTGGCCACGGCGTTGACCGCGGCGAGCATCTCCACCGGTGTGATCGCGATGCCCTGGCCGAACGAGGCCTCCGCATAACTGAGGGTGTTCCACTGCGACTGCGGTGGCAGCGGGTTGTTGACCTCACCGGCGAGATCGACGCCGGTGGGCGACCCGATGCCGAAGCCGAGCATGTTGGCGTAGAAGGGATCCTGTCCCTCCATCTGCTGCACTTTGATGGCACCGTTGTTGAGGGACAGGTCGAGCACACGCTGCATCGACACGTTGCCATGCGAACGGTCGTCCCAGTCGTGGATGAGGAACCCGTCGATATTGGTCTGCCGCTCGTCGATGACGGTGCCGGGCGTGATGGTGTCATGGTCCAGCCCCCCCGCGAACGTGACCACCTTCATCACCGAGCCGGGCTCGTAGGGCTGGCTCACCGCCAGGTCGCGGAAGTCCGACAGCGTTCCCTGTCCATAGTTGTTCGCGTCGTACGCCGGGTACTGCGCCCACGCGCGAATCGATCCCGTCTTCGGATCCATGATCATCAAGGTGCCCGACTCCGCCTGCGCGGTGGCGACGCCGCGCGCCAGCGCCAGCTCGGCCCAGTACTGCAGCTGCGAGTCGAGCCCGAGCTGCAGGTTGTCACCGCTCCTGGCGTCGGCCTTCTGCTCACCGCTGAGCACGATGGGATTGCCGAGCAGGTCAGTGAGCGTCGACGCGTGTCCCGCGGTTCCGCTGAGCAGCGAGTTGTAGTACTGCTCGATGCCGTACTGACCATGGCCGTCGGCGTCCACGAAGCCGAGCAGGTTGGACGCGAACGAGTCCCCCGGGACGGGCGACGGGTTGTAGACGCGCTGCTCGTTGGGGATCGTGCCGACACCCGGAAGGTTCAGCGTCTGCAGCCGCTGGTTGACGTCGGGCGACACGCCCTTGGCGACGTAGTCGAACTGGTTCTGCTGCTGCAGCGCGGCGAGCACGCTCGTGGATGACACGGCGATGACGGGCGCCAGCTTTGCGGCAAGCTGCTGCCGCTGCGATGTGTCGACGAGCGATGGGTCCACAAATACGTCGTACACGGAGCGGTTGCTGGCCAGCACACGCCCGGAGCGGTCGAGCACGAGGCCTCGGGTTGCGTTGAGCGTGATGTCTGCGGTGTGCTGGTTGCGCGCTGCGGCAGCCAGCGCGTGGCTCTGCAGGACCTGCACCTGCACCAGCCGCCCCAGCACCGCGATCGCCATTGCGGCGAACGCGAGCACCAGCCACAGCCCGCGGCGGCGGAAGTCCGGGATCTCGCCGACGAACCACGCGCGCGGTCGCTGTGCCTGCGGCGCCGGCCGCCGGTTCACCGCCGCGTCAGCGCCGCGATGAGATCGCGCGCGGGATCGCTCGACGCCGCGGTCTCCTGCTGAGGCGGCGGCAGCACCTGCTCCGGCTGTGCGGCGACATAGGCCCACCTGCCGGCGGGGCGCATACCCAGCTGCTGCGCGGCGTTGACGATGCGCTCCGACGACTCCAGCCGCGACAGCTCCTCGCTGAGCTGCTGGTTCTGCGCGTTCAGCTGCTGCTGCTGCGAGGAGAGCTGCGACATCTCGTACGTCGCGGCTGTGGTGTGCGCGCTCTGGCTGACGTACGCGACGCCGATCCCCGCGGCGACGGCTATCACCGGAAGGAGCGGCAGGGGCGTGCGCGGACCGCCGCGGCGCAGCCGTTGCCGGCGGCCGGGCTCGTCCAGCGGCAGCGTTTCGATATCAGCGGCATTCGCGTGGCGGTCGAGATTCGGTTTATGACGCATGTGGGACGCGTGGGGAGGTGGGATGGGGTGGAAGGTCGATGACCGCGGCACGCGGTTGCCGTCGGGGAGGGCAGAGAACGGTTGGTCAGTCGGCCGGCGCGGTCTTCTCGGCGACCCGCAGGCGGGCGGAGCGCGCTCGCGGGTTGGCGGCGATCTCGTCGGCGTCGGGGCGGATCGCGCGGCGGCTGATCAGAGAGATGGTGGCCCGGTGGGCGCAGGTGCAGTGGGGCTGTTGGGGCGGACAGAGACAGGATGTTGCTGCGACGTGGAGTGTGTTCTTGACAAGAGTGTCCTCAAGGGAGTGAAAGGAGATGACCCCAAGACGCCCACCGGGCCGGAGGATGCGAAGTGATGCCTGCAGTCCGCGCTCGAGGTTGTCGAGCTCGCCGTTGACGGCGATGCGGAGCGCCTGGAACGTTCGCGTCGCCGGATGGATCCGCTTCGGCCACAGGTGACGCGGCACCGCGGCCTCGATGACGTGACGCAGCCGCGCAGTGGTCTCCAGGGGACTGCGCTGCCGCTCGGCGACGATGGCACGCGCGATGCGCCGTGCGAAGCGCTCATCACCCAGCTCGCGAATCAGCTGCGCGAGGTCGTCCTCCGGCGTGCCGTTGACGATGTCGGCGGCACGCCGCGTGTCGCTGCGGTCCATCCGCATGTCCAGCGGTCCGTCATGCGAGAAGCTGAAACCGCGCTCGGCGTCGTCGAGCTGCAGTGAGGAGATGCCCAGGTCGAGTGCGACCGCGTCGACGGCTGAGACACCGAGCCTCACGACGATGTCGTCGAGCTCGGCGAAGTTGCCGTGCACAGCGTCGAGCGTGACGTGCTCGGGGGCCGCACGCGCGCGTGCGGCGGCGATCGCCCCGGCGTCGCGGTCGACCGCGATCACGCGGCCGCCCGGAGCGACGCGCTCCAGCAGGGCGTTGGTGACGCCGCCACCACCGAGCGTGGCGTCGACGGCAGTTTGTCCCGCGGTGGGCTGCAGGCTCTCTATGAGTTGGTGTAGAAGGACCGGCCGGTGGCCCGCCGCCTCAGGCGGCGGAGCACCGGGCGTGGCACCCAGGGACGAGGTCCGCATGCCTGCCACGGTCGGCATGGGCCCGAGCAGATGTCAAGTCGATGGCGATGTCGTTCATGCGGGCGTTCCGTCCCACGGATCGCCGGCGCGGTGCACGAGGTCGTGCAGGCGGGTGAAGGCGTCCGGATCCATCTCCAGGTGGTCGGCGTCCCAGAGCTGCTCGCCGATGATCTCGACGTGGTCGGACATCCCGGTGAACACGGCCGAATTTGTGATGCCGCACCACGCCCGCTGTGTGGAAACCAGCAGCAGCCGGCCCTGCGCGTCCAGCTCGAACGTGGACGTGGGCAACGCCGCCAGCTGTCGCATGAAGTGTCGCGACTGCGACGGGCTCTCGGCCACGCGGCGATAGAGCTCCCGCTCCCGCTTCCATGCGTCCGGCGGCCAGATCACGAGCCTGCGGTCGGGACCGGCGGTCACGACGCTGCCATCCGGGAGGCCGCGACGCAGCGGCGCGGGGACGGCGACCCGGCCCTTCGAGTCGACGGCGTGCCGAAACGTGCCGCAGAGCTCCACCGGCGCGGAGGTGGTCGTATCCTGCGTCAGCACTGTCAGGTTTGCCTCGTCGGCCCCACTCTTCACCACATTGCACCACTTGTGGCCCGAACCTAACAGGTCCTGACGCGTGCGTCAACGCAAACAAATGTACGCTTTCAATGACGATGCACGCACCGGGCGCGCTACAGCGTGCCGGGCGGCGCCTGGTAGAGGCTGGGCGGAAGGACGCGGTGCGAGATGAGGTCGACGCCGTTCGCGTCGGTCACCGGTGGCATCTCAACACGCAGCTCATGGGTTTCGTCGTCGATGTCGACGGCGAGCAGGTCATGCCATTGCTGCGCGATGTAGGCACGGACCGTTACGGGCGGCTCCAGTTGCCGCCAGCGCGATCTCGCCGGCGGCGCATCGCGGCCGAGCTCGTTGAACTCCGTCATGCCGCAGCCACTGTACCCAACAACGTGCGCGCGCACGGCGGCCTGCGCGCGCTCGCGCCCGCAGTTGCTCAACTTCACGCGCGACTACAATCGATTGCGCAAGCCGGCCAGATGGTCGCGGACGGTTCGCCGTTCGAGGAAAGTCCGGGCTCCACAGAGCAGGGCGCTGGGCAACACCCAGTCGGGGTGACCCGAAGGAGAGTGCCACAGAAAAGACACAGCCGCCGGCGATCGTCAGACCGTCTGCGGCAACGGTGAAATGGTGGGGCAAGAGCCCACCGGCGGCCGGGTGACCGGCCGGCCAGGTAAACCCCGCCTGGAGCAAGGCTGAACAGGGACCGGACGGTGATCGTCCAGAGGTGGCTCGCCTCGGTGTCCCGGGTCAGGCCGCACGAGGCGCCGGGCAACCGGCGTCCCAGATAGATGACCATCCGCCCTCACCGCGCCAGGCGGCGGCGACGCCGGATTGGCCGGTTGGGCGACAGAACCCGGCTTACCGGCCGGCTTGCTTCTCCCCCATCGTCGCCTCGCCCACGCTCACCAGCAGATCCCAGCTGTTGCGCAGGGAGATGGCGAGCAGCACGATCGAGACGGCGGACAGCCACCCCAGCGCCGCCAAAAACGCGCCGCTGATGACCAGCGCTCCTGCGACCACCACGCCGGCATAGCCGCCAACGCTGATGCCGAACCGCATCACCAGCTGGATGACGCGGAGCGTCCGGGTGTGGCTTCGAGCGGCGGCCGCCAGGCTCGGGGCGACGATGAACCCGCTGATGACGCCGGAGAAGATCAGCTCCTGACCGAATCCGGGCGCGCCCTGCGGGATCAGGATGAACAGCGCCACCAGCACGACGAGGACGAAGTTGGTCAGCGTGGCGCGGGCGAGGCTGCGCACCTCCGGGCGCGACACAACCGTGCGCAGATGCAGGGACAGGCCGACGAAGAGCAGGCCGACCAGGGTGGCGGAAGCCCCTCCGGCGACCAGGTAGAAGTCGTGCCAGCCCTGAATTGCGGCCTGGTAGGGCACGACTGCAGTCTGGCACGGCTTGGGCGGCGCAAGATTCCCCGCCACCCCAGCGTTGTCAGATTCAGTCAAAGATCGCACGATCTGGAGCGGGCGGGCGACCAGGGGGTGCCAAGGGACGGTTTTTTGCTGTCCGGAGGTATATCGGTGAGGCAGGGTCGCATCGGCCGGATCCTGGGGGTCTCGGCTCTACTCGCTTTTCTGGCACTGCCGGTCCTGGCACCGGCAACGTCCCGCGCGGATACGACGCCAACGCCATCTGGTTCGGCGAAGGCGGTGTCTCTGCAGCTGAGTCTGTCGCCGCAGGCGCTGGTGAACATCGCCCTGCCGCAGGCGCTCACATCGCTGCTCGCCTCGCTGCCCTGCAACGTGGGCACTGTCGCGGCGAACGCGCTGACGAGCACCACCACGGTGTCCCTTGACGCCTCGTCGAATGACGGGACCCTGAACAGCGGCGCCACTGACTTCGTCACCGGGGAGGCCACGTCAGAGGCGCTGGGCGTCGATCTCCAGGGGATCAACGATCTGGTCACCGGCATCGAGAACGTGCTGAACGGAGATTTCTCCTGCCTCACCGGCGGGACCTCCACCGGCCTGCCAGTGGACGTGCAGAGCCTCCTCACCCCTCTCACGACCGCGCTCCAGGGCGTCACCAAGCCGCTGCTCGGCGAGCTCAGCGCCTCGATCAACATCAACAAGACCCTTCACGTCACCCTCGACCAGAACCCGCTCACGGCCGACCTGCTCGACCTGACCACCCCGCTCGGTGACCTGAACCTCGGGCCCTACGACGCCGTGGCGGTCACGCAGGCTGGAGCCCAGAAGTACGGCATCACCACCGGGCCGCAGCTCGAGGCGCACAACAGCACGACCAACATCGATGTGGGCGCCAAGCTCCCGTTGGGCAGCCTGAGCTCGCTGGGCAACCTCGGCGACCTCTTCACCAACCTGACCAAGACCATCCAGGGCGACCTGAGCAGCGTCACGAGCCAGCTCGGACTGCTGGGTGGTGGAGCCGCGCCGACCAGCTCGGTGGTCAACACCGTGTGCACCACCCTCGGCGGCCTGCTGGGCACCACCAGCCTCAACTGCGCGACGCTGGCATCGAACCCGGCCACCGGCGCGTCGACACTCCTCCCGCAGCTCACCTCGCTGCAGGGATCGCTGACGAGCCTGCTGAACGGGCTGCCGCTTCTGCAGAACGTGCTCGGTGCTCTGCCGACCTCGCTCGACCTCCTCGGTCTGATCCAGACCGGGGGCGAGACGTCGTCCGTGCTGACCCAGCCCCAGAACGGCGGCGTCCATTCGATCGCGTCGACCGTGCTCCCCGATCTCAAGGTGCTCCAGGTGGCGGGAACGCCACTCATCGAGGTCAAGGGCCTGAGCTCCTCGGCTGAGGCGTTCGTGAACGGCGTCGACACCACGGCGCCCAAGGGCACCGTTTCCTTCCTCGAGCTGGACATCCTCGGCCACGCCATCACGATCCCCGGCATCGGCACCAACCAGACCATCACGGTGCCCACCCCGCTCGGCGACGTCACCGTCATCATCGGCCTGGGCACACCGCAGACCATCAACAACACGCCGGACCGCAAGACCGAGGCAGCTTCGGCGCTCCACGTCGCGCTGATCAACGGTGACGCCAACGGCGCGAACCCGATCACGCTGCTCGGTGGCAAGGGTGGATCGATCGTCGACCTCCTGGTGGCAGGGAGCCAGGTCGATGACGCGATGACGGCCGTTGCGGCCGCCCCGCAGACAAGCGTCCAGGCCACGTCGACGTCGCTGCCGAGCACCGGCATGGTGGGGCCGCTCGGCTTCGCCGGCGTCGGCCTCCTGGGCCTCGCAGCCGCCGGTCTCCGCTTCGCCTCCCGCCGTCCGCGAAAGGTCGCGGACGCGAAGCCGCCGGTCGATATCGACTGAGAACTTGACGAACTGACTGAACCGAAAGAGCACTCCAATGGCCAGGCGCGAACTTTCCCCCCGCCGGCGCTGGCTGCGCAGAGCCAGCTGGGCATGCCTCGGCCTTGGAGTGCTCCTCTTCGGATACGTGGGAGTTCTGGTCGGCTACCAGAACTTCCAGCAGGGCCGGCTGAGCAGTGACTGGGCCAAGGCCCACCCGGCGGCAACGATCCACAACTCGACCTTCAACGCAAGCGCGGTGAGCCTCCACATCGTCCCCCACCTGGCGCAGGGCGAGCCGGTTGCCAGGATCTCAATCCCGAGCGTCGGCTACTCGGGAATCGTCACCGAGGGCGACGATCGCGGCATCCTCAGCAGCGGCCCCGGACACAACAGTGAGACCGGCTACCCCAGCGAAGGCCGCGACATCGTGATCGCGAACCACAACGGCTTCTCGTTCAGCTGGAGCGACATCAAGAATGGAGCACAGATCGTGGTCGAGATGGCCTACGGTCGCTACACCTACACCGTCGTGTCGCGGCGGATCGTCGGCGGTGACGACAACGCCGTCATCAACAGCGCCCCGGCGGGCGAGCGCCTTCAAATCATCACGTGCTGGCCGCTGTGGGCCGGCGCGCTGGCGCAGCAGCGTCTCGTGTATGACGCGGTGCCGGTCACAGGGGGTTCGTCATGAGACGTGTGAGTGCGCTGTTCGTCGTGGCCGCGATGCTTGCGGCCGTGTTCGCCGTGTGGCGGCCCGGGCACGCAGCCGCCGCTCTGTGCAGCAATCCGGCGGTGACCGGCGTGAGCCCGCAGGTCGCGGCCTCCGGTGCCACGATCACGGTCTCCGGCTCCGGCTTCCAGAACCTGCTCTGCACCACCACGCTGAACGTCGGCGGTGTGACGCCGAGCAACAAGCCCGTCGTGGTCAACGACAGCACCATGACGTTCATCGCCCAGGACGGCATGCACGGCGGCGTCGTGGTCTCCCAGAGCGGGGTGGGCGGCACCAACACCAGCAACACCAACGTCGCCTTCTACGTGCCCCCCACCGTCACGGGCATCGGACCGGCCGCGCCCAGGGTCGGTGATGCGGTCACCGTGAGCGGGCACGGCTTCAACTTCCTGGTGCCCAACGGATACGAGCGCGTGTCCGCCACGTACCCGGGCGGGTGCGCCGGCCCGAGCGCGGGCCTGACGTCGGACAGCGCCATCACAATCTCGCCGCCCGGGAGCTTCTGCGCCGGCGGGGTGGGACTGACGATCACAGCCCCGAGCAATCTTGCGGACCCGACGTCGCAGATCCAGGTCTACAAGGCGACGGTCGGCAGCATCGACGTGCAGGCATCCGGGATGCACCTGGCAAGCAGCAGCGCGGTGGCCGGGCAGACCGTCGAGGTCGACGGCTCGGGGTTCGGCAGCAGCGGCTCGGCAACCGTGGGCGGCGCGCCGGCGTCCGTCGCCTCCTGGGCTGACACCGCCGTCGTGGTCCAGGTTCCCAACACGGCCGTCAGCAACTCACCGGTCGCGCTCACGCGCGGCGGCGACAACGCGAACATCGCCGTCCCCGGGACGCTGGGCGTCGTCGCGCACATGGACAGCCTGTCGCCGACCACCGCGTCGGCGGGCGACACGGTGTCCATCAACGGCGGCGGGTTCGGCACCGATCCCGGTACGGTCACGCTGGCGTCGACGAACCTTCCGGTGACGAGCTGGTCGCCAACTGTGATCACCGTGAAGGTCCCGGCCGGCTCGCAGAGCGGCGACATCGCGATCGCCCCGAAGGACACCTCCGCGCCGGCGAACACGCTCGCGCTCAAGGTCATCATTCCCACGCCGACGATCGGTGCGCCCGGCGGCTCCTCGGGTTCCTCGGGCTCCGCGGGCTCGAACGCCACTCCGCTGACCCCAGCTCAGGTGCAGCAGGTGACCAGCGCGCTCAGCGCACCGCCGCCGCCGCTGCCCACGCCGCAGGTCGGTGGACCGGCCCCGGCGCTGCCGCCGTCGCACCCGACCAACGGGCTCGTGGCGATGTCGCTGAAGACCAGCTCGACGAGCGCGCTGCCGGGCAAGACGGTTCCGTTCACGGTCACGCTGAAGGCCTACGGACGGCCGGTCGCGAACGCCGCCGTGCAGATGGTCATCGCATACGAGCCGGCCAAAGACGGCTCGGTGACCCCGGTATCCGGAGTCACCAATGCCAAGGGTCAGTTCCGCGGAACCGTCCACCTCAGCAAGACGCCGGGCGAGATGATCGTGCTGGCCCGCTCCGGTGAGTTCTCCGACGAGGTGCAGCTCGTGGGGTCGACCAGCGCGTCCGCCCACATCAGCGGCGGCGCAGGATCGCCCGCCGCGGTGGTCCCGGTCCTGGTCGTGGTCCTCGCGGCGCTCCTCATCGTCGCCGGGGTCGGGCTGCGGGTTGCGCTCGCCGTCACCTCCCGGCACGGGATCGGCGCCGCGCTGCTGCGTGAGCGGCTGGGCATCGGCCCCGCGGCGATATCGCGGCGGCTGCGGTGGTCGCGGTGGATGCCGCGAGCCTGGGACGTTCCCCGGCCACGCCTCCGGTCACGGCGTCAGGTTGAGACCGGCGGCGACACCCCGGCCGAGGCCGAGGTCACCGCGGAGCCGCAGCCGGCCGCTGTCCTCGGCGCTCTGGGGAGCGACGCGACCCCAGACGAGCAGAAGGAACGTCTCGAGGTCCATTCCTAGTGCGGTAGCGGGCGGCCCGTCGGCCGCCACCACCGCGGCCCCACGGCCGCCGGCCATCGCGACCATCCACGGGCTGCCCTCGGCGCCGTCCACCGCAATCTCGACCCAGGTGCCATCGGGCATCGCCCGCGCTGCCCTGCCCACCGCCCGGGGCAGACCGCCGACCCCTCGCTGCAGGGCGCGGCTCGCGGCCCCGCCCTCGAGGTTGCCGGGCCGCCCGAGGGCACGCCGGATGTCCTGCTCGTGGCTGAAGCAGTCGAAGAGCCGCACGTTGAGCCAGCGGTCCTGGGTCATCTCGCCGAACGGTGTGGTCACGATCTCGCTCAGCGCTGCAGCATCGAGCCGGCGGAGGTCCTGGGTGCGGGCTGCCGTCACGTCCCGGAAGTCCGCGAGCACCGCGGCCCCGGGCAGGTGGCGCAGCGCAACCACCCAGCGCTCGTTGAGGCGGCCGAGGTCGTTGCGGACGTACTCGGCGTCAGCCTCGATGTCCGGTATCGCCTCGCCGCGCAGCGTGCGCTCGGTGCCCAGGATGTGGCTCAGCAGGTCCTTGACCGTCCAGCCGGGGCAATCCGTGGGGATGAGGTAGCCGGGCTCGTCGAGGCCCGCGCAGAGCCCCATGATCGTCTGCCACGTCTGGCCGAGCAGCTCGACGGTGCCGGGGTCGTCCGGAGAGGTCACGCGCTCTCGTCCCGCCGGATCGCCTCGACAGCGAGGCGATCGACGCGCTCATTGCCTTCGACGCCGCTGTGGCCGCGCACGTACTCGAATGCCACCCGGCCGTCGACCAGTGGATCGATCGTGGGGTACAGGTCGAGGTTCTTCCTTCGCTTCCAGGAGCCGGTGAGCCAGTTGATCACGCCCAGGCTGTCGGTGCGGATGAGGATCCGCCAGCTGCGGTCATCGCCGACCCGGGCACGGAAGGCGCGCAGCGCCTCGCGCACCGCCTTCAGCTCCTCGCGGTTGTTTGTGGTGGCCGGTTCCCGGCCGGTCGCCTCCTCCACCGTGCCGTCGGGCCACTCCAGGCGGTACGCCCAGGCGCCTGCGCCCGGGTTCCCGGAGCATGCGCCGTCGGTGTACGCGACGACGGTCTCGGTCACGGCACGAGCACACGGTCGCAGTTGGAGCACTGGACGATGCCGGTCCCGGCCTTCACCTGGCGGCGCTCCTCGGTCGACAGCGGCAGGTGGCAGCCGCCGCAGGCGTCACCCGCCAGCCCGACCACCGCAGGAGTGCGCCGCTGCGCCACCCGGCGGTAGAGGCCGAGCGAGGTGGTGTCGAGCGAGGTGACGATGGCCTCGCGCTCGGCGGTGGCCTGCTCCAGCTCGGCGCGCTGCCGCGCCAGCCGCTCCTCCAGCGGGGTCAGCGCCGCGGCGCGCCTCGCCTCCCCTGCCTGCAGTTCGCCCAGGCCCGCCTGCTCGGCAGCGGTGGCTGTCTCCGCCTCGCCCAGGGCGTCGAGCGCGCGGTCCTCGGCCTCTGACTGCCGCCGGCGCAGCACCTCGAGCTCACGCTGCATCTCGAGCAGGTCCTGGGGGTTGTGCACCGACCCACCGTAGAGCCGGCGGTCCAGGGCGGTGATGCGGGCCTGCAGAGCGTTGACCTCGGCCTCGGCGGCTGCCGCATCCTGCTCGCGCCGCTGCCGCTCCGCCTGGGTCGTGGCCGCGGCCTCGCGCGTGCGTTCGAGCTCGGGGTCGCGGCGCAGCAGGGACTCGTCCGCGGCGACGTCGGCGGTGAGCGCCGCCACCCGCGTGTCGGCCTGCTGGAGCCTCCAGAGATCCTGCGCCGCGGTCATTCGCCGGGAGCGACCCGCACCAGCCAGGCGGCGTACTGCCGCCCGCGGTCGGTGACCTCGGCGCGGTCGACTGCCGCGAACCCGCGTGCGGCGATCCACGGGGCCACCAGCTCGTCTCGCTGCATGCACTGCAACAGCAGGCGGGGTATCCCGCGGCCGGCCGCTCCGTCGGCGATGCCGAGCACGGTGTGGCCTCCCATGCCGGCGACGATTGCGGTGTCCACCTCACCGGCGGCGATCGGCTCCAGGCCGCTGCCCTGCCGGGCGTCGACCAGCGTGCTCACGTTCCAGCGCGCCAGGTTGCGGCGCAGCTCATCGAACGGGCCGGGGCGCGCCTCGGTGGCGATCACGCGCCAGCCTCGCTGCGCCTGCGCCGCGCTCAGGGCTCCGTGGCCAGCGCCGACGTCGGCGACGCCGTTAGCGTCCGCGGGCACCAGCCGGAGGAGTGCCTCCAGCCGCGGCGGCAGGCGGCGGCTCACGTCCAGGCTCGGCTGGACACGCTGACCAGGCGCTCGAGAACGCCGCCCGCGGCGCCGGAGTCGATCGACGCGGCGGCGCGGCCCACACCGTCACTCATGTCGGCGGCTGTTCCGGCCGCGACCAGGGCGGCGGCGGCGTTGAGCAGGACGACGTCGCGTGCCGGTCCCGCCTCCCCCGCCAGCACGCCGCGCAGGCGGGTGGCGTTCGCTGCTGCGTCGCCGCCACGCAGCTCGGCCGCCGCCGCCTTCCCGAAACCAAGGGCCGCGGGATCGATCTCGCACCGGGTGACGCCGCCGGGGGTGACCTCGTAGCAGAGAGACGTGCCGGCGAGGCCGAGCTCGTCCAAGCCGCCCGCGCCCGAGAAGACGAGCGCGCGCGTGTGACCCAGCTGCTGCAGCACACCGGCCATCAGCGGGGCCATCGCGGGGTCGGCGACACCGAGCGCCTGGCGGCGCACCCCCGCGGGGTTCGCCAGCGGCCCCAGGACGTTGAACACGGTGCGGATGCCGAGCTCGCTGCGCACCGGGCCGGCGTGGCGCATCGCCGGGTGATACGCGGGTGCGAAGAAGAAGCCCATGCCGGCCTCCTCGACGCAGGCGGCCACGCCCGCGGGAGGGAGCGCGATCACCACGCCGAGCGCCTCGAGCACGTCGGCGCTGCCGCAGCGCGAGGACGCGGCCCGGTTGCCGTGCTTGGCCACCGGTGCGCCCGCGCCCGCGGCAACCAACGCCGCCGCCGTGGAGATGTTGAATGTCAGGCTGCCGTCGCCGCCGGTGCCGCACGTGTCGACGGCGTCGTGCTCGAGACGCACCGGCGTGGCGTGCGCGCGCATCGAGTCGACCATGCCGCAGATCTCCTCGACGGTCTCTCCCTTGGTGCGCAGCGCGGCGAGCAGGGCTGCGATCTGCACCGGCGACGCGGTGCCGTCCATGATCTCGTCCATCGCGCGACGCGCAGACTCGCGGTCGAGGTCACGCCCCGACACCACCACCTGCAGCGCCGTTCGCAATCCCCCGTCCGTCATGGAGAATCGACCCTACCACCGATGACAGCGCGCACCCTCGAGCCCTTCGACCCGCACGTCGTCGCGCCGTGGTCGCTCGGCGATGGTCCGCGCGGCGCGCTGCTGCTGCACGGGTTCGCGGGCACAGCACCCGAGCTGCGCCGGCTCGGCGAACACCTCGCTGAACGCGGCTGGCGCTGCGCCGCTCCGTCGCTGCCCGGCCACGGGTTGCGCCCCGATGACCTGCACCGCACCCGCTGGCGCGACTGGGCGGGCGGCGTGCAGCGCGCCTTCGACGAGCTCGCCGATCGGTGCGAGGTGGTGGCGGTCGCCGGACAGTCCATGGGCGGCGCGCTGGCCCTGCACCTGGCGGCCACCGATCTTCGCGTCCGCGCCGTGGCGAGCCTCGCGACACCCCTATGGCTGCCGGGGTTTCTGCAGCACCTCCTTCCACTGATCAGCCGCGTGGTGCGCTGGCACACGCCGTCGTCGGATGTCGATCTGTGGGATCAGACCGCGGTGGACGAGCTGTACTCGTACGGGCTGCGCTCGACCACCTCCATCCTCGAGCTGAAGCGGCTGATCGCCACAGTTCGCGATGAGCTGGCCGAGGTGCGCGCGCCGGTGATCGTGCTGCACGGTGCCCGCGATCGAACGATCGACCCGGCGTGCGCCACCGAGCTCGCGCGGCGTCTCATCTGCAGCCCGGCCGTCGAGCTGCACGTGTATCCGCGCAGCGGGCACGCGGTGTCCGTCGACGTCGACCGCGACGACATCAACCGGCGCGTTACCGAGTGGTTCGAGCGCCACGCGCCGCTCCCGCACGCCGCAGCCGCGGCTACTGCTGGTCGCCGCTGAGCAGGCGGCGCGCGGTCTCGGGATCGATCACCGGGTTGACCGGTGGCCCCTCATCCAGCGGCGCACGGGCGCGCCGCGATGCCCTGCGGGCGGATCGCGCCTGGCGCTCTCGCGGCGCACCGCGCGCCACCTCGCCGCAGGCCGGGCACTGGCGCACCGCCGCCTCCAGGCCGCGCCCCGCGTACTCGACATGCGAGAGCCGCATGGCGGCGCCGCACCGCGGACATCGAAAGCCGGAGGGCTGCTCGTCCGGAGCCGTCTCGCGCTTCATCGCACTCCAGAGTCTTTACGAATGTTTGCAGACGATGTTGTGCCAATCGCCACAAGCGGGGGTACGTTGTTGCAACGGAACCCCGGTCGCTCCAGCACGCAAGAAGCTCTCGTCCCGCAACGTTGTACCCGCAAAGGGGAAATGCTCCGATGGCACCAGAACAGCTCCAAGCCCTCGCCGACGCCGATGAGGAGGACGTGCGCGAGCGCTACGAGCGCCGCCGCCGCATCGCCGACATGATCGACAATGCTGCCAAGCGTGCCGAGGTGATGTCACGCTTGGAGGCGTGGCTGCACTATCAGGGCAACAGCTCCAAGAGCTGAGCCGGCCGCTGCTGCAGCGGCTGCGTGGTGCGCTGGACCCGCCTCAGGTCGCACCGGCTGACACCCGCGGACGCCGCCCGGCGTCGGTGCTGCTCCTCTTCGACCCCGCGTCGCCGCGGCTGCCACTGCTGTTCATGCTGCGCTCCAGCGAGCTGCGTCATCACGCGGGGCAGATCGCGTTTCCCGGCGGCGGTCACGAGGCCGGCGACGACGACGTTGTGGTCACCGCGCTGCGCGAGGCGGAGGAGGAGGTTGGGCTCGAGCCGGCGAATGTCGACGTCATCGGTGTGCTACCGCCATTTGTAACGGCCGTTTCGGATCGATGGCTGACACCGGTGGTCGGGCTGCAGCGGGCCGCGTGGACGGTGCGACCGGACCCGGTCGAGGTGGCGGACTGGTTCCTGATCGAGCTGACCATGCTGCTCCACGCGCCGCATGAGGTTCGCCGCCTCGAGCGTGACGGCGTCGAGCGGGACGTGCACTTCTACACCCTTGGCGAACGTGTGATCTGGGGCGTGACCGGAGCCATTCTCCACGAGCTGATGCGCCGGCTCGGGCGGCGCGACTGACCTCTGCGGAGGGGCTTTTGGATGTGTACCATCTGAGGCTCCGCAACTACGCGGTCACGTTTATGGGAGGTGGGGCATGACCCAGACTCTTGACCAGCCCACGACAGCGCTGAATGTGCAGCCGCTGCAGGACCAGGTCCGCGGCCAGGTCGTCACAGCCCGCGACGCCGACTACGACGACGCGCGTTCCGTCCACAACGGCATGTTCGACAAGCGCCCGCTGGCCGTGGTGCGCGCCGAACAGGTGGCCGACGTCATCGCCTCGGTGAACTTTGCGCGCGACAACGGTCTCGACCTGTCGATTCGATGTGGCGGCCACAGCGCGCCGGGGTTCGGCACCAACGACGGCGGCCTCGTGATCGATATGCGCCCGATGCGCACAGTGCGCGTGGATCCCACGCGGCGGACGGCCCGTGCCGACGCGGGAGCGACCCTCGGCGATTTCAACCACGCGACGCACGCGTTTGGACTCGCCACCACCGGCGGGATCATCGGCACCACCGGCCTCACCGGGCTGACGCTCGGCGGCGGCATCGGCTACCTGGCGCGCGGATGCGGGCTCTCGATCGACAACCTGCTCTCTGCGGACGTCGTCACCGCGGACGGTCACTTCGTCACGGCCAGCGAGGACGAGAACGCGGATCTCTTCTGGGCCTTGCGCGGCGGCGGCGGCAACTTCGGCGTGGTCACGTCGCTGGAGTTCCGCCTGCACCCGGTCGACCAGATTTACGGCGGCCCGATCTTCTACAACCTCGAGGACGCCGCAACCGTTCTGAAGATGTTCGACGAGTTCATCGAGGACGCACCGGAGCAGTTCGGCGGATTCCCCGGGTTCCAGATCGCGCCGCCGCTGCCCTTCATTCCCGAGAACCGCCACGGCGACACGCTCATTGCCGCCATCGTGTGCTGGTCGGGACAGCTTGCCGAGGCGGAGCAGGCGCTCAAGCCGTTCCGTGACGTTGCGCCGATCGTCGCCGATGGAAGCGGTCCGATGCCGTATCCCGCGCTCAACAGCGCCTTCGACGCTTTGTATCCCAAGGGGATTCGCGCCTACTGGAAGGCAGCCTTCGTCAAGGAGCTGCCCGACGAGGCCATCGCCGCCCACGTCGAGCACGGCTCCAAGGTGCCCGAGGTGAGCGCCACCATGCATCTGTATCCGATCAACGGGGCCTGCCACAGGGTGGGCGCCGGCGACACGGCGTTCGCATACCGCGACGCCAAGTACGGCATGGTCATCCTGGATTCGTGGAGCGACCCAACCAAGGACGCCGAACGGATCCAGTGGGTGCGCGACTACTACGCGGCGATCTCGCCGTACTCGCTACCCGGCGGATACATCAACTTCATGCAGGACGACGACTACGGTCGCATTCGTGACAACTATCGCCAGAACTTCGACCGCCTGGTCGCGGTGAAGCGCGCGTACGACCCGCACAACCTCTTCCACGTCAACCAGAACATCGCACCGTGACAGCGGGGTGATACCCGGCCGCGAGGGGCTGCGCGCGGTGCAGGCGCCGCTCAAGGCGCGCTACCGCGCGGACCCCGGGGCAGCGCTGGTGACGCTGCATGCGGAGGGGACGCTCGGCGAGGAGCAGATCGCGTGCTCGGTGGCGACCGGGCGCGCGCTCGTCACTGCCGGGCTGCACCCGGCAAGCGGCGGCGACGCGTCGCTCGCGTGCTCGGGCGACATGCTGCTGCAGGCGCTGGTCGCGTGTGCGGGCGTGACGCTGGAGTCGGTGGCGACCAACCGCGGCGTCAGCGTTCGCGGGCACGTGCGCGCGGAGGGCGACCTCGACTTCCGCGGCACGATGGGCGTCGATCCCGCGGTGCCCGTCGGGTTCACCGCCATCCGGCTCGTGTTCGACATCGAGAGCGACGCCGATGCGGCCACGCTCGCCTCCGTCATGGACGCCACCGAGCGCTACTGCGTGGTGCTGCAGACGCTCCTCCGCTCTCCTGCGGTCACCGTCGGCGGCACCTGACCGCGGGCGAGGTCCCCGCGGCCCCTTTCTCCTCGCACAAGTAACTAGTTGCATTGGAGCTAGTTGCTGCGCTACGCTCTCGATCGCCATGAGCCCGGTGTCCAGCCGCAGCGGATGGGCCCTGTCTATTCTCGGGCTGCTCAACGAGAAGCCGATGCACCCGTACGAGATGCGCCGGGTTGTGCGCCACCGGGGCAAGGACGAGTACCTGGACCTGAAGCCGGGCTCGCTGTACCGGACGATCGAACAGCTGGAGCGCGCCGGCCTCGTGGAGCCGACCGAGCGGACTCGCGAGGGACGCTTTCCGGAACGGACCGTGTACCGGATCACGGAGCGGGGGCGCGACGAGCTCGAGGAGTGGGTTCGCGAGGTGCTCTCGTCGCTGCAGAAAGACCTGCCGCAGATGGTGACTGCGCTCTCGTTTCTGCCCCATCTCGAGCCCGCCGACGCCCGCGCGCAGCTCGAGAAACGCGTGGTGCACCTGGAGATGGCCATCGCGGCGATGGACACCGCCGCGCGACACATGGAGGGCGTGCTGCCCCGCCTGTTCGTGCTCGAGAACGAGTACGCGAGGGCGATGCGGCAGGCGGAGCTCGACTACGTGCGCAGCCTCGTTGCGGATCTCAACAGCGGCCGCCTCACGTGGAATTGCGAGGAGCTGCGCAACCGCTGGGCCGGGCATGTCGACACGCCGCTGGCCTCGCTTCAGGTGCTGGCGGATGACGAAGAGGGGGGAGCTGTGACTGACGCGAGCTAGATCGCCGACCGTCCTTCATTGATCGACACACAGGGAGATGCACTCAACCATGTCCGCTCGTTCCCCATCGGCTGCGCGCTCGACTCACCCGTGGGTCGTGCTGCTCGTGCTCTCGCTCGGGCTGTTCATGACGTTGCTCGATCTCACGATCGTCAACGTCGCCATCCCCCGCATCGTCGACGGCGTTCACGCCTCGCTCGATCAGGTGCTGTGGATGCTCAACGCGTACAGCCTCACCTACGCCGTGCTGCTCATCACGTCGGGGCGGATCGGCGACATCATCGGGCCGCGCACGATGTTCATGTTGGGACTCGTGCTGTTCACGGCAGCGTCGGCGTTCAGCGGCGTCTCCTCCACTCCGGAGATGCTCATCGCCGGACGCGCGCTGCAGGGTGTGGGCGCCGCGATGCTGGCGCCGCAGAGCCTGCCGATCCTGCTGACCCTGTTTCCGGTCGAGAAGCGAGCGCCGGTGTTCGCCGTCTACGGCATCATCGCGGGCATCGCCGTGGTGGTCGGTCCCACGCTCGGCGGCTTCCTGGTCAGCAACTACGGCTGGCAGTGGATCTTCTACATCAACCTCCCCGTCGGCGCCGCCGTGCTGCTGGCCACGCTGCGGCTGGTCCCCGACATCCGCCCGGGTCGCAGCCACCGTCTCGATTTCATCGGGGTGGCGCTGATCTCCGCAGCGCTCTTCTGTCTCGTCTTCGGCCTGATCGAAGGGCAGCGGTACAACTGGGGCAGCATCAACGGCTTCCTCAGCATCCCGTTGATCCTCGGCGTTGGCATCGCACTTCTGGTCATCTTCGCCATCAACCAGGCACGCCGCCAGCAGCACGAACCGCTGCTCTCGTTCGCCGTCTTCCGCGACCGCAACTTCACGATCATGACGCTCGTCCTCAGCGCCATGGGATTCGCCATCGTCGGCATCTACCTGCCGCTCACCATCTATCTGCAGTCCGTGCTCGGGCTGAGCGCGATCGCTGCAGGGCTGGTGATAGCCGTGCAGCCGGGCGCGATGTTCTTCGCCTCGGGCGGTGCCAACGGCGCAGGCGCCAAGGCGGATCCGAAGTACCTGCTGGTTCCGGGGCTGTTCCTGCTCGCCGCGGGGTCGGCGTGGATTGCGTGGGTGGTCACCGCCACCGGCAGCCGCTGGTCGCTGGTCCCCGGGCTGGTCGTCGGCGGCGTCGGCATGGGGCTCATCTGGGGGCCCGTCTACAACATCGCCACGCGCGACCTGGCGCCGTCGCTGGCCGGTGTCGCATCCGGCGTGCTCAACACGATTCAGGAGCTGGGCGCGGTGATCGCCAGCGCGTCGGTGGGTGCCCTGCTGCAGAACCGGCTGGCGATATCGCTCCACGACGAGGCCGTGCAGGCGGCGACGCAGCTGCCGCCGCAGTTCGCCCAGCGATTCGTCGCCGGGTTCAGCAATGCCGCCGCCGGCGGATTCGAGGTGGGTGCCGGACAGACCGGCGGCAACTTCAGCCTGCCCCCGGGGACACCGCCCGATGTGGCGCAACACGTTGCCGCGCTGGCGCACAGCGTGTTCGCCAACGGCTTCGTCGACGCCATGCGGCCGACGCTGATCCTGCCGATCGCCGTCATCGTCGCCGCGGGGATCGTGGCCATGGCGGTGCGTCCGCGCCGCGCCAGCCCGGCGGTCGCGACGGCCGGCGAGGCAGAGATCGCGCTGACCGCCGGCGAACCCGCCTGACCGAGACCCGGCCCGTCGCTGCGCCCTCGCTACCGACTACCGGTAGCGGGGGTGCACGACGAAGGGGTTGAGCTCCTGCTCCTCGCGAATCGTCGTGGCCGGGCCGTGGCCCGGGTGGACGACGGTCTCCGGTGGCAGCGTGTACACGCGGTTCTCGATGGAGAACATCAGGCTGGGCCAGTCGCCGCCGGGAAGATCGGCGCGGCCGACGCCGCGGCGGAACAGCGTGTCGCCAGAGATCAGGTCGGGGCCCACGCGGAAGCACACGGACCCGCGCGTGTGCCCCGGCGTGTGCAGCACCTCGATATCGAGGTCGTGCCAGCGGAGCACCTCACCGTCGTGCAGCTCCTCGTCCACCTCGACGTCGGGCAGATCGGCGGGGATGCCGGGGAGGAGGTGGACGAACGGCAGCTGCTCGTGATCGTCGGGATGGATCGCCGCGGGACACGAGTGGGCGGCGCGCACCGCCGGAACGCCGCTCACGTGATCGCCATGGCCGTGCGTCAGCAGGATGCGCTTGCAGTGCAGGTTGTTCTTCTCGAGCAGCTCGAGCACGCGCTGGTGCTGCAGGCCCGGGTCGACGACGAGCACGTCATCCGTGTCACGGCGCTGGATGACGTAGCAGTTCTGGCCGTACGTGGGGTCGACGACGATCGCCAGCTCGATCAGGTCGCGCAGCGTTTCGGTCATCGCCCGGAGCCGGCCTCAGGCGTTGATCGCCGGGGACGACTCGCGGCCCGTCACGGGCAGCACGAACCCCGCGCCGCGCCTCGGCCGCTGCGCCGCAGGTTCAACAGGCATCAGCGCGCGATCGAGCACGTCGTTGAGGGTCTCGACCGGCACCACGTCGATGGTGTCGAGGATCTCCTTGTCCACCTCGTGCAGGTCGCGCATGTTCTTGGCCGGCAGGATGAACGTCTTCAGGCCCGAGCGATGTGCCGCGAGCAGCTTGTCGCGCACGCCGCCGATCGGCAGCACCCGCCCGCGAAGCGTCACCTCACCGGTCATCGCCAGGTCGCGCCGCACCGCGCGCCCGGCAGCCGCGGACACCATGGCGGTGGTCATGGTGACCCCGGCCGAGGGACCGTCCTTCGGCACCGCCCCGGCGGGGACGTGCACATGAATCGAGTGGGTGTCGAAGAAGTCCTTGGGCGCGCCGTACTCGGCCGCGTGCACGCGCGCCCACGAGAGCGCGGCGCGGGCCGACTCCTCCATCACGCTGCCCAGCTGCCCGGTGAGCACGAGCTCCGGCTTGCCCTCGATGGGCAGCGCCTCGACGGTGGCGATGTCGCCGCCGACCTCACTGACGACGACGCCGGTCACCGCGCCGATCTCGTCGCGCTCCTGCGTCTCGCCGTAGTCGAACCGCTGCGGGCCAAGGTAGTCGGTGAGCTCCTCGGGCTTCACCGCGATCGGCGCGTCAACACCGGATGCCAGCTTGCGCGGGATCTTGCGCGCCACCTCTGCGATGGTGCGATCCAGCTGGCGCACACCGGCCTCGCGCGTGTATCCGTGCAGGATGCCCACAAGCGTCTCGCGCGGCAGCCGCAGCTCCGACTCGTCGAGCCCGTGCTGCTCCATCTGCTTGGGAATCAGGTGCTGCTCGGCAATGCCGATCTTCTCCTGCTCGGTGTAGCCGGTGATGCGGATGATCTCCATGCGATCGCGCAGCGGAGGGCTGATGGTCTCCGCGATGTTCGCCGTGGTGATGAACAGCACATGCGAGAGGTCGTAGGGGACCTCGAGGTAGTGATCGCTGAACTCCTTGTTCTGCTCGGGATCGAGCACCTCGAGCAGCGCCGCCGAGGGATCGCCACGGAAGTCCGCACCCACCTTGTCGATCTCGTCCAGCATGATCACGGGATTGCGCGTGCCGGCGGTGCGCATCGACTGGATGATGCGGCCAGGCAGCGCACCGATGTACGTGCGCCGGTGACCGCGGATCTCCGCCTCGTCGCGGATGCCGCCGAGCGACATGCGCACGAACTTGCGGTCGAGAGCGCGCGCGATGCTGCGACCGAGACTCGTCTTGCCGACGCCGGGTGGCCCGACGAAGCAGAGAATCGGCGTCTGCAAAGTCCGCTTCGGCTTTTCGCGAGCGGCCGCTGGCGCTTGTTGCGCGTCTCGGGCTGAATCGTCGTCGGGTGACGTCGGCGGGGGGTCGCCGACCGAGCCCAGCGAGCTGGTCGCCTGTGGCGACCCGAGCGGCGAGGGAGGAGGGGACCCCGCGGCGGCAGGACCCGCCGACGATTCAGCCTCCTTCTGCTGCAACTTGGCCAGCGTCCGCTCGCGCACCGCCAGCCATTCGAGCAGACGATCCTTCACCTTCTTCAGGCCGTAGTGGTCCTCGTCGAGGATCGCGGCGGCGCCTTCGATGTCCACGTGCTCCGGCGGCGGGTCGCCCCAGGAGAGGTCGAGCAGCCAGTCGATCCACGTGCGCACCATCCCCATCTCCGGGGACGCGCTCGGAATCTGCTCCAGGCGGTGAACCTCCTTCAGCACGCGCTGCTGGACGTTCTCGGGCATCCCCGCTGCCTCGACGCGCGCGGAGAGATCCTCCTCGTCCTCGGCGCTGCCCTCCAGCTCCGACAGCTCCTTGCGAATCGCGCGCAGCTGCTCACGCAGGATGTGCTCGCGCTGCGACTTGTTGATCGTCTTCTGCACGTCCTCGTGGATCTTGCTGCGCAGCTGCGCCACCTCCAGCTGGTGGGCGAGCAGCGGCACCAGCGTGCGCAGGCGCGACACGACGTCGATGTCCTCGAGCAGGCCGACGCGCTCATCGAACGAGAAGTCGGGCGCGCCGCTGGCGATGTCGGCGATCAGCTCCGGCTGCTCGGCGCGCGACATTGCCATCGCCATGTCCGCCCCCACCGCGGCGCCGGCGCCCACATACTCCGCAAAGAGGTTCTTCACAGACCCCGACAGGGCGTGCACCTCGGCGCTCTCCAGCTCAGCGGACCGGACGTGCTCCACGACCGCGCGCCAGGCATCGCCCGAGGCGTCGAACCGCAGCAGCCGCACTCGCTCCCGCCCCTCGACCAGCGCGTGGGCGCCACCCGTGGGCAGGCGGCGGAATGCCCCGACGTGCGCCATCACAGCGATCGGATGCACCTCGTCGATGGCCACCTCGTCGCGCTCCGCGTCCAGCTGGATGGCGAGCACGACGCGCCCGTCGCCGTTGACCGCCGCCTCCAGCGCGGCGACGCTGCGCGGCCGGCCGGCGGCAAGCGGCGCAAGCTGCGCCGGAAACACGACGTTGTCCCGCAGCGGCACGACGGGCAGCCACTCGGGCTCGTCCGCCTTTGCCTGCGCGTTCGACGTGACCTGCGCATCCGGCGTCGTCTTCGCGGCTTTGGGCATCGTGGCGAGCATAACCGGGCTCCGCGGCGCTCAAACCGCTCCCGACACCGGCTGGGCGGCGGACCAGTCGCGCTGCCAGGCCGCAGCCAGGTAGTCGGCGGCCGCCTCGCTGCGGATGACCAGTGCGCTCTCCCAGTTGGCGCCGAGACCGGGACGGCTGAGGTTGGCCGACATGACGATGGCCACTCCGTCGGCAATCACGCCCTTGGCGTGACCGCGGGTGGATACCGCGGGGTCCATCCACCGTGCCGGCATGCCGGTGCGGCAAAGGTGCGCCGCGTCAGCCGCCGGCGGTCGCGCCCCGAGGAGCACGCGCACGTCGGCGCCGCGCGTCCGCGCCGCCCAGGCGGCGGCCATGAGACTGCGAACCCCGGCAGCACGCGGGTGGAGGTAGGGCGCGATCAGCAGCACGCGCGAGTGCGCCTGCTCCACGGCATCAGCAAGCGCCGACCCCACGGCCAGCCCGCCGACCGCGAGCCGCAGGCTACCCGGCGCCGGTGTCAGGCGCAGCGGCTCGACCTGTGGCGCCGGGGTGCCCACGGCTCCGGGCTCCACGACGCGACGCTGGCCGCGCCAGGCGCGGGGAGGGAGCCGCGAGGCCGCCCAGGCCGTCTCGACCGCCAGGGCTGCGCCGCCGGCAACTTCCGCGTCGTCGGTGATCGCCCACCACTCGCGCGTGCCCCGCAGCGGCGGCGCCACCGGCGGAAGCCGCCCTCGGGAGTCACGCGGCGCGTCGCGCCAGACGAGATTGCCCGTGCCCGTGGCGACCCGGACGCCGTCGATCAGCACGAGCTTCCAGTGTCCGGTGCCGGATCCTCGTGTGAGCACGCGGCACGCGCCCCCGGCTCCGGCGATCGCGGCGGCGGTGCCGGCGTTGCCGTCTGCCGAGTGGCGGTCCAGGATCACGCGGACCCGCACGCCGCGCCGCGCGGCCGCTGCGATCGCCCAGGCGTACGAGGGCCCGATCTCGTACATGGCGACATCGAGAGAGGTCCGCGCGCCGCGGACGAGGCCGGTGATCACAGTGCCCGCGTTGTCGGGCCCAAGAGCACAAATCAGTTCCGGCACGCCGCGCTCCAGCCGCGTCCGTATAAGGTCTCCATTCGAATGCAACCTAGGGCTCAGCGGCCGACGCGAGACGCTCAATGACAGATGACGTCCCTGGGGCCGCCCCCGGAGGGGGTCAAACGCCGTACCCGGGAGCCGGGCCGTCGACGCCAGCGCCGTACACCCCGCCGGTGTACACGCCGCCCATCTACACTCCGCCGGGCTCGTCGCCGTCAAGCGGCCCCTCGCTGACGCGCCGGGCGGGGCTGCTGCTGCTCGTCCTCGGGCTCGTGGCCGGCGGCGGCATCGCGTACGGCGTGACGCGCGCGACGACGAATGCGCAGAAGGGGATCACGATCAACATCGACAACACCCCCGCGCACGTCACCACGAACAACGCCTCAGGCGTCGCCCAGCAGCTCGTGCCCGCGGTGGGCACCGTCATCGCCAACACGGGGAACGGCCAGGCGAGCCTGGGCAGCGGGTTCGTCATCTCCCACAACGGCAACCTCAGCTACCTGGTCACCAACAACCATGTGATCAGCGCCAGCAACGACCTGCACGTGGCCATGCCCGACGGTCAGAACTTCACCGCGACCAAGGTGGGCGCCGATTCCCTCGACGACGTCGCGGTGCTCAGCGTTCCGAGCGGCTCACTGCCCACGGCCACGTTCGGCGACTCGTCGCAGTTGCAGGTGGGACAGCCGGTGGTGGCGGTCGGCAGCCCGCTGGGCAACCAGAGCTCTGTCACCGCAGGCGTGCTCAGCGCGCTGCATCGCACGATCCAGGCTGCGGGTGAGGGCACCACGCCCGGGGAGACGCTGCAGGACGTCCTGCAGACCGATGCCTCGATCAACCCCGGTAACAGCGGCGGTCCGCTGGCCGATGTGCAGGGTCGGGTCATCGGCGTCAACGTCGCCATCGCCGGGCAGTCGAGCAACATCGGGTACAGCATTCCGGCCAACCTGGCGCGCCGCGTGGCGCAATGGATCATCACCGGACAGAAGGTGCAGCATCCCTTCCTCGGGATCTCCTACCTCGACGCCATCGACGCCATCGAATCCGGGAAGGGTTTCAGCGGCGCCGGCGTCCTCATAACTGCGGTGACGGCGGGCACGCCGGCGGCCGCCGCCGGGTTCAAGGTCAATGACATCCTCGTCGCGATCAACGGGACCAAGATCGACAACGGTCAGACGCTGGGCGGGCTCATCCAGGACAAGAGCGTCGACGACAGGATCACCTGCACCGTCACGCGCGGCGGCCAGACCGTGACACTGACCGCCACGCTCGTGGAGCGGCCAAGCAACATCTCGCCGTAGCTACGCCGGCCGCGCCTCGGTCGCGTCGTGCAGGTGGGCGATGATGTCGTCGAGAATCTTGTCCTGTGCGGCAAGGTGCTGCTGCAGCTGGATGCACTCATTGAGGATCGCCTCGGCGTCCTTGTACGTCTGTTCCGAGCGCGTGTCGGCCGCAGCGCTCTGCAGGTTCTGGCCCACGATGATGATCGGCAGCAGCACGAGCTGCAGGAAGTACCCGGACACGGCGCCGACCACGAGGACCAGAAACGAATTGTTCGTGAGCGCCGCGACGATACCGGTGAAGCCGATGACCGTGAACAGGTAGGCGCACCACATGGTGCCGACGTTGTCGGTGATCCAGAGCGCGAGGCGGCCGTTGAAGTTTGTCTTGAGCGGATCCTTGACGGATGGCGGGTGTGACCGCTCCCCCTGGGGGTGGGGCACGCGCGTGAAGAACTGCTCCACGCGCATGAGCGCGTGGGGCGCCGGCTGATCGGACATGCGCAATCTCCTCAATTGGGCGGACGGCTGCCGCCCGCCGCGCCTATCCTGACCCAGAAGGACGCTGCGTGGCGTGTCTGGCGCGCTTACCGTGCGGTGAGCGCAAGCCGCGCGCCGAGAGCCGCGAAGGATGCTGCGAACACTCGCCGCGCGTAGAGCACGACGCGAGGCCGCCCGATCAGTTGACGGCGCACGGCGGCTGCGGCAACGCCGTACAACGCGAAGAAGAAGAGCGTCAGCTTGGGGTTGAGCAGGTTTGCGGCGACCGCTTTGGCGACGATGCGCCGCGCGGAGGCAGGTGCGGCGTCACCGAGGGACAGCACGCGCTTGTCCCGCCACGTCTGCCAGGCAGGAATGCGGCGCTCACGCAGCCGCTACTCGAACCCCTCGACGCACTCGACGCCGGCTTCGCCGACGTCCGCGCTGTGCTCGAGTCTCGCCGGGATGCGGATCGCCGCAGGCGCGTGCAGCCATTCGCCGTTGAAGCTGATGCTGCCGCGCCGCACGAAGAGTCGTTTCGGCTGCGCGTGACTGTGCACGCCGAAGTGCGTGCCCGGCCCGGCTGACCACGTGCTCGGATCGATGCCGAGATCCTGCAGCCAGCGGATCGGATCCTCCTGCGGTTCGTGACGCTCGATCATGATTCGAGCGCGTCGATCTTGGCCGCGAGGATGAAGTCGTTGCGCGTCAGCCCGTGGGCCGCGTGCGTGGTGAGATCGATGCCCAGATGTCCCCAGCCAACACGCAGGTCCGGGTGGTGCCCCTCCTCCTCGGCGATGCCCGCGATCTGGTTCGCGCGCGCCATCGCGCTCGCGAAGTCCGGGAACTTGATGTCACGCTGCAGCATGCGGCCGTCAACAACGCTCCAGCCGCCGTGCAGCTCGCGCTGCAGCTCGGCGATCTCACCGGGTGGCAGCGTCGGCGTGCCCGGCCTGCAGACCTCGCATCGCTGCGTGCGGAGTTCCGCCATTCGCTACTCGAGAAGGTCGGGCTGCTCGCGCACGATGCGCTCGTACAGCGGCTGGAAGCTGAACCAGCCGGCGAGCTTGTTGCCCACGATGTTGTGCGTCGACATCGCGCTGTCCTCGTCGATCAGCACAGGTGTGCCCGCGGCCTCGGCGGCGAGCTGCGCCTGGCAGGAGCGCTCCATCGTGATGAACCACCACGCCGCTTCGTCGACGGTCTCGCCGACGGTGAGCAGCCCGTGGTTGCGCAGGATGATCGCCTTGTTGGCCCCCAGGCGCTGCCCGATGCGCCGCCCCTCCTCGAGGTCGACCACCACACCCGTGTAGTCGTCGAGCAGCGACTGATCCTCGAAGAACGCGCAGGCGTCCTGGGTGATCGCATCCAGCGGCCGGCCCAGCGTCGACCACGCCTTGCCCGAGGGCGAGTGGGCGTGCGCAGCGGCGACCACGTCGGGACGCGCCCTGTGGACCTGTGAGTGGATGGTGAATGCCGCGGCGTTCACCGGGCGATTGCCCTCGACCACATCGCCCTCGTGGTTGACCAGGATGAGGTCGCTGGCGCGGATGTGGCCGAAGTACATGCCGAACGGGTTGACCCAGAAGTGGTCGGGCTTCTCGGGATCACGCGCCGTGATGTGCCCGGCGACGCCCTCGTCGAAGCCGTACAGCGCGAAGAGCCGGAAGGCGGCGGCGAGACGCTGCTTGCGGTGGCGGCGCTCCTCCTCCACCGAGTCGAAGCTGGGCAGCGTGGGGGCCCTGAACTCCAGTTGTCCGTTGCCTGCCATGTCGATCTCCAGCCAGTCTACGCCGCGCCGTGCAGCGTCCAGTCACACGATGACGACGCCGGCGGCACGCATCTCGGTGAGGGCTCGCTCCCCGTCGCCGGGCTCGACGTCCACGGCGCGCGTGGCCTCCGCGATCACCTCCACCTCGAACCCCGCCTGCCGCGCGCCCAGCGCCGTGTAGCGCACGCAGTAGTCGGTCGCCAGGCCGCCGATGATCAGCCGGCGGACGCCGTGGGCGTGCAGCATCGCGCCGAGCCCGGTGTCGAACGCCGAGTACTGCTCGCGCTCCGCGTCCATGCCCTTGCTGACGACCAGCTGGGCGATGGCGTCGATCTCCGGGTGGATCGCCGCCCCGGGTGTGCCGATGACGCAGTGGGCCGGCCACGGTCCGCCGCGGGCGTGGAAGCTGCAGTGGTTCGCCGGGTGATAGTCGCGCGTGGCGACGATCAACCCGACATCGTTCACGCGGGCGCGCAGCGGCTCGATCACCTGGTCGCCGCCGGCGACGCCGAGCGCCCCGCCGGGCAGAAAGTCGCGCTGCACGTCGGCGATGACGAGCGCGGTCTCCTCGCGGCTCACTCGGGCGCCCCCAAACTGCGCCGCAAGGCTCGCAGCGCCGGGCTGCGGCGCACCGGCCATGGCTCCGGGTCGGTCAGGCGGCGCACGGCTGCGGGCAGCGACGCCACCTCGTCGCGCGCGTGCTCACGGATGTCAGCCAGCGGCGGCACGTCCTGGGAGGTTCCGGCGGTCATCACCCGTTCCACGAGTCTGCGCCCCGTGAGCGCCTCGCCGTCCAGCCCGACCGCGTCGCCGTCCTCGGTGCGAAAGACCTGGTGAACGCCTGGCTCGGTGATCTTGTCGGTGCTGTGCTTCATCACCGCCTGCATCACGCCGTCGTGCTCCTGCGCGACGAGCTTGTACACACCGCCGAGCGCGGGCGCATCGTAGGACGTTCCCATCATCGTGCCCACGCCGAAGGCGTCGACGGGCGCAGCATGCGCGAGCAGCTCGTGGATGCGGAACTCGTCGAGATCGCCCGAGGCGACGATGCGCGTCTCCGCGAGTCCGGCTGCGTCGAGACGCGCGCGTACCGCACGGGACAGCGTGAGCAGGTCACCGGAGTCGATGCGCACACCGGTGACGGGAACCCCCGTCGACTGCGACGCCGCCACCACACGGTCGACCGCCGCCACGGTGTCGTAGGTGTCGATCAGCAGCGTTGCGCGGTCGGGGTAGTCGTGCAGGAACTGCTCGTACGCAGCCTGTTCGCCGTGCGGTCCGAAGAGCAGAACGTAGTGATGCGCCATGGTGCCGGTGGTGGGAATGCCGATCCGCTGCCCCGCGACGACAGTCGCGGAGCCGGCCGCACCGCCGATGTACGCCGCGCGCGCCACGGCGACGCCCGCCTCGGGTCCGTGCACGCGGCGCAATGCGAAGTCCCAGACCGGCCGGCCCCCGGCGGCGTCGACGACGCGCGCCGCCTTGGTGGCGATGCTCGTCTGATGGTTGATCGTCGCCAGCACCCAGCTCTCCACGAGCGTCGCCTCGATGCGCGGCGCGGTGATGCGCAGGATCGGCGTGTCGGCACCGACGACTGTGCCCTCGGGCACCGCATCGACGTTGCCGGTGAAGCGCATCGCCGAGAGGAATTGCAGGAAGTGTGTGTCGTAGGTGCCGGTGCCGCGCAGATAGTCGATGGCCGCATCGTCGAAACGCAGCGACCCGAGGTGCGCGAGCACCTGCTCGAGGCCGGCGGCGACGAGATAGCCGCGGTTGGCCGGCAGCGTGCGCACCGAGAGCTCGAACGCGGCGAGCCCGTTCTGGTCGTGGCGCAGGAACGACTGCGCCATGGTGAGCTCGTATTCGTCGCAGTACAGCGCGTACGGCTCGCCCGTGAGCGCGCGCGGGCGCGTCACCGGGGCGAGCGCAGTGTCGCCGGCGGCCGCGACCGACGCAGGCTCCACGCCGGCCTCCGCTCGACGAACTCGTAGAGGGCCGCTGGACGGCCGGGCCGGTCGCGGGCCACGCCGCCGGTGGCTCGGACCAGCCCGGACTGCTCCAGCTCGCGGCGGAAGTTCGACGGCTCGTGGCGCACGCCGCTGATCGCCTCGAAGACGGCGCGCGCCTGCGGCATCGTGAACCGCTCCGGCAGCAGCCCGACCGCGATGTTCGACCACCAGAGCTTGCCCCGCAGCCGCTCGACGCCGTCGCCGACGATGCGCTCGTGGTCGAAGGCCAGCGCGGGCAGGTCGTCCACCGGCACCCAGCGGGCGTTGGAGTCGTCGCGGAGCACCGCGGCGTCGATCAGCGCGAGGTACGCGATGGTCGGGATCCAGCCGCGCGGATCCTGCTCCGGGTCCGCGTACGTCTGCAGCTGCTCGAGATAGATGGCGCCCACCCCGGTCTTCTCGGTGAGCTTGCGCTGCGCCGTCCCCTCGGGGCGCTCGCTCGGCGACATGAATCCGCCGGGCAGCGCCCAGGTGCCGGCGAACGGCGGCTCGGTCCTGGGCACCAGCAGGACGTGCAGGCGACCCTGTCGAGGCGCAAGCACCACCGGGGCCGCGGTGAGCCCGGCGGGCGCGGCGAACCCGGCCGAGTTCAGCGCCGTGATCCGGCTCGTCATGGGCGTCTGCGATTGTTTCCCATCGCCGATGGAACGCGGGGTCTCCAGCGCGATGAGTTTTGGCCCCTGGTATCGTCGAAACCGTCAGCCCCCACCAGCCGGCACCCAGGAGATAGAGAGGCGATGACTCAGGTCACGGAGCGCGCGCGCCCCGCAGGAGGAGACACCGACACCTCTGCCAACGGGACCACGCCAGCCATCCGCGTCGACTCGCTGCAGAAGTCGTTCGGTAGCGTGCATGCGCTGCGCGGCATCGACCTGACGGTCGCCCGCGGCAGCGTGCTCGGCGTCCTCGGGCCGAACGGAGCGGGCAAGACGACGATGGTTCGCATCCTGGCGACGCTGCTCTCCCCCGACGCAGGCGGCGCCAGCATCGAGGGGTTCGACGTGGTGCGCGAGGCTGCGACGGTGCGGCGGCTGATCGCGCTCGCCGGCCAGGCGACAGCGATCCAGCCGGAGCTGACCGGCCGGGAGAACCTGCGCATGATGGGCCGGCTGCGCCACCTCGATCACGCAGACGTCGAGCGGCGCACCGACGACCTGCTCGAGAACTTCGGGCTGGAGGACGCCGCCGACCGCCCCGCCAAGACGTACTCGGGCGGCATGCAGCGGCGCCTCGACCTGGCCGCGAGCCTGATGGGCGACCCGGCCGTGCTGTTCCTCGACGAGCCGACGACGGGACTGGACCCGCCGGCCCGGCTGCGCATGTGGGAGATCATCCACGACCTCGCGGCGCGGGGCACCACGATCATGCTCACGACGCAGTACATGGACGAGGCCGACGAGCTCGCCGACGAGATCATCGTCGTCGACCATGGCCGGGTCATCACCCGCGGCACGTCCGACCAGTTGAAGGATCAGGTGGGCGGCGACGTGCTCGAGTTCACCGTCGACGACCGTGGCCAGCTGCAGCGCGGCGTGGACGCCGTGCGCAGCCTTTCGGAGAGCGATCCGCGGGTTGATGAGGACACGCGTCTCGTCTCTGTGCGCGTGGGAAGCCGCGGGTCGCAGGCGCTGGTCGACGCGGTGCGCCAGCTCGACTCGGCGGGTGTGCACACGAGCGGGCTGGCACTCCGGCGTCCGTCACTCGACGACGTATTCCTCGCGGTGACAGGGCGCACCGCGGAGGATGACGAGGCAGCGCAACCGCGACGGCGTGGCCGGCGCGCCGGTGGCGCAGGAGTGTGAATCAATGGCAGTGATCACGCGGAACGTCGCACGCCCCACTGCAGGGCAGCTGCTGCGCTGGACGCTCAGCGACACCTGGGTGATGACGTGGAGGAATCTTCTCGTCTGGCTTCGCGTGCCCGCCTACATCGTCTTCACCATCGTGCAGCCGGTCATCTTCGTGCTGCTGTTCCGGTATGTGTTCGGTGGCGCGATCCCGGTGAACACGCAGGGCGGGTACGTCAGCTATCTGATGCCGGGGATCATCGGGCAGACGGCCGCGTTCGCGACGTTTGCCACCGCGATTGCGCTGGCGCAGGAAGCGAAGAAGGGCGTGGTCGATCGCCTGCGTTCACTCCCGATGGCACGGTCGGCGTTTCTGTTGGGACGTCTGGCGGCCGACGCGGTGCGCATGATGGTCACGATCCTGGTGATCGTCGCCATCGGGTACGCGGTGGGCTTCCGTTTCGAGAACGGCGTGCTCAGCGCGATCGGGATGGTGCTGCTCGCCGAGGCGTTCGGGGTCACGCTGGCGTGCGTCGCCGCGTACATCGGGCTGGCGATAAAGGACGAGGAGTCGACGCAGGCGTTCGGGCTGATCTGGCTGTTCCCGCTGACGTTCGTCAGCTCGGCGTTCGTGCCGATCGCCACGATGCCCACATGGCTGCAGGGGTTTGCCAGCAATCAGCCGGTGACGCTCGTGATCAACACGATGCGGGCGCTGGCGCTGGGCGGCCCGCTGAATCCGTCGTTGTGGGAGAGCCTGGCCTGGCTGGCGGGGATACTGCTCGTGTTCATCCCGCTTGCGGTGCGCGCGTACCGCAAGGTCTGACCGATCGCAGCTCATGCCTGCACGGTTCCGCGTGGCTCGCAACCCCGATCGCGACAGCCGGCTCCCATTCCTGATCTGGCTGCCGGTCGACGGTGGCTTGGTGCTCAAGGCAAGGGAGCCATGGCCGCGGGCGGCGCGGGTGTTCTGCTCGTCGGAGGGCACGCCCTGGGATGACGGCGCCGGTCTGGTCGACGAGGCTGAGGTGCTGCTCTGCCGCCGTCGCGGCGCCGCCATCGACCTCGTGCTCAACCGGCCGCAGTTGGCGCGCTCTCAATTCGTCTTCACCCAGGCGCGAGGCCGTCCGGCGGTGTGGTGGCAGACCCAGAAGACGGTGCAGGCCGCAAACCCCGGCGCCAGGGTGCCTCGAGGGCGTGCCGCCGGACCGCTCTCCGTTGCCGTCGACACCCGGGAGAAGTACGGGTGGCGATTCGCCAACCGCGCTGTGTCTGTCGAACGCCGCACCCTCCCCGCCGGCGACTACGCCGCGGTCGTCGGGGACAGAATCGTCGGCCTGGTCGAGCGCAAGACGCTGGAGAACCTGGCGACGTCGCTCTCGGATGGCAGCCTGGCGTTCCAGCTGCAGCGGCTCGCCGAGCAGGGCGGCGCTGCCGCTGTCGTCGTCGAGGGCGACTACCCTGACCTCTTCCGCACCCAGCCCGGCCGGGGGTCCTGGCTTGCCGACATGCTCGGACGCCTGGCCGTCCGATACCTGGACGTGCCGATTGTCTTCGCTGGTTCGCGGCGCTTTGCCGAGGAGTGGGCGTACCGTTTCTTCGGGGCCGTCGTCGGAGACAGTGAACTGGCCGAGCCGGCAACGATGAACGACGGCATCGTGTGACTCAGCGCTTGCCATCGCAACCTGCACCCCGAGATGGCCGCGCAAATGTACCCCGGCGTGCCGCGGTCCCGGGCCGGCGCTCGCAGAAGGGGCTGTAGGGCGAATCTGCTCACAGCCCGGCTGGCCCGAGGAGCCTTGGCGGACGATGCCAGCAGTCATCAATCACCGGCAACTCCCGTCTGTGTCCAGGGCCTCAGCGGATCGTTCTTCCTGTCGTTCCAACGCCACCAGCGTTGACCGCATCCTGTTGCTGGCGCGTTGGCTCCTGGACCATAACGGCGTAGACGGGGGGCGTTCCTCCCGGTGGAACGATGAGGCCCTGGGAAGCCTCTTGGTGTCCCGGTCGGACGGCGCAGCCCATGCAGTGTCTAGCAAACTAGCCAGCTAGTTGTCTAGTCGCATAGACTATGCTTTGTGTCGGTCACCAAGCTTCGGCAGCTGCTCCGCCGCCGGGGCTGCATCGAGGTGAGACAGAGCGGTTCCCATCTGGTGGTTCGATGCGACAGTTGTCAGACAGTCATCCCGGTCCACAGCGGCGATCTTCCCAGCGGCACGCTGCGGGCGATCGAGCGCGATCTCGAGCCGTGCCTCGGCAAGCGATGGCTTCAGATGTGAGCGACACGGCGTACATCGCCGACGTCGAACGCGATGAGGCGGGCAACTGGATCGCCAGCGTCCCGGCGCTGCGCGGTGTGCATACGCACGCTCGCACGTTGGCTGGTCTCCGTCGCCACCTGCAGGACGCGATCGCCCTTTGGATCGAGGTGGGCCGTATCGACGCCGGCGAACGTGATCCGGATGTCGCTCGCGACGCCATCAAGGTCGAGTTGCGGCTGAGGCTTCCTATCGATGTACGAAGAGCGGCGGAGGCGGCGCGGCGCAGCCGCGAGCGCGCAACTGCCGCTGAATATGACGCCGCTCGAGCCACACGAGCGGCAGCACAAGCCCTCGTTCAAGCTGGCCTCTCACGTCGCGACGCTGCTGATGTTCTCCGGTTGTCGCATCAGCGGGTCGATCAACTTCTCCGCTCGGCCTAGTTGTAGTGCGTTGACCAAGCCGTTACTGGTGGCCTCCTCTTGGCTGCGTGCGAGCGGAAGGACGTCGTCGTTCTCGAGCGAGACAGGTCGCCACCACGCGAGGATGCGCCAATGTGCCATTGACAGTTGACCGGGCGCTGCGGTCGTGGTCCTCTTCCACCGTGGACGGCCTCCGCTGGCGGATCGACGAGCACCTCGATTAATGGCCCGGCCGCGGTTGAGCGCCCCGCGCAAAGTCCAGGTCCAAAGTGCGCTGGGCATTGGGATCGGGCTGGCGGCACTGTTGCTTGGGGCTCGCATCGCGAGCGTCGCCACAGGCGTGCTCGTCATTTGCGGCGTCGTGTGGATCTGTATGAGCGTCACGGCACTCGGGGGCGCTGGGCTCGGATGGGAGCGAAAGCTGCGACCGAGTTTCCCACGGGAGGCGTGGAGGTTCGGCAATCTGGTCTCCCTCGGGCTGCTTTGGTGGCTCTGATCCGGACTAAGCTGTCCTGCCTCCGAGATGTGCCGACGCATTTGAGCTAACGCGTCCACATTTTCACCTTGCCTAAGACTTGCTCTGGGGTTCGGCCGCGAGTGTAGCGGCCGGTGTGAGCGCGGTCGCTGTCGTAGTAGCGCAGGT
>DASUWI010000040.1:0-38957 GCA_036378495.1 Candidatus Dormiibacterota bacterium
GGCTGGGCATCGCGCTGCTCGTGCTCGCCGTCGCGGCGCTCAGCGCGGCTGCCGTCGAGCTGCTCGCCGTGCGCCGGCTGCTGGCGTACCGGCGCTCTCGCCGCCGCGCCGAGGCGCTGCGGCGGGAGGTCGGCTGACCCCCCTCAGGCGAGCGCCGGCGCCTCCTCGATGACCTCGTCCCACGGCCAGTGCTCAGGCGCGCGCACCTCCTTGCCCCGCCGGAAGACGGTCATGATCTCGGCGTTGCTGGAGAAGCGTCTGAAGTCGGCCTCCAGCGCGGCATAGCTCTCGAACTCGAACTCGATCACGACGTCGTTGACCTTGCCGAAACCGGTTGCCCAGAGCCGGCCCTCGGCGCAGCCCCCATTGCGACATGCCTCATTGAGGTCGTTCACCCATTGAACCCCTTCACGGAAGCTGCCCAGGGCAAAAACGGTGTGCATTCGATGACGGACCATGCCGAGCTCCTTTCGTGACCCAGTGCTCGCGCGCCGCACGCGCAATCGACGAGCACAAGGCGACGCTCCGCACTGTAGGCGACCGCCGGAGGCGGGACAAGCCGCGTCAGCTCAGGTACGGCGCCACACCCTCGCCCTGCTCGGCGGAGTCCATGATCAGCTCGCTGACGGTGGGATGCGCGTGGATCACAGCGCCGAGGTCGTCCATCGTCAGCCCGTCGCTGATCGCCACGGCCACCTCGTGGATGATCTCCACCGCGTGCGCGCCCATCACCGTGGCGCCCACGAGCAGGTCGGTGCGCGAATCGGCGTACAGCTGCGCGACACCGTCGGGCTCGCCCTCGCCGAGCGCCTTGCCGTTGCCCAGGTAGCGCGCCTGGCCGGTCTTCACCTCGATTCCCTCTGCTTGCGCGGTCTCGGTGTTGTAGCCGACCATGGCAATTTCTGGATGCGTGTAGATGCAGGCCGGCACCACGGTGCGGTCCATGGGCATGACGTGGTGCTGCAGCGCGTTCTCCACGGCGCGCGCGCCTTCGGCGCTGCCCAGGTGGGCCAGCTGCAGCCCGCCGATGCAGTCCCGGCGCCCCAGATGCGCGGGTTGGCGGTGCGCAGCATGTCGTCGACGACGACGTGGTCCTGCGGATCGATCTCCACGCCCACCTCCTCGAGGCCGATGCCGCGCGTCTGCGCCCGCCGGCCCACCGAGATCAGCATGCAATCGGCCTCGACTGTGGAGCCGTCGTCGAGATGCGCGCTCACGCCCTCGGCGCCGTAGTCGACGGTCTCGAGCCGCAGCCCGGTGTGAAACACGATGCCTTCCTTCTCCACGCGGCGGCGGAACTGCTGCACGATCCGCGGGTCGACGCCGCCCAGGATCTGGGGCAGCACCTCGACCACCGTCACCTGCGACCCCAGCGCCACGAACAGGCTGGCGAACTCGCAGCCCACCACGCCCCCGCCGATCACGAGCAGATGCCGCGGCACACGCTCCAACCGCAGGATGCCGTTCGACGTCACCACCGCCGGGTGGTCCATGTCGATACCGGGCAGGCCTGACGGCTCGGTGCCCACGCAGACGACCAGCTGGTCGAATGGGAACTGCTCACCGCCGGCGACGACGGAGTCGCGCTCCACGACGCCCTGCGCTTTGACCACGCGCACCTTGCGGCGTTTGCACGCCGCCGCGACGCCGTTGCGCATGGCGTGCACCACCTCCTCCTTGCGCGCCATCATCCGCGGGAAATCGACCTCCGGATCCGGTACACGGATGCCGAAGTCGGCCGCACTGCGAATCTTGCGCAGCAGGTCGGCGCCGGCGAGCAGCGACTTGGTGGGGATGCACCCCCAGTTGAGGCAGGTGCCACCCAGCTCGGCGCGCTCGATCAGCGTCGTGTCCGCGCCCAGCTGCGCCGCGCGCAGCGCGGCCACGTCGCCCGCGGGACCACCGCCGAGCACGACGACGCGCTGACTCACTCGCTCCGTTCGGGCGCCGCGGGCGCCGGCAGCGCGAACTCGCGCAGCGCGTTCGACGTCGCCAGTGCCTCGGTGAGGATGCGCTCCTGTTCCAGCTTGTGGGAGCCGGTGTAGCCCTCGGACGGACTCGCCCGTCGCGGCCGGCCGATGTAGTCCCAATGCACGTGCAGCGGCCGGCGCAGCGCGAGCTGCTCTTCCACGTGCGGCCAGGCGCCCATGTTCTGCGGTTCCTCCTGCACCCAGTACACGTGTTCCAGGTTGGGATAGCGCTCGACGAGGTGCACGATGTCGTCGACCGGCATCGGGTGCAGGAGCTCCACGCGCGCGATGGCCAGATCGGAGGCGCGCGACCGAAGCGTGTGCAGGCTGAGGTCGTAGTAGATGCGACCGGAGCAGAGCAGGAGCGACGTCACCGCCTCGGGCTGCTCCACCGCCGCATCGTCGATCACCGTCTGGAAGCCGCCTTCACTGAGCTGCGTCAGCGTCGCGCCCGCCTCCGGGAGGCGCAGCAGCGACTTCGGCGAGAAGAGGATGAGCGGACGCGGGTCTCTCGACAGGCCCTGGTTGCGCAGAAGGTGGAAGAGCTGAGCGGCGGTGGAGCAGTTGGCCACGCGCATATTGCCGTCGGCGCTCAGCTGCAGGAAGCGCTCGATGCGCGCGCTGGAGTGCTCCGGCCCGCTGCCCTCGTAGCCGTGCGGCAGCAGCAGCGTCAGACGTGAGCGCTGCCCCCACTTGGCGCGCGCCGACACGATGAACTGGTCGACGATCACCTGCGCACCGTTGACGAAGTCGCCGTACTGCGCCTCCCAGATCACGAAGGACTCCGGGTCGGAGGTGCTGTACCCGTACTCGAACCCCACGCAGCTCACCTCGCTCAGCGGGCTGTTGTGCACCTCGAACGTTGCCTGCGCGTGGCGCAGGTGCTGCATCGGGATCCACTCCTCGCCCGTGCGCTCGTCGTGGAACGCGAGGTGCCGCTGGCTGAAGGTGCCGCGCACCGTGTCCTGCCCCGTGAGGCGGATCGGGTGGCCTTCGAGCAGCAGCGACGCGTACGCCAGAGACTCGGAGGTGCCCCAGTCGATCGGTCCCTTCTCGAAGCCGTCGCGGCGGCGATCCATCTGCCGGGTGAGCTTGACCTGGGCGGTGAAGCCCTCGGGGAAGCTGAGCAGCTCGTTGTTGAGCTCGCGAAGCAGGGTGGCGTCGACATGCGTGGGCAGCGTGATGTCGTCGAGGTTGGTGGCGCGGTGCTCGTGGTGGTCGGTGTCGAGCTCGTTCTCGAGGTTGGCCTTGACGCGGCGGTGCGCCGCCGCCACGCGCTCGTACGCCTCCTCCGCCAGCCGGTCCACATGCTCCTGGGTGGCGATGCCCTGCTCCACGAGCTGCGTGGCGTAGATCTCGCGCACCGTGGGGTGCTCGCGGATCCTGCGGTACATCAGCGGCTGCGTGTACGCGGGCTCGTCGGTCTCGTTGTGGCCGAAGCGGCGGTAGCCGATCAGGTGGAGGACGACATCGCACTGGTATCGCTGGCGGTAGTCGAAGGCCAGGTGTATCGCCGACTCGCACGCCTCGATATCGTCAGCATTGACATGAACGATCGGGATGTCGAAGCCCTTCGCCAGGTCTGACGCGTAGCGCGTGGAGCGGCCCTCGTCGGGCGGCGTGGTGAAGCCGAGCTGGTTGTCCGCAATCAGGTGCACGGTGCCCCCGGTCGAGTAGCCGGACAGTGACTGCATGTTGAGCACCTCGGCCACCACGCCCTGACCGACGAAGGCGGCGTCGCCGTGGATGAGCACGGCCATGGCCGCATTGCGGTCGAGGTGCACCGTGGCAGCGTGGCGCTGCGTCTGCTCGGCACGCGTCCAGCCCTCCACCACCGGGTCGACCGCCTCCAGGTGGCTCGGGTTCGCCAGCACGCGAACCGCGATGGCCCGACCCGTATGCGTGAGATAGGTGCCCTGCGTTCCCAGGTGGTACTTGACGTCGCCGTTGACGTCGCCCCCGGGGCGCTGCCATTCGGCGAGCTCGAACGCGTTGAGGATCGCCTCGTAGGGACGGTTGGCGACGTGCGCGGTGATCGCCAGCCGGCCGCGATGCGCGGTGCCGATCACGGACTCGTGGATGCCGTCGTCGGCCGCCAGCGTGAGCAGCTCCTCGAGCATCGGGACCATCGCGTCGAGTCCCTCTATTGAGAACGTCTTCTGGCCGAGGAACGTGCGCCGCAGGTAGCGCTCCATCGCGTCCACCTTGGTCAGGCGGCTCAGCAAGCGCATGCGCTGCTCCGGGCTGAACGGCAGCCGGTAGGCACCCGACTCGATGTGCTCGCGCAGCCAGACGCGCTGCTCGTGGCTGGAGATGTGCTCGATCTCGAAGGCGATCGTGCCGCAGTAGGTGCGGCGCAGCACGGGCAGCACGTCGGCGAGCGTGGGACCCGGCACGTACACGCGCAGCAGGTCCGCCGGGATGCGCTGCATGAGATCAGGTGTCAGCCCGTACGTGTCGGGGTTCATCGCCGGATCGCCGATCGGCGGGGTGCCCAGCGGGTCGAGGTGGGCGCCGAGGTGTCCGTGCGTGCGGTGCGCCTTCACCAGCGACGTGGCCGCCTGCATCGCCGCCAGCAGCCGGCGGCCGGGCGAGCCCTCCGCCGCGCGCGCCTCCACCGGTGCGACCACGACGGCGGACGCCGATGGCGAGGGGATTGCCGAGGGCGCGGGCACCTGCAGCGAGGCGAACACGTCGTCGTAGAACCCGTCGGCGCCGTCGAGCAGCGCCTCGATGCGAGCCAGGAACTCACCCGACTGCGCGCCCTGGATGACCCGATGGTCGTACGTGCTCGTCATCGTCATGACCTTGCCGATGCCGAGGTCGCGGCGGCGCGCGTCGTCGACGCCACGCCACTCGGCCGGATACTCGATCGCGCCCACGGCGATGATGGCGGCCTGCTCCGGCATCAGCCGGGGCACCGAGGCCACGGTCCCGATGCCGCCGGGGTTGGTGAGCGTGATGCTGGCGCCGCGCAGCTCGTCGGGGTTCAGCGCATTGGTGCGCGCGCGCTCGATCAGCCGCTCGTACTCCTCACGGAAGTCCGCGAAGGTGCGCTCGCCCGCACCCGTGATCACCGGCACGATGAGGAAGCGCGAGCCGTCAGGACGAACGCTGTCCACCGCGGTGCCGAGACCGGTGCCGCCGGGCACGCGCGCGGGCTTGCCCTCGCCGGTGCGCGCGAAGTGCACCGTCATCTGCGGCGTCTCCTTCGCGGCGCGCGCGATGGCGTAGGCGATGAGGTGCGTGAATGACACCTTGAGCGGGCGGCCGGCGGCGCTCAGCGCCGTGTTGAGCTCGCGGCGGCGGGCGTCGAGCGTGGTTACCGAGATGGTCCTGAACGACGTCGCTGTGGGGATCTCGCGGCTGCGCTCCATGTAGTCGACGAGCACCGCCGCTGGACCGCGCAGCACCTCGGCCTCGGCCGGCGCAGCAGGCGCCGCCGGCAGCGGAGCCCGCGCCCGCGGAGGTGACGCAGCCGGAGCGGACGCCCTGCCGCGAGCCACGTCTGCACTGCGCACCAATCCGTCGGGACCCGTGCCCGAGATGGCGGCCAGGTCGACACCGTCGATCGAGGCACGGCGGCGCGCCAGGGGTGTTGCCTGAGCGGTCACGCCGGCGCCGGTTTCGGCTGCGATCGGTGGCTCCGGTGGCACCTCCGCCGGCGGCGCCGGGGGCTCCTCCACCGGGAGCGGCGGCAGCTGCTCCGCCGGTCGCGCCTGCGGCTTCTCCGGCGTCCGCGCGGGCGGAACAGCCGCCGGGCGGGCAACGACCGTCTCCGTGGAAGCAACGCTCTGCCGGGAGGCCGCGCCGTCGCCGGCGGGGGCCGCCGGCCGGGCAGCGCCATCACCGTTGCTGGCACCGGCGGCGATGCGTGCCAGGATCGAGCCCACCTCCACGGTGTCTCCTTCCGCGACGACGATCTCCTCCAGGCGGCCGGACGCGGGCGCGGGCACCTCGACGTCCACCTTGTCGGTGGTGACCTCGACCACCGTTTCGCCTTCGCGCACCGTGTCGCCGACAGCCTTGACCCAGCGCGCGACGGTGCCCTCTGCAACCGACTCCCCCATCGCCGGGAGAGTGACGGCGACCGTCTCGCTCACTTCAATCAGATGGTGGCACCTCGCACGGGCGATCGGGCGCCCGGTCGCGCGATTGGGGAGGCGCCGACGTGGGTGCCTGGACGCTCAGAGGAGCCAGGGAAGCGCTTCGCCCATGGGCCGCACGAGCGCGGCGCGGTGCTCGCGGTCAAGAACATCCGCGGCGGTCAGTGCCAGCGCCGCAGCGAGGAGCGCGTCCTCGGCCTTGTGCCCGATGGGCCCGTGCTCCTCCCGCCAGGCGACGAGAGGCTCGCCGCGCTCGGTGAGGCCGAGCAGCCGGTTGCGCAGCTCGTCCCACTGCCCGCCGCGGCCCGTCGCCTCGATGCCGCGCAGCGCAGCTTGCTGCGCTTCGTGCAGATTGTCGCCGCCGTGGCGGTCCCAGCCGCCCGCAACGCGCTCGATCCCCGCCGGCGAGAGCGTGCGCGCGTCCTCCAGCAGGCGGTCGAGCGGTGTCTGGCCCGCCCGCGGTCCATAGCCATCGAGGTCGTCGGTCGCGCTCACGCGCACAGTCTCGGCGAGGCGCGACCCGCGGCGCAAGCCGTGCTTGAGCTACACAGATCTGTGGTACTCTGCTCATCGCCGGACGCGGCCCGGCCGGCCGGAGGGGCGACCGCCAGCTCTCATGGAGGTGCGCTCGCTCATGTTCGCTCACCATCGCTTGCTCGCCGGCGCCGGGCTCATCGCGGCCGTCATCGCTGTCGTCATCGCGCTGCGCGCCGGAACAGCGCCGCAGGGCGCGTCGCTGACGTGGGGTCCTGCCCCATCCGCGGGCGCCGCGCCAGGAGTATCCGCGGCATCGGCCGCGCCCAGCGGGATCCCCGTGCCGCAGGCATCGCCGGGTCCGTCGCCGGCCTCCTCACCGCTGGGCGGCTTGCAGCTCCCGCTGTCGGTGCTGTTTCAGCAGCTGAACAGCGAGACCCGCAACACGGCGATCGGTCAGTCTGCCATCCTGCGCGACATCGGCGACGCGATCCGCGATCGCGTGACCGGGTTTCTCAACTCGGTTACTGCTGGACGGTGACCTCGGTCGGCTCCGGAGCCTCGGCTGCGGCCGCCGCGCGGCGCGCGCGCTCGGCGGGGTAGATGAGCGTGTTGTCGACGGCGGCCCAACCGACCCCCACTGCGAGGGCGCCCACCGGCGCGCCGAAGATGCCCAGGTTGTGCAGCCAGAGCCACACCGCCGCGACCAGCAGACCCGCTGCGATCGCAAGTCCCAGTGACAGCTGCACCTTGACCCTCATGCCACGAGCCTACGGGATCTGCGCAACGAGGGTTGGCGTGCGTGCCGCGGCGCGCGGCGCTACGCTGCGCCGCCGCAGAGCGCCAAGAGCACGGGAGGACATGCATCGTGAGCGAGCTGGACGTCATCGTCATCCACATCCGGGCGGAACAGGCGGCCGAGTATGAGCGGCTCTTCGAGGAGCGGGAGCTGCCCCGCTGGCGAGAGCTGAAGGAGCGCGGCAGCTTTCTCAGCGCGCGCATCTCGCGCGTGGCGTTCGGCACCGATGACAGAGGCGACATCGCAAAGTACGCGATCGTCGTCGAGGTCCCGAGCCACGCGCAGCACAGTGAGCACGACAGCGATCCGGGGTTTCAGGAGTTCAACGCGCTGGCCGACCAGCTGCAGCCCGAGCACCCGCTCGTGTACGGCGGCGAGGTGCTGCACGCGGTCTGAGCCGCCGCGGCACCGGCATCGTCCGGTCACCGCGAATGGGAGAAATTGCGAGATGCGCGTCTCACGCCTCCCGGTTCACCACCCAGCAGCCGCCGGACGTGTACAGCCCGCTCCGATCATCTGTGCCAACGCGCGCTTCTGCCAAGTGCACATCGCGAGAGTTAAGCGCCGCTGACATTCGCGTTTGGCGAATTACCTCCCCGAACTCTAACGTCTCGCCCGGCTGCGCACCGCCTACGGGCCGATCAGTTCCACCGTGCATGGAAGCGTCGGCGTGCGTGCCAACCGCCCGTCAGCCGTTATCAGAGGACAGCTGAGTGCCAACGCCACCGCAACGTACAGGGCGTCGTAGAAGCTCACCCGGTCGCGGAGCGCCCAGGCGGCCTGCGCGAGCGACGAGGACATCTCGTAAAGGCGGTCGATCAGGGCTCCGCCGGCGCGCAGCAGCGCCAGCCCGAAGTGAGGAGGAAGCTCGCCGCGCACGACGCGGCGTCGCAGCACGTTTCCGACCTCCGCGTCGATCAGATGCGGCGCGTGGCACTCCTCATCCCCGAGACGTCGCCGCAGCCCGCGCGCCTCGGGTGAGGTGCCGAGCACGGCATGGACGAGACCGGACGCATCGACGACCAGCGCCATGCCCTGTCAGCGGCGGTCGGCCGCCAGGTCTTCCAGGATCGATCCGATCGATGGCTGCGACAGGCCAAGACGCTCGATGGCCGCGTCGATGGCTTCGAGTGCCTCCTCCTTGTTCGGCCGGCCCGCCAGGGCGATCAACTCGCGCCGTACATACGCCTGCATCGACATCCCGTGCCGCCGTGCGCGGCGCCGCAAGGTCTCGTACGACTCCTCCGGAATCTCGCGAACTTGGATGGTTGCCATCAAGCGCTATTGTAGCGCTTCAGCGCTAGTAGCATCTTCGGACCGGCCTTCGCCGTTGCGGTCAGAGGGGTGACCGCCGGAAACGTGTCTGGAGGTACCCCTCGTGGATCAGCTGCAGTCGCTCATCAACAACTGGATCCTGCTCGCCCAGGAACTGGATCCTGCTCGCCCAGGCCTGATCGGCTCCATTAGCGCCCCTCGCGTTCGTCGCTGGCGTATTACTGCACCTTCCCGACTGGCGCGCGACGTGAACCGCGATGTGGCAGCCCGCATGCGCGGTCGTGCGCGCCGTCGAGGGCCTGACCGCAACCCGTCTGCAACCGGCACGCCCTACGATCCGGTTGTGAATCTCACTGCCAAGGACGCGGGCACGCGGCGCCGATCCGTGCGCTTGGAGCCGTCGCTCGACGCGCTCCTTGCCGGCGTGACGCACCGCGCCGAATGGAAGACGTCGGACTCGCTCTCGGGCGGCCGCTTCGAGCGAGTGCAGATCGACGGGGTGCCACTCGTGCTGAAGCGCGTGTGCGTCGACGACGACTGGATCATGCGCGGCACCGGCGACCTGGAGTGCTATCAGGTGACGCTGCACGTGTCGCATCTGCTGGATCATCTTCCGGCGGCCATCGACGACGCGCTCATCGCCTGCGCGCCGTTCACATCTCCGCAGGGACATCGCGGTGCCGCGCTGCTGCTGCGCGACGTCTCGGCAAGTCTCGTGCCCCCGGGGTCCGACACGGTGTCGCTGGCAGCGCATCGCGCGTTCCTGGCACACATGGCGGAGATGCACGCCGCGTACTGGGGCTTTCGCGACAGCGTGGGGCTCATCCCGCTCCTCCACCACTACACGATCCTGACGCCGACCATGGCGGCGCTGGAGCTCGCCCGCGGTGGTACCGATCCCGTGCCGCGCGCGGTTCGCCAAGGCTGGACGGGGCTCGACCGCACCCATCCGGAGGACACGCGAATCCTGCGAGCCCTCGCCGCCGACCCCGCGCCGCTCGGCCGCGTGCTCGGATCGAAGGCGCAGACGCTCATCCACGGCGACTGGAAGTTCGGCAACCTCGGCGCCGACGGCGCATCGACCATCCTCCTCGACTGGGATCGCTGCGGCCAGGCGTCGCCGCTGATGGATCTCGCCTGGTATCTCGCGGTCAACTGCGACCGCCTTCCGGAGACGAAGGAGGCTGCGATCGATGCGTACCGGGCGGCGCTCGACGCACACGGCATCGACACCGCTCCCTGGTGGGACGCCCACCTTCGTGTCGCCCTCGCGGGCGCCTTCCTCCAGCTCGCCTGGTCGAAGACCGGTGACGACGTCGAGTACGCATGGTGGAGCCAGCAATTGCGGGCCGCGCTCCCCCTGCTGTGACCGACCTGCGCGGCGCGTACGAGGGCGCCGCCGGGGCCTGGGCGAGCGGCGCCGCGCTGCTCTACGACCGGCTTGCGGAGATGATCGCCGCGCACGTCGACGGCGACCCGCGCGGGAAGACGGTCCTCGACGCCGGTGCCGGAACCGGCGCGCTCTGCCGTGCGCTCGGTCGCAGAGGTGCGAGGATGGTGGCGCTCGATGCCTCGCCGGACATGCTCTCCTACGTCGACGGCGCCGTTTGCGGCTGCGTCGCCGGCGACATCCTCGAGCTGCCCTTTCGTGACGCCGCCTTCGACGCCGCGGTCAGCGGCTTCGCCATCTCGCACGTCCACACGCCCTCGAGGGCGCTCTCCGAACTCGCCCGCGTCGTGACTCCCGGTGGCAGCGTCACCGTCGCCGTGTTCGGCGAAGCGCCGCCCCACGAATCGAAGCACGCGGTCGACGACGTCGCGGTGGAGTTCGGGTTTCAACGGCCTTCCTGGTACGTCGAGCTCAAGACGGTCACGGAGCCGCGCAGCAACACCCCACATCTCCTGCTGCGCTGCGCGAACGATGCGGGGCTGCGGGACGCGCACGTCGTCGACATCAGGCACGTGCCCGCGCTCGAACGCGCCGAGGACATCGTGACGTATCGCAGCGGCATGGCCCACCTCGCGCCGTTTCTCGCGTCTCTGACGCGTGACCAGCGCGCCGAGTTCACGGCGCGCGCCGTCGAAGCCCTGCGGCGCAACCGTCAGCCGGTGCGCCCGCGACTCCTCATCCTGACGAGCCGCGCGGCCGCATAGGCGACGAATCGCTCGCGTGCGTCGCCGTCGAGCGACGCGACGAGGCGATCGCGCTGCTGAGCCGCGAGATCGAAACAGCGTGCCGATGACCAGGCCGCGCCGATCTCACCGAGCAGCCACCACGCCTCGACTCCCGCGACGGTGCCGAGCGTCTCGCTGAGCCGGGTGATGTGCGCGTCCCTGAGTGTGCGTGCGCCCTCCCCTGCTCCGGTCTGCAGCTGCAATGTCTTACCGAGCACCACATACCGCAGTGCTCGGCGGTCGTTCGCGGCCGTGATGAGCTCGGCAGCGCGCCGGCGTGCGGTTGCGCGATCGCCGCGTACCAGGGCGCATCGACCCTCCAGCAGTGTGAGACGGAGCCGATGCCGCCACGAATACGCGTACGGCTCGCGCATCAGGTCGCGTGCTGACGCCATGAGCTGCTCGGCCTCCTCGACGGCACCGGCGGCGATGGCGTCGTCGCAGGGGTCGAGGGTCGCGTACACCTCGAGCTCGCGGTAGCCGGCGTTGCGCGCGCCGCTGCTGGCAAACGCATTGTGGTCACGGGCCCGCTCGACCTCGCCGATGTTGCGCAGCACCCACGAGCACATGTTGGCGCCGAGGGAGATGTACCGCGTCAGGCCGCGGCGCTGGGCCTCGGTGGAGGCGCGATCGAGGACGCGGAGCGCCTCTCCGGCCTCGCCGCAGGTCGCGAGCGCATAGCCGAGGGTGAACTGCGCGTGGACCGGCGTGTACACCGTGGAGAGCGCGTCGCGGTCCGCATACGGACTCGCCCTGATCGCGTCGACCGCACCCCTGGCGTCTCCCACGTGCACCCTGAGAAATGCCAGGACCGACACGGGGCGGGGAAGCCGGTGCACCGCGCACAGCTCGACGGCGCGTCTCATCTCCCCATCCGCTGCGGCGACGTCGCCGGCGGCATGGAGCGCTCGAGCGCGGACGACGATCCCCTGGACGCGCTGCACGGCATCGTGCGCATGCTCCTCGAGCGCGTTTCCGAGCGTCGCGGCACGGCCGAAATCGCGGCAGTAGTACGCGACCGCACCCGCCACCTCGAGGGCATCGGGGTCGTCACCATGGCGCACGGCCTCTTCCGCGTCGTGCCGCGCGTCGTCGTAGCGGGCCTGGCGCAGCAGCACGACGGCGCGCTGCGAGCGCGCGGCGGGGATGTCGTCCGCCGCGATCGCCTCGGTCGCGAGCGTCTCCGCAGTGGCGTAGTCGAAGCGATCGGCGGCCAGGCGGCTGGCGCGGGTCAGGGCCTCAGCCGCGATGCGACCGGCGCCGCACAGCCGGGCGTGATACGCGACCTCCATCGGATCTGCCTGCGGTCGCCTGGCCAGCGCCACCGCCCCCTCACGATGGAGCAGCCGCCGCCGCGGCCGCGGCGTCATCCCCTCGAGGGCCTCACGCAGCAGCTCGTGTCTGAAGACGTATGCGCCTTCGCGCTCATCGAGCAGGCCGAGGCGAGCACCCGCATCGAGGTCGCCGAGCACGCCGACCCCGTTGCGGACCAGCACCTCGGCGAGCAGGTCGAGATCGACTCGCGATCCCAGCACCGCGGCGGCCTGCAGCGTGTCCGCCGCGGCTCCGGCTTCACCGATGCGGGCGGCGGCGAGCGCCTGCACGGACGGCGGCATCTCGCTGTCACGGTCCGCACGGGCGAGCTCGGTGAGGAACAATGGGTTGCCGTCGCTGCGCTGGTGCAGCGTCGCCGCTCGCGCCTCACCGACAAGACTGCGGACGTCGTCGAGAGTCAGCGCTTGCAGCGTGAGCACGTGCGCCGACGGCAGCTGCAACCCCTCGCCCGTGCGCCGCGCCAGCACGATCAGGATCGGAATCCGCTCCATCATCGCGAGTTCTGCGATGAACGCGACGCTCACGGCATCCGCCCGGTGCACGTCGTCGATGAACACGACTCCCGGTGCAGTGCAGAGGCGCACGATGACGCGACGCAGCGCGGCCGTGAGCAGCGCGAGCCCCGCCGGCGACGAGGCCAGCGCCTGTGCCGCCTCGAGCGAGGGCCTCGCATCGGATGGTGTGTCGTGCAGCAATGGGCCGAGCAAGGGAGCGTCGCCGCCGAGCGCTGCGCTCGGCGCCGGCGATGCCCGCGCGATGTGCCTGCGCAGCAGCTGCAGCACCGGCTGCAACGGCAGCGTCCCGCTCAGCTGGTCGCATCGCGCCGGCAGCACGGTCACGTCGGGTGGGAGCCGCCGGATCCACGCCTCGACCAGTGCTGTCTTGCCGATGCCCGGTTCTCCCTCGATGACCGCGACCACCGGACCCGAGTCACCGACGGACGCGAAGAGCGAGTCGAGCGCACCGAGCTCATCGTCGCGACCGATCAGCGGCGCGGCGCCAGCGACGGCGCCCAGCGCCGGAGGCGTTGCGATTGCGACCCCTGGTGCCGGCAACCCCTTGAGGAGCGCGCGGTGCACGGCGTCCGTCGCCGCGGAGGGCGACGTGCCGAGCTCGTCGGCGAGCTGCCCGCGCACCCGCTCATAGACCGCAAGCGCGGCCGGCACACGCCCCAGCGCCGCCATCCCCGCCATGGCCAGCCGAAGCGACTCCTCGTCGTACGCGTCCGTGTCGAGCGCTGCGAGGGCAACCTCGACCGCCGTGGACACCTCACCGGCGGCGAGCCCGGTGCGGGCCGCGCAGTGGCGCGCCGACACCACAGCCCGCTCCAGCGCGCGGCGATCCGCCTCCGACCACACATCGTCCGCACACGACGCATCATCGAGCAGCGACCGGGCGCTCATCGCTGCGACGAACGCGGCCTCGACACGTCCGGTCTCGAGCGCACGCCGTGCTTCGTCGATGAGATCGACGGCGGCGTCGATGTCGAGCCAGTCGGCGTGCAGCGTGTAGCCGTTGTCGCCGTGCGTGATGCGGTCGCCGCCGACCACGCGGCGCAGCCGGCTCATGATCACGGCCAGCTGGCCGCTCGCGTCCCGCGGTTGCCGATCGCCCCAGAGCACATCGGCGAGACGGTCGCTGGAGACCGCTCTGCCGCGCGCGATGGCGAGCAGCTTCAGCGCGGTACGCGCCTTGCGGCTCCCCAGTGAGCGCTCCTCCAGTCCGTCGACCGCGAGACCATGCGCGACGCGAATGCGCAGCTGTGGCGGCCGCCCCGGCTCGCTCGATGCGACCGCTCCCTCGCCCCGGAGCACGGCCCGTACGATACGGGCCGCGCTCCCAGGTGTGGATGCGCAGACTTCGAGGCTTACGCCCCTTCCGCGTAGTGCATGGCGCCGTTCCAGTCGATGAGCACGACCGGCTCGTCGCCGACCACCCAGGCGTCGTGCCCCGACGGCAGCGACGTCACGTCGCCCGGCCGCGCGTCGATCTCGGTGCCGTCCGCCATGACGATGTGGACCACGCCGGCGGCGTGGTACTGGAAGTGCGGGGCCTCGCACAGCTCGGTGCCCGCGATAGGCTTCACGTGAAGCGACCAACGCCATCCGGGCTCGAGGACGAGCCGTCCGACCTCACCCCCGTGGATGTTGACCAGCTCCACCCGGCCCTTCTCGAACGTGCGCACCTCATCCGGTTGAGAGAAGCTCTTCTGCTCCGCGCGCAGTGCCGCTGTTGCCATGACCGTGCCTCCATGCGTGAGGTTGACGCGCGCCCAGTGGCGCACTGCCTCGCATGATTGAGGGGCCCGGTTGCAGGTTCCTTGCAGGCGGCGCCGCCGCCGCGGTTCAGTGGGCGCCGGTGATGATCGTGATGATGGCGGGGCCGAGCTCGTTGCACAGCGTCATGACGCGCACATCGCAGTGCCCGGCCAGGTATCGCGGCGACCCAGCGTCCGAAGGCCTCGGCGTCGCCGTAATCGAGGTGCCGCGTGTCGCGGCCGGAATGCAACCTCGTCGACGAAGAACGCTGCCGAATCGGCGGATCCGGCTGTGCAACCCAGCATCCGCAGCTGCGTCAGGTAGTGGAGATCGACGAGTTCCGCGCGCGGCAGGCGTATGCGGCGCGCGAGCTCAAGTCCAAGAAGCGTGGTGGGGATGGCGTGCTCGACGGGAAGCCCGAGGCCGAGGTCGGTGGCCGTCGCGAGAATCCCGATCCGGCTGGTTGCAGTCCTACACGAATTTGTAGTAGTCTGCGGAGCGTCGGTCCGTGCCGGCGCGGTCAGAGGGGTGACCGCCAGAACTCGTTTCTGGAGGTGCCCCTCGTGGATCAGCTGCAGTCGCTCATCAACAACTGGATCCTGCTCGCCCAGGGACTGATCGGCTCCATCGGCGCCCTCGCGTTCCTGGTCGCATTCATGTACAAGATCGTGGCGGTCGATCCCCACAGCGTCGCCGAGGCGAAGAAGTGGATCGGCCGCATCGTGTTCGGCACGATCGGCGTCGAGATCGCCGGCACCCTGACACACGCGCTGCTGGCCAGCGTGCCGTCGTCGATTCACTGACGCAGCGCTCATGCCATCGCCCACCTCGATCGGCCACGCGCTGAGCGATCCGCTCGGCGCTGTGCTGCAGCTGCTCACCGGGGTCCTGGCACATGTCGTCTCGACGGCGCACGTCGACCTCGACGGTGTACTCAGCCGCTACCTCTTCGCCACGGTGGATCCCTTGACGGGCCGCGCGCTGACATCGAACGCGAGCGTGCTGCACCTCAACGGCACGGTCGCGGTGGCGGCCGACGCGCTGGTCGCCGCGGTGGTGCTGTTCGCGTCACTGCGCAGCATGTTCGAGCATCAGAGCCTGCGTCCGCGCTACACGCTGAAGGTGACGTTGCCGCGGCTGCTCGTCGCGATCGTGCTGGTGCACGGGTCGATCTACGTTATGCAGATGGCGATCGACCTCAATAACGCCATCGGGTCACTGGCGATGTCGATGGGCAGCAGCCTCAGCTTGGACGGCATGCCCTGGTCGAGCACGCTCGATCCCGCATCCGTGCAGGCGATCTCGGTGGGTCAAGACCTGTTTCAGGCGATCTTTGCGGTGGCGCTCGTTGTCGCGCTGGTCATCCTCGCGCTCTCGTACGTCGTGCGCACGGCGCTGCTCGAGGTGCTGATCGTGCTCGCGCCTGTGGCCGCGTTGTTCACCGTGCTCCCTGACACGCGCCCGTACGCGCGTCTCTGGTTGCGCCTGTTCGTGGTCACCGTCTTCATGCAGGGTGCAGCTCATCGTGCTGCGCGTCGCCACCGCCGCCGGTTTCGCTGCCGGCGCGGGCATCGCCGGCAGCCTGTACGGGCTCGCCACCCTGTGGATCCTGCTCAAGGTTCCGGGTGCGCTGCACAGCGCGAGCCACTTCGAGACGCGCGCCAACACGATGGGTCACCAGGTCGAGCGTGCGATGCGGCGGGCGCTGGCACCGGCGCACCACGCTGTCCGCCGCCGGGTGTCGACATGATGCGAGCGGCCGTCGTGATCAGCGGCGTGGTGACGCTGGGGCTCGCGGTGATCTCCGGCGCGGCCGGCGTGACGCTCGTCGTACCGGCAGCCGCGGGGACATTCGTCAAGCCGGTCACGGGCGCGTCGATCTCACAGGGCTTCGGCTGCACCGCCGTCAGCGTCGAGCCGCCGGATCCTCGGTGCCCCGGCGGTCACTGGCACTCTGGTGTCGACCTGGCGGCCGCTGCGGGCACCCCCGTGGTGGCGGCGTCGGCGGGGGTGGCCCACGTCGTGGTCTCGGCCACCGGGTTCGGGCTGCACGTGGTCATCGACCACGGCGGCGGGCTGCAGAGCCTGTACGGTCACCTGTCGAGCGTTGCCGTCGCGGAGGGCTCGGCGGTCGCCACCGGACAGCTGATCGGCGCCGTTGGATCGACGGGCAACTCGACCGGCCCGCATCTGCATTTCGAGCTCGACCGCAACGGCGTTGCCGAGGATCCGCGCACCCTGGTTGCGCTGCCGTGAACCGGAGCCGGCGTCAGCTGTTCGCAGCGGTGGTGCGGCGCGACTCCTGCCACACGGTCCAGATGCGCTGCAGCGCCGTCACGTTGGCAAGCACGGCAAGGATCCACAGCGACCAGACCAGCAGCGGCGCGACCAGCAGCCCGATCACGGTGATGACCACCCGCTCGGGGCGGGCAAGAAGCCCGCCGTTGCCGTCGAAGCCGAGGGATTGCGCGCGTGCGCGCACGTACGAGACCAGCTGTGACCCCGCCAGTGCCACGATCACGAGCATCGGCTCGAGCGTGGCGTGGGCGCGGAACAGGAAGTAGTAGAGCAGCGCGATGTACGTGAACGCCTCCGCGTATCGGTCGACCGTCGAGTCGAGGAACGCGCCGTAGCTGTGCGTCGTGCCGGCGAAGCGCGCCAGCGCGCCGTCGAAGATGTCGAAGACGCTGGCGAGGAAGAGCACGATGCCGCCTGCGATGAGGTCGCCGAGGGCGATGAGCACAGCGGCGCCGAGACAGATGACGAGGCCGAAGACGGTCAGCGCGTTGGGACTGAGATGCAGCGCGCGCAGCGCCGGAGCCACGTGGCGCGCTGCGCTCCTAACCCAGTTCTGGAATATCGTCGTGAACACTGCCTGCCACCTGCTGCATCGCCGCGCGCTCACGGGCCTCGGCGTATACGTCGAGCACGTCCTGAACGACGCCGCCCCAGTCGTAGTGCTGCGCCTTGGCCAGCCCGGCCCGACCCATCGCGAGCCGCCTGGCGTCGTCGTCCAGCAGCGAGCGCAACGCCACGGCGAACGCCGCCGGCTCCTTGGGCGGGGCCAGCAGGCCGTCGACGCCGTCGCTCACCACCTGGCTGAATCCGGGAATCGCCGACGCGACCACGGGAACGCCGCTGGCCATCGCCTCGAGCAGCACGATGCCGAAGCTCTCCCCCCCGGTCGCCGGGGAGCAGAACACGTCGGCAGAGGCGTAGAAGCGCGGGATCATGTCCGCGGACACGTGGCCGTGAAAGGTGACATCCGGGATGCCGAGCGCCTCGCACTGCCGCTCGTAGCCCCATCGCATCGGCCCGTCACCGACGACGACGAGCCGCACCCCCGAGCGCTCCCGCCGGAGCAGCCCGTACGCCTCGAGCAGGGTGGGAAAGCCCTTGCGCGTCTCCAGCCGCCCCACGAACAGCACGGTTCGCCAGCCCGCGGTGCGGGCGTCGTCCACCGGCGGCAGGCTGGGGTTGAAGCGCGCGCAGTCGATGCCGTTCGGCACGATGCGGTAGTCACCGTCGAAGTAGCGCGATACGAAGTCGCGCGCTGGGATGCTCACGGCAACAAGTGCGTGCAGGCGGTGGAAATAGCGCTTGAGGAAGGGCCGGCCGTAGTAGTAGCCGAGGTTCCTCCGTGCCATGGCGTGGAAGGTACCGACGTTGGTGCCATGGTGAAAACGCAGCACGTTCAGCGGCAGCGACGGCACCAGCGGCTCGTGATAGTGGACGACGTCGAACTCGGCCTCGTTGAGCAGCGCCCGGATGCGGCGAACCAGGTGAAACGACAGGCTGATGCGCGCCACCGACCCGTTGCTGCGCACCGCCACGCTGCGGCCGAACCGGATGTACCCCGGGATCCCATGATCGTCACCCACGCGGCTGGAGGGCGCCAGGACGGTGACCTCGTGACCGCGCTGGCGCAGCTCATCCGAGAGATGACGCACGTGCTCGGTGACTCCGCCGGGGTGCATGAAGTCGTACGGCGAGACCTGGCAGATCTTCACGGCGCCGCCATCATGGAGCCTAGGCGCTCTGGCGGGAGGCCGGCCGGTCCTGCGCGGTCGCCGGCTGACCCCATATCGGGTCGAGAACGTGCCACTGATCCGGGTGTTCGCGGATGAAGCGCTCGAACAACGAGAGGATCTCCAGCGTCACTCGCCGCACCTCTTCGTCGCGGGGCCGATCGGTCGAATAACGGATCTCGGGGTACGGCACCCCGCGCACGCGGCGGCCCTCGCGGAAGAGGATCACGGGGACAATCGGCGCGTGGGCGCGGATGGCAACGTCGACCACGCCTACCGGAATCGGCGCCGGCCGGCCGAAGAACGGCAGCGGCGATCCGTTGCCGATGAGGTCGCGATCGATCGCCATGGCCACGTCCACCCCGCTCTTCAGGCAGCGCAGGACCTCGCGCATGGCCGCGGCGCCAAGACGTCGCGCCGTGTGCGGGTCACCCTCGCGCATCGCCGCGGCGTCGATGGGGATGACTCTGACGCCCTGGTGGCCGCGCGCCCCGATGATGCGGTCGAAGAGCTCGGGCGGACGTAACACTTCGCCGAGCAGTGCCATCGGATGTCCCATGGCGTTCCACCCGGCGAGCCCTGCCTCCCAGGAACCGTAGTGCATCGAGGCGATGACAACTCCGGATCCTGCGGCCCGGGCGCGCGCGCGCTGATAGTTCTCCAGGTGCTCGGTGTCGATACGCGACGGCAGATCGGTGCGGTTCGACGACATGGCCATGACGTCGATCCAGCTGTGTGTGAGGTTGCGCAGGTTGCGCCGCACCGTGCGCTTCAGCGTGCGTGCGCTGGCCCGGGGCATCACGTGCGCCATGTTGTCGCGGAGCGGGTCGAGCCGTCCCGGGCCCGTGAGGATGATCGTGTCGGCAACGCGGTCGCCCAGCCAGTACGCGACCGGCACCGGCAGCACCCCGACCAGCGCCTCCGCGCTGCGGTACAGGTAGTACGGCAGCATGGACTCGCGACGGCGCAACCAGGAGCGCCATGCCGGCAGCGCCTCCGTGCCCGGGTGCACCGTCGCCTCCACCCCGTCCCCCAGCGGGGAACTATCCACGCAGTGGCTGGACCGGTACCACCGCGACGTCGTCGGCCAGCGCGTCCTTCACCGACCGGCCATTGCCGGCGTGCACCGGCGCCGGGGCGGCGATGAACTCATCCGTCATCTGCCGCGCCACCGAGTCGGTGAACTGCGTCGGCGGCGACTTCATGAAGTACGCGGACGGACCTTCGAGCGTGCCGCTCAGTCCGCGATCCAGACCGAGCTTGGCGCAGCGCACCGCGTCGATGACGATGCCGGCGCTGTTCGGCGAATCGTGCACCTCGAGCTTCAGCTCCGCGTTCAGCGGCACGTCGCCGAAGGACCGTCCCTCGAGGCGGATGTACGCCCACTTGCGGTCGCGCAGCCAGGACACGTAGTCGGACGGGCCGATGTGAATGTGCGCATCCTCGAGGGGTTGATCGAGCTGCGAGCGGACGCTGTTGGTCTTGCTGATCTTCTTGCTGACCAGCCGCTCGCGCTCGAGCATGTTGAGGAAGTCGGTGTTGCCGCCGAAGTTCAGCTGATAGGTGTTCTCGATCTCGACACCGCGCTCCTGGAAGAGCCGGGTGAGCACACGATGCAGGATGGTCGCGCCCACCTGGGACTTGATGTCGTCACCGATGATGGGCATGCCCACCTTGCGGAAGCGGTTCTGCCAGTAGTCCTCGCGCGCGATGAAGACGGGCATGCAGTTGACCAGCGCGCAGGGCGCCTCGAGCACCTGCTCTGCGTACCAGCGGACCGCCTCCTCGCTCCCCACCGGCAGGTAGTTGACGACCACGTCGGTGCCCGTGTCCTTCAGCACCTGCGCGATGTCGACCGTCGACCCCGGGGCCTTGGTGATGACCTCGGAGAGGTACTTGCCCAGGCCGTCGTGCGTCATCCCGCGCAGCACGGGAATGTCGAGGCGCGGCACGTCGCTGAACTTCACGGTGTTGTTCTGGCCGCTGAAGATCGCCTCCGACACGTCCTTGCCCACCTTGTCCACGTCGATGTCGAAGGCGGCCGAGATCTCGATGTCAGAGATGTGATATCCGCCGAGATCGACGTGCATCAGCCCCGGCACCTGCATGCCCGGCTCGGCGTGACGGTAGTACTCGAGCCCCTGCACGAACGACGAGGCGCAGTTGCCGACGCCGATGATGCCAACTCTGACCTTGCTCATGGCGAATCCTCAGTGATCTTGCGGGTGGGTTTTGAGTCGCTCATCGCGGCGCCGCCGAAGGCGATGAGCTGGGAGAACTGATTCAGGTGCTCGGCGATCGCCTCACGGTCGAGGCGGCAGAACACCTCGCGGCCGTCGCGCCGGGTGCGGATGATCTCCGCCTTGCGCAGGATGCGCAGGTGCCAGCTCATGCGCGGCTGGCTCACCTGGCAGTGCTCGGCGAGCTCCGAGACCCGGAGCTCGCTGGCCCCGGCGAGCAGCTCGACGATCATCAGGCGCGTGGGGTTGGCCAGGCCCTCGAAATGTACGGAGAGGTCGTGCGCCCCGACCGCGATGCTGCCGGGCAGGGCCCGCCGAGGGCGGCGGCCGGGACGGGCCGGCGTCGCCGCTTGCATAACCGAATCTTTCATAAAGGTTCCGTTATGCATACTACGGCGTTGTGGGGACGGGCGCAAGCCCAGCGCCGCGCGGGCGCCTCAGCCGGGGTCCGATTCGGACTGCGCGCCGTCGCCCGCGTCGCCCGTGTCGCCGGCATCATCGTCACCCAGCACGACGCCGATCAGCCGAAGCACCAGTGCCGTCACCAGGACCACCACCGCAAAGCCGGCGACGGCGAGCCCGATCCCAAGCAGCACACCGGTGGCGTCGAGCAGCACGCGGCCTAGGATCCCATGGCCCCTACGATGGACTGCGTGTCGACGCCGACCGTGCCTGCGGCGGACGCTCCTGGCGCGACGCTTCCGGACGGCGTGCTGCGGGTGCGCCGCGGCCGCGTCGTGTTCAAGGCGCGGCGCCCGGCCGCCCTGGTGCTGCCGCTGGCACTGGTCACCGAGACGGCCGGCATCGTCTGCCTCGTCGTCGGCGCCACGATCGGCTGGTTCATCGTCGCCGCGCCCGTGGCAACGCTGGTGGTCACAGCACTGCTGTTCCGGCCGATGCTCGAGCTCACGCGCGACGGGCTCCTGCAGCGCCAGTACCCGTTCAGCAGCCTCACGCGCTGGGAGACGATCGCAGGCGTCGGCATCGCACGCGCCGGCAACCGCGAGATCCTCGCGTACAAGCTGATCGACGGTGTGCCGCCGCCCAGGCGGCAGCCTGCCGCGGCAATGCTGCGGGCGACCGGCGCCGCCTACGACGGCGGATTCTTCGCCGACTCGCTCGCCGCCCGCAGCGACCAGATCCTGGCCACGGTGGAGGAGTTTCTCAGCCACCCGGAGCGGCGCGCCACGCTCCCTGCGGCGCGGCGCTGAGCCGCCTGCCGCACCACCTCGAGCAGCTGCGCAGCAACGGTCGACGGCGCGAAGGTACGCGCGCGCTGCGGGTTGCGTCGCGCGGCCGCGGCACGGTTGGACGGCTCCAGCGAGCGCAGCACCGCCTCCGCCAGCCGCTGCACATCGCCCACCGGCACCGCTTCGCCCACGGCACCTCGGAGCAGCTCCGGCAGCGCTCCCGCGTCGCCGACCACGACCGGCAGCGCGCTGCCCATCGCCTCGACCACCGAGTAGCCGAACGTCTCCTGTGCGCTGGGCAGGCAGAACGCGTCGGAGCGGGCATAGAACTCGGTGACGGCGGCCGGCGGAGTGAAGCCGTGCAGGTAGCAGGCCGGTAGATCGCGGCCACGGCGCTCCAGGGCGCGCAGCTCGGGCCCGGCGCCCACCACATCGAGGCGCGCATGCGGCCGCCGGGCATGCACGAGCGGCCAGGCGTCGAGCAGGTCGGCCACTCGCTTGCGCGGATACAGGTGCGCCACGCAGAGCACACGCGTGCCGGTGCGCACGCGAACCGGAAGCGCGGCACGCCAGGCACCGAGATCGAAGGGCTCGGGGACGACGTGCACGCGGTCCGGCTCGAGACCGTACGCCTCGCGCACCGCCGCCGCCGCAAAGTTCGACGGAACCACCACCGCGTCGGCGCGGCGCGCACCCTTCAGCTCGATGGCGAGGCTGAGCAGCAGCGCCAGCCGCACGGCCGGCCGCTCATGCTGCAGCGTGCCTGCATAGAACGCCTTGACCAGCGCGACGAACGGAACGTCCGCCGCGCCGGCGAGCTGGTACCCGGCGCCGTCGACACCGAGCACGGCGTCATACAGCGGCCCGCCACTTCGGCGGAGCGCCACGCGTGCGAACGCACTCGTCCGCATGTCGAACACGTCGGCCCTGACCCCCGCAGCAGCGAGAGCCCGGCGCAGCCCGATGACCGCGATCGCCGTGCCGGAGCTGAGGGCGACGTCGAGCGCGCCGCGCATCACGATGGCGACGCGGGTGATCTCCGTGCGCTGAGGCGTCACCCACGCGATGGTGCACGCCGGAGAGAGGCGCGTGCCGCGCGCCGGCCGCGGTCATGGCGCAGCGCCACGCCGGCGCACAGCGCCGCTGCGCCGAGCAGGAGCAGCGTGAGCAGCGGCGTTGTGCGATAGCTTCCGGGCGGCCAGAGCAGCGCCCAGCAGGTCAGCGTCAGCACGCCCCACAGCGCGAGCACGACGAAAGCCCGCCGCTGTGGCCAGCGCCGGGCTTCGGCGTCGGTCTCGCACCAGCTTGCACAGCCGATGAACCCCGGGACGAGCAGCACCAGATCGTACGGGAACACGTGAGGCGCGCCCAGAAGGCTCAGCAGCGTCGCGCACGTGAACAGCGTCTCGAGGCGCACGCCTTCACCGATGTCCGCGCCATGAGCTCGCCGGGCGTCCCATGCGCCGAGCGCTGCAGCCGCCGCCAGCGCAGCCGCCGAGGCGGCAAGGCCGATGATGGTCGCCGCAGGGGAGCTTCCGAGTGTTTCGCTGGTCATGCCGCTGAGCCCGATGGTCGTGCTCGTTGGGATGAGGCTGCCGACGTGGACAACTGTCGAGAACCATTGCGCGATCGTGGATGGCGGCACGACAAGAACTGTCAGCCCATACACGGCTGCCCCGGTGGCCACCGCCGCGAGGACCGTACGCGGGCGCCGCACGGCGAGAAACAGTGCGATGCCGAGGCCCAGGTGCGGTTTGCCGGCGAGCACGGCAAGCGTGAGCCACGCCATCGCGCGCGCGTCGTGGCCCCTGCGCAGCTCCGAGTACACGAGCGCGAGCCCCAGCGCGGCAATGCCGTCCCATTGGTTCAGCGACAGCAGCATCAGCGTGCCGCCGCCGCACCCCGCTGCGGCGACGAGGAAAAACCGTGCGCCCGGCGCGAGGCTCCGCCCCCGGGGAACGGCACGCACAGCGACCGTCGCCGCGCAGAGGACGAGCAGCACCTGCAGCAGCGACCAGACGAGACTTGCCGGCCAGAGCGGGAGCAGCGTGAGAGGCGCTTCCAGCAGCACCGCCGGAGGTGCCAGTGCTGTGGGCGCCGTCGTCGGAGCTGCGTCACCCGAAACCGCGATCAATGTGGCGCGCTGCGCGGCGCTGTCGTAGATCGCGCTCGGCCGCCCTTCGCGCAGCAGCAGCGCACTCGCATACCCCGGAGCGAAGTCATTGCGCGCCGGGCTGGCCGGTAGCAGTGCAATCCAGCCGGCGATCGTGGCCGCAGCAAGGATGATCGCAGCGGCGATCAGCATCCGCCTCGATTTTGGGGAGCCGGTGCGGTCAACGGGGGTTTCGCGCCGCGCGATGCCGGGCGCGCCCATCACGCGGCGCTCATGCCGCCGGGGCGGGCTCGGGCGGCGGCGCGCCGATTCTCGTCAGGGCCGAACCCCATCGATCGGGTTGCGCCAGCGCGGCGACCTGCCGGCACACGCTGACGGCCAGGAACAGAAGCACAGCGGTCTCGAGGTGCAGCCATATCGGGCCGGCGAGTGCGGCGACGAGCCAGGCTCCAGACCCGGAGACTGCCAGAGCCAGCGCGGTGCCGGCTCTCGTCCGCGCCAGCGCGCACAGTGGTACCGCCGCGATGAGCAGGTCCGCCGGCCAGAGGTGCGGCGAGCAGACGAGGGAAAGCGTGATGCCGAGGGCGATGAGCCCTGCGGGGTCGCGTCGGAGACCGCCGCGGATGCGGAACGCGATGGTGGCGCCCACGATGAGCAGCACGCCCGCCAACCCGTCGCCGAGCGCTGAGCTCGATGTGAGCACGGCGACCAAGCCCGGGAGACCGAGCGTGGCCGGGGTCTCCGCGTAGGGGACGGTCAGCAGCAGCCGCGGCCAGTCGAGCAGGTGCTCGGGTCCCACGACAGCGATGGCGGTCAGCGCCCACGCGCCGGCGGCGGCCAGCATGCCCCCGAGCAGCCACCAGTTGGCCGCGACAAGCGCCAGCGGAACCACGAGCCAGACAAGCTGTGGCTTGAGCGCAACGATGCCCAGCAGCGCGCCCGCGATACCCGGATGCCGGCGAACGAGCGCCAGCGCCAGGGCGGCGGGCAGCAGGAGCAGCGGGTCCCATCCAGCGATGGCCACCGAGGCTCCCGCGGGAAGCGAGGCGACGCTCGCGACGAGAATGAGCGCTGCGTGCCTGCGAGACATGACCGCGCGCAGAGAGCGGAAGAGCACCAGTGTCGCCGCGGACAGAGCGGCGACGCAGAGGCAGAGGAACACGGCAAGCCCGACTGTCGGCGGCAGCCCTGCGAGCGGTTCCAGTAGCCAGGCGCCAAGCGGCGCGTTCTCGTAGGGATTCGGTTTCTCGAGCTGCCCCGCGACCGTGCCGGTCACCTGTCGTTGGGTCTGCAGCTGGTCGGCGGGGCAGTAGATGCAACGATCGCCGTGCGCGAGCATGAGCGCGGCGACGGAGTACGCCGACACGTAGTCCGTATCCCTGGAGTCGAACAGCGCACGAACGGGCTGGACTGCGAGGCTGACCAGGAGCACACCGCAGAACGCGATCACCACAAGGCGTCGATGACCGATCCGAGCAGCGTGCCGAGCCGTCACCCTCGTCATGCTCGGCGCCGGCCGGCTCCCCTCCTCCACGCGCAACATGCTTGCGACAGCACCGCCGCACGCAAGGGCGGTCCGGCCTCAGAGAACGTCCGCGCGACTGCTACCCCGAGTGATCCTGGGTTCGGGGCGCCTCCTCGCTCCACCCCGGCGCCGAGCCCACGGCGCTGTCCGTCGGCACCAGCGCCATCCGGCCGACGAGATCTCGCACGCGATTCCAGCGGGCCTGATACCTGGCGCCGAAGCGCACACGTGCGCGCTGCAGCTTGGCCGAACCTTCGGCGTAGCGAGATCGCGCCCACGGTGAGCTCGGCTTCGCCAGGCGCACCGCGGCGATCTGCGCGACGAAGGGCACCATCACCCCGAGTGATCCGATCACCGCCTTGCCCTTGTAGATGGCGATGAGCACGCAGAACAGGTTCAGCACCACGATGAGCGACGCTTCCCAGTTGAACCCGGAGGCGAAATCGCCGAGCCCGAGCGGCGTGAAATCGGACAGCAGCAGGCCGGTGAGCGCGATGGCGATGAACACGGCGTCCACCGAGCTGCGTCCTTCCGCGGTCCAGTAGACGTCGTCGAGACGCAGCCAGAGTGCGAACTCGTCGAGCGTCAGCGCGGCGCCGATGCCGAACAACGCAGCGAGCCCGTCGGCGGGCGGACCCGTGGAGCCATATGCGAACTGCAGGCTTCCGGCTATCAGCATGATGAGGATCCCGAACACCTGGTGGTGGACGTGGACCCCACCGATGTTCCAGTTGCGCAGCCCAGAGGAGCCGCGGCGGATCCGCGCGGTCACCACGCGGGTGAGCGCGAACGTCACGATCAGCGCCAGCCACAGACTCAACAGTGGCAAGCGGCTGCCAGGAATGATGCTCATGCCGGTGTGTTCTCAGCGCAGGGCGCGGCCGTTACCCTATCGTCGGCGATACCGCGGGCTCGCTGGGCAAGCCTACACGAGGCCGGGCCGCCGCGCAGGAGCCCGGCTCCGCAGACGGGGGTAGGCGGCGAAACCCCTTATACTGCAAGCCTTCCCAGGGTAGCCAAGTGGTCTAAGGCAGCGGTCTGTAAAACCGTGTACCGATGGTTCGACTCCATCCCCTGGGACCGGCCTACGGCGTCAGCACCACCTTCAATGCCTGCTTGTTGGCGAAGAGCTCGTATCCTGTGAGCGCGTCGTCGAGCCGCAGCCGGTGCGTGATGATCTGATCCGGGTGCGCGGCGCCCGAGGTGATGAGCTCGAGGGCCTGATCCCAGCGCCCCACGACGTTCGCCGTGCCGCAGAACTTCAGGTCGACTGCGCGCACGAACGCCATGTTCAGGGGCAGCTCGAACTCGGGCTCGCTGTGGATACCCACGACGCTGACGCGCCCGCCCGCGCGCACGATGTCGAGCGAGTCGTGCAACGCCGGCGCAGAGCCGACGCACTCGAGCACGCTATCGGCACCGCGGCCATCGGTGTGGTCCTGGATGTGGCTGGCAACGTGCACGTCGTTGGCATCGACGGGGACGGCGCCGAAGCTCTGCGCCATCTCGAGCCGATCCGGCACGCTGTCGATCGCGTACATCACCGCCGGATCGAACGAACGTGCCGCCTGCAGCGCCATCAGCCCGACGGGTCCGCAGCCGATGACGGCGACGGTGTCGCCCGGCTTGATCTGTGCTTCGACTGCGCAGTCGTACCCGGTGGAGAAGATGTCGCCGAGGAACAGCACTTGCTCGTCCGTCATCTGCGGCGCGACGGCGTGCAGCGACAGATCCGCGTTGGGCACTCGCACGCGCTCCGCCTGACATCCCTGCACATCGCCGAGAAACGAGCCGTAGCCGAACACCCGCTGGTCGGGGCAGCGGCTGAACAGGCGGTGCTCGCAGAACCAGCAGCTTCCGCAGGGGATGGTGAACGAGCCGACCACGCGGTCTCCGGGACGGAACCGCGTGACCTCCGGCGTCACCTCCTCTACGACGCCGGCGAACTCGTGCCCCAGGGTGCTGCCGGGAGTCATGCCCGGGATGCGGCCGTTGATCACGTGCAGGTCGCTGCCGCAGATCGCGGTGGTGGTCACGCGCACGATCGCATCGCCGGGTTCCTCGATCGCCGGAGCAGGCACGTCGTCCAGCTCGACACTGCCAAAGTCCTTGAACACAAGCGCACGCATGGTCACTCCTCGAGGGGTTGTCCGCGAACTGGTCCGGTTTGCCGCTCGCCGTCTACGTCCGGTTGCCGGTCTCCGAGTCGCGACGGTGAATGGTTCGGTCCCGCAGCTGCTCTTCGAGGGCGGTGTCGCGTTCGTTGTCGCGCTGCAGCCAGAACGGCACGCGCTCCGCTGCCTTCGGCTCTGCCGCGGCCGGCTCCGCGCGCGCGGGCCGGTCGCGTGCCGCGAGATGTGCACGCAATGACGTGTTGACCGCGCGCTCGAGCGGCTCGCCACCGGCGGTGAGCGTGGCGGCGAGATCGGCGTCGATCACCACCGTCGTCGGTGCGGGCGGCGGCGCCTTTGCGGGGAGCAGGCGGTCCAGCAGCGACATGGCCTCAGTCTACGCAGCCCGCAGGCGCGACCACCGCCCGACGGGCGTGCGCCGTCCGCACAGCGCGAGGTACGGTACGCCGGTGGCACGCGCAACCACCACTCCGCGGATGGAGTGGACTGGAAACCCCGACGCCGACCGTCTGGTGAGCGAGGATCCCACCGCGCTGCTCATCGGGTTCTGCCTCGATCAGCAGGTACCTGTGGAATGGGCCTTCATGGGACCGCTGCGTCTGCGCGAACGGTTGGGGACGATCGACGCCACGGCGATCGCGCACATGGATCCAGGCATGGTCGAGCATGCGTTCCGCGGCCCGCCGGCGCTGCATCGCTTCCCCGGCAGCATGGGGCAGCGCGTGCAGGCGCTGTGCACGGTGATAACGGACCAGTACGGCGGCGACGCGTCGCGCATCTGGCGTGAAGCGAAGGACGCGCGCGACCTGGAGAAGCGTTTCGCGGCGCTCCCTGGGTTCGGTGCGATGAAGGCGCGGATCATGGTCGGCGTCGTCGCCAAGCAGCTCGGCGTGCGGGCCAGGGGCTGGGAGGAGGTGGCACCGAGCTGGCCCACCCTCGCCGACGTGCACACAACCGCCGAGCGCGAGGAGTATCAGACGCAGAAGCGTGCCTTCAAGGCGTCGCTGCGCGCCGCCGCCGCTGAGTCGCCGCCGGCGAGCAAGCGCTCGCCTTCGCGTGCCCGGCGCTGACGTCACCGTCGTCGAAGACGGCGACGTTCGCATCATCAAGGTGGGACCGATGGGTCCCAGCAACAACAACGCCTACATCGTGCGCGACGTCGCCGCGCGCGAGTCGCTGCTGGTCGACATGCCGCTCGAGGAGCGGCCGCTGATCGACGCCATCGCCGCCGACGGCGGCGTGCGTCTCGTGATCGCCACGCACTGGCATCCAGACCACTGGATGACGTACGACGCGGTGCGCACCGCCACGGGCGCGCCGGTGCTGGTGGGCGCCCGCGAGATAAAGATTCCCGAGGAGCGAATCGACGGCCGCCTCGAGGATGGCCAGGAGGTGCGCGTCGGCTCCACCCGCGTGACCGTGCTGCACACACCCGGGCATACACCGGGGAGCATCTCGCTCCGGGTTGGCCGGGCCCTCATTTCCGGCGACACGCTCTTCGACGGCGGCCCGGGCAAGACCTTTGCGGCCGGGGACCTGGAGACGCTGCTTCAGAGCATCGAGGCGAAGCTGCTGCCCCTCGCCGACGAGACGGTGGTGCTGCCCGGCCACGGCGCCAACACCACAATCGCCGGCAGCCGTCAGGGATTCGCCGCCTACCAGCACCACCCCAAGCCCCGCGGCTACTACGGCGACGTCGCCTGGGAGGCCTGAACCCCTGAGCGTCAAGTGACGCTTGACACTCCGCAGGCGGCGTCAGATGATCGGTGCCGATGCCGGCATTCCCCTATCGGATGCGCGACCTGGTGCGCCTCACCGGACTGAGCGCAGCGACGATCCACTTCTACGCGCAGCAGGGCCTCCTGCCGGATCCGCACAAGACGGCCGGCAACCAGGCGACGTACGCGGCGAGCACCGTGCAGCGGCTGCTCTGGATCCGTGCGCTGCAGACGGAGCTGCGCATGTCGCTGCGGGGCATCGCCGCCATCCTCGAGCGCTGGGGCGAGCTGCCGCTCGAGGAGATGCGCGCCCTGCAGACGCTCGGCGGCCTGCTCGAGGAAGCCGACCCGGCGGCGCCGCATGCCGAGCTCGCCGAGCTGCGCCACCGGCTGCCGCCGGAGGACGTCGATGCCCTGGGCCGGCTCGGTCTCATCGGCCGCGGTGGCGTGTTCTCGAGCAGCGACGCGCGCCTGCTCGGACTGGTGACGGCGATGCGCGCGGCCGGCTTCACCGACGACGCCGGATTCCAGATCGAGAACATCGCTCTGTACCGCGACGCCGTCGAGCGGCTGGTCACTGAGGAGCTGGCGCGGATCATCGAGCCGGTGCTGCACCGGCACGACGCCGCCACCCTCCGCGACCTGGTGCGCCGCGGACTCCCGCTTGCGGACCAGCTCCTCTCCCTCCTGCATCACCGGGCCGTCCAGACCGCGCTTCAGCAATGGCTCGCCAGCGACACCAGCGAGCAGGCGGACACCGCCTAGCCGTGGAGGCCCGCGCATGACGACACGCGTCTACACCCTGCCGGTGGAGCAGACCCGGTGGCACGTCCCCGGCGGCGCGCAGACAACGTTCAGCTGGGAGTACGACGAGGGCCGCGACAAGCTGCTCACCCTGTACGAGAAGGGCAAGAGCCGGCAGTGGAACAGCCGCGACCGCATCGACTGGTCACGCGAGATCGATCTCGACGACCCGCTGCAGGCTCCCGAGGTGTTCATCCCGCTGTACGGCTCGGAAATCTGGGACAAGATGGGCGAGCGCGACCGCGCCGCGGTGCGGCTGCACGCCACGTCCTGGCAGTTCTCGCAGTTTCTGCACGGCGAGCAGGGGGCGCTGATCTGCGCAGCCAAGATCGTGCAGACAGTTCCTGACATCGACAGCAAGTACTATGCGGCCACGCAGGTCATCGACGAGGCCCGCCACGTGGAGACGTACTCGCGCTACCTGCACGAGAAGCTGCACCTTGCCTACCCGATCAACCCCCACCTGAAGGCGCTGCTCGACGACGTGGTGAGCGACGCGCGCTGGGACTTCACATACCTGGGGATGCAGGTGATCATCGAGGGACTCGCGCTGGCGGCATTCGGCCTGATCCGCGACGTGGTGGGCGAACCCCTCGCCCGAGCGCTCAACGCGTATGTGATGGAGGACGAGTCACGGCACGTGGCGTTCGGCCGCCTCGCACTGCGCGACTTCTACCCGCAGCTCAGCGATCGCGAGCGGGCTGAGCGCGAGGAGTTCTGCGTCGAGGCGTGCTATCTGATGCGTGATCGCTTCCTCGCCGAGGAGGTGTGGACCCGCCTCGGTCTGCCCGTCGACGAGTGCCTCGACTACGTGCGCAGCTCGGAGGCGATGACCCAGTTCCGCAGCCTGCTGTTCACCCGCATCGCGCCCACGCTGAAGGACATCGGCATGCTCGGCGCCCGCGTGCAGTCTGCTTTCGCCGACATGGGCGTCCTCGGCTACGCCGATGTCGACCTCGACGGCATCCTGGCCGACGACGCCGCGGTCGCCGCCGAGATCGACGCGGCGCGCGTCAGCCAGGTGGAGGCGACGATCGCGGCGGGCGCCGACTAGCAGTCGGCGCCGACGCAGTCGGGTTCGGCGGCCCGGAGCACGCGCAGCTTCATACGCACCGTGGCCGTCGGTGCCGTGGTCGCGGCCGGCGCCGGCGACGACGGAGCCGGCGTCACTGCCGGCGGCGCCGTGACCGGGGCCGAGTCGGCACCCCGGGGGAACAGGCGCAGACGCACCGCCTGCAGCCAGGTGATACCGGCCTCGCGGCGAGCCTGCCGCGCAGCGGCGTGCGCCAGCGCGGCGCGCATGTGCTCCTGTTCGCTGATCTGCGCAAGCTCGCGCAAACCCATGTGAGTCATGACGACACCTCCTTCAGCGGGGGGATGGGACCTCAGGTCTTGCATCACCATCCAAGCCCGTTTGATGGTGACATCGTAGCATCAACCTTCGTCACCTGTCAAATACGTTTGCCGGTTACCGACCGCGGTACGATGATGTGGCTATGAGTGCCGAGGACAGCGCCGCCGGCGCGCTCGCGGACGGCGAGGCCGGCGAGGCGCCGGGGAGCCTCCGGCTCATCGAGGAGTTCGTCAACACCGTCGAGCTCCCCGACGGCGAGGACCGTCTGGGAACGATCGACGGCGCCCGGAACTGGCTGGCACGTCGCGGCGTGATCGCCGACCTCGACGAGCCACGTCGCGCGCGACTGGTCCTGCTCCGGGAGGCGATCCGGGACCTGCTGGACGGCCACGCGGGCAAGGCGGTTCCGCAGGAATCTCTCGACCTGGTCATGCACCGGTTGAACGACACCAAGCTCGCAGTTGTGATAACCGCGGAAGGCGCTCATGCCCATCCCGCCCCGGAGGTGAGCGGGGTGAACGACTTCCTCGGACGCCTCGCCGCTGCCATGATCACCGCCAGCGTGTACGGCACCTGGCACCGGCTGAAGACCTGCCACAACGAGGAGTGCCGCTGGGCCTTCTACGACAGGTCGAAGAACGGCCGCCGTATCTGGTGCAGCATGGCGTCCTGCGGCTGCCAGGAGAAGTCACGCTCCTACCGCGCGCGCAAGAAGGCAGCCGCCGCCGATGCCGCCGGCTGAGCCCGGAGCGCCTCCCAACCTCCGCCTCTCGACGGGGCGCGGCCGCCTCGTGCTCACCGCGACGATCCTGGGCAGCTCGATGGCCTTCATCGACTCGGTGGTCGTCGGGATCGCGCAGCCGACGATCGGCCGCGAGTTCCACGCCGACATCGCCGGCCTGCAGTGGGTGTCGATCGGGTACCTGCTGACGCTGGCCGGGCTGCTCCTTCTCGGTGGCGCCCTCGGGGACCGGCTGGGCAGGCGCCGGATCTACCTCACGGGCATCGTCTGGTTCGGGTTGGCGTCGCTGCTGTGCGCGGTCGCCCCCAGCATCACGCTGCTCATCCTGTTCCGCGCACTTCAGGGAGTCGGCGGTGCGCTGCTCACGCCCGGCGGGCTGGCCATCATCGAGGCGTCGTTCCGGCGCCAGGATCGCGCCGCAGCGATCGGCGCGTGGTCAGGATTCGGCGGCATCTCCACCGCATTCGCACCGTTTCTCGGCGGCTGGCTGATCTCCGCCGTCAGCTGGCGGTTCATCTTCGTGATCAACCTGCCCATCGCTCTGGCGGTCGTGTGGCTTGGGCTGCGCTACGTTCCCGAGACCCGCGACGTGGAGGAGTCCGGGCCCCCCGACGCCGCCGGCAGCCTGCTGGCGGTGCTCGGCCTCGTCGGCATCAGCTACGGGCTGGTCGAGGGCCCGTCGCTGGGCTTCGGCAACGCTGCGGTGCTCGTGTCGCTGCTCGGCGGTGTGCTCGCGGCAGTGCTGTTCATCGTGCAGGAGCTGCGCGCCCCGGAGCCGATCCTGCCGCTCTCACTGTTCCGATCCATGCAGTTCAGCGCCACCAACGCGGTGACGCTCATCGTGTACGCGGTGCTCGGCGGGGTCTTCTTTCTGCTGCCGATCGAGCTGATCCAGGTGGCGCACTACTCGCCTCTGGCCGCGGGCGCGGCCGGCCTGCCGGTCACCTTGCTGCTGCTCGTGCTCTCATCCCGCTCCGGGCGCATCGCCTCGCAGATCGGGCCGCGGCTGCAGATGGCACTCGGTCCACTGGTCGTCGCGGCCGGGGTGGCGCTGTACACCCGGGTCGACGCCGGCGGCAACTACATCACCGAGGTGCTGCCGGCGGTCGTCACGTTCGGGCTGGGGTTGGCCATAACTGTGGCGCCGCTGACGGCGACCGCGATGTCATCAGCGCCCCCGCGCCGCGCCGGGATTGCCTCGGCCGTCAACAACACCGTGGCGCGCACCGGAAGCCTTCTCTTCACCGCCATCCTGCCACCGCTCGCGGGAATCACCGGCGCCAGCTACCTGCACCCGGCGGTGTTCCAGACCGGGTTCCACACCGCGGTGATCATCGCCGCAGTTGTGTGCGCCGCCGGAGGGCTGCTGGCCGCGGCCACCATCCGCAACCCCCGGCCGCAGCAGCCTGAGAAGACGGCGCCGGAGGACATGTCACCCTCGGTAGTAGCCGTGCCACCTGCGCCGCTTCACCCCGGACACGCGTCGAGCTGAGCAGCGCGCCTCACCACCAGGAGCAGCGCATCACGTGGATGGTGTCGGGGTTGCGCGGCGGTGGCGCCGGCGGCGTCGGCGCCAGCGCATGCGCTATCAACCCGGCCTCCACAGTGGCTCCCGCCGGATTGGGGTGCACACCGTCGTCGAAGAAATACTCGGGATGGCCCGCGCTCGCCCCGTACCAATCGACCACCGTCGTATGCGGCACCTGTCGCGCGGTGTCGGCCAGCGACGAATTCACATCCGACTCCCATGGTCGTGGCTCGCGCGCGTTGACGAGCACGATGCGCTGCATCGGACCGAGCGACCGCAACGTGCCGACCAGCTGCGACTCGTCGAAGGGTCCGTTGGTGCCGAGCTCGATGATGAGCTGGTGACCCAGCTCCCCCTGTGAACGCATGCTGCCGAGAAGATCCTGGAGATCGTTCATCTGCCGCGATACCTGGCCATCGACGCTGATGCCCGGCAGGTCGGCGGTCAGGAACGGGCTGAGGTCGATCATGATCGAGTCGCCGACCGCGGTGACGCCGGCGCCGGACGGTGGCGGCGCCGGCGGTGCCGGCGGGAGCGCCACCGGCAGCGGGGCCGGCAGGATGCACGAGCTCGAGTCGGACGCGGTCTGATTCGACGTGTCCGCCGTCGTCAGCTGCGCCGCCGGCGCAGTGCCGGACACCGGCAGCGACACGCCGACAAGCCCGGCAAACGCGGCGCCGATGAGCAGCACGCCGGCAGCGGCCGCGTCATACAGCGCAACCGGTTGACCCGCGACCGACCACCGCGCGGTGCGCAGCGGAGCCAGGATGACGCCGAAGCCGTGCAGACGAACGGGCTGCTCGATGAAGCGCCATGACAGCGCCGCGATGAGCACAGTCGCACCAACCTGCAGCAGACCGCGGAGGATGTGCGGCCCGGTTGTGTCGACAAGCGGAGTCGTCATCACGATCACGGGGTAATGCCATAGGTATACGCCGTAGGACCGAACGCCGAGCCAGCGCAACGGCGAAACGCCGAGTGCGCGACCGAGCCACGACGCCGGGTGTGCAAGCGCTGCGATCACGGCAACTGTTGCAAGCGATAACAGCACCAGACCGCCGCGATAGATGAACGCCTGGTACTCCGTCGTGACGACGACGAGCACCGCGATCACGATCAGCCCCGCGACACCCGCGCTGTTCAGCGTCGCGAGCTGTCCGGGTCGGAGCACCGCAGGTCGCCTGCTCGGCCACACGAACGCGAGCGCCGCGCCGAGCAGAAGCTCGAACGCGCGCGTGTCGGTGCCGTAGTACACGCGGTCCGGGTCAACACCCGGTTGCCACAGCACCGCCATCAGCACCACAGACACGACGGCTGCCGACACGATCCAGGCGAGCGGCGTGAGCGTTCCGGTGGCCAGCCGCGGCCCCAGACGGAACACGGGCGGGCCGCCGCGCGACGTGCGCGGAACCAACGCGGCGCCGGCCACCAGCAGCAGCGGCCAGATGAGATAGAACTGCTCCTCGATCGCCAGCGACCAGAGGTGCCCGAGCGGTGACGGCGGACCGAAGCTGGCGAAGTACGCGACGTGCTGCACCGCGTACCACCAGTTGCTGTAGTAGAAGAGCCCGGCCACCACGTCGCCGCGGAGGTTGGGCAGCCGGGCCGGCTGTGCCACAGCCACCCAGAGGACGACGACGCCGAGCATCACCCAGAGCGCCGGAAGCAGGCGGCGGGCGCGGCGCCGCCAGAACAAGCCGAGCTCGATGTGACCCTCGCGGTCGCGCTCCGCCAGCAGGAGGTCGGTTATCAGATACCCGGAGAGGACGAAGAAGACGCCGACGCCGAGCAGCCCGCCCGGGGCCCAGCTCAGGTTGAGGTGGTACGCGATGACCGCCAGCACCGCGACGGCACGGAGGCCGTCGAGGCCTGCCATGTAGCGTGCGCGCCCCTCCATCGGCTGCGGCATTGCAGATGTCCCTCAGCTGCGTCGCTGGAATCGGTGGCGGGCCGTGCGCAGCAGCGCGGCGAGCGAGCCGCGCGCCGCACCCCATTCTGCGGGAGAACCCGTCGGCCGCGCCAATCGGACCCGCCGGCCGCGGCGGGGGACGACCGTCAGCCCGGGACGGCCGGGGGTGCGAGTCGGATGTGGAGCACGCCGGGGGACGTGCGGTGCTCGACGACGTCGTAGCCGAGCGCACGCACGTCGATGCCGTCGAAGAGTCGCTCGCCGCCGCCGAGCACCGCGGGCACGATCGCGATGTGCAGGTCGTCGATGAGCCGCGCCGTCAGGTATTGACGAATGGTCGCGGCACCGCCGCCGAGCCGGATGTCCCTGTCCCCCGCAGCATCACGCGCCTGCTCCAGTGCAGCGTGGATACCGCCCGTGACGAAGTTGAACGTCGTGCCGCCGTTCATCTCGACCGGCTCCCGTGCGTGGTGCGTGAGCACGAACACCGGGTGGTGGTACGGCGGGTCGTCGCCCCACCAGCCTCGCCACTCGTCGTCGGGCCACTCCCCGCGCACAGGACCGAACATGTTGCGGCCCATGATGGTGGCACCGAATCCTTCGGTGCCGGCGGCCATGAAGTCGTTGTCGACGCCCACGTCTCCACCTGCCTCACCAATCATGGCGCGGCCCACGCGGGTCTTGAACACCCACTCGTGAAGGCGCATGCCGCCGGCGCCGAGCGGTTGCTCCACGCTTTGACCGGGACCGGCGCCGAAGCCGTCCGCCGACACCGAGAAGTTGAGAACGCGCAACCGGCCCACGACCACGCATGATCGCGCACCGAACGATGCACGCGCCGCGGCCGATCACGTGTGCCTCTGATGGGTGACCACACGCGGGCATCACCGCGGACGCAGCGTCTCTGCCGGGGCCGGTGCAGGCGACGGGCGGGGCGATCGACATCACGTAACGGTGTCGCACGTCTCGGATGCGGACAGGTCGACGCCTTCCGTACGCAGCGGCGGGCGATGCCGCGCGGAGTCGGTGCGAGCGCGTGCGGCCGAGACGGGTACGCTGTCGCCGTCGGCCCCATCGTCTAGTGGTCAGGACACCGGCCTTTCACGCCGGTAACGCCGGTTCGATCCCGGCTGGGGCTAGGGTGCACGCTCGGCGGCCGGGACCAGCGGGGTGCGCCGGTATACTCCCGCCATGCCCATCGGTGAAATGGTCGGCAAGACGTTCGGCTTCGGGCTCACCGCTGCGGCGCTGGCCGGCGGTGGGGTCCTCGTGCTGATCGGCAGCCACGCGTACAACGACTACTTCAACATCATCCTCGGCTGGGGGCTGGTGCTCATGGGCCTGCTCACGGCGGGCTACGGCGCGTTCGCCATCCTGGCAATCCTCTACGACGCGCGCGTCAGCAAGCAGGAGCACGAGGTCCACATCACCCCACGCGGCGGACCGCCGGCACCGCCACCGCCGTGGGGCATGGGCGACATCGGGCGTCCCGGTGGCGTCGTCGACGTGAGCGGCCAGCACGGTGGCGGCGGCGCGCCACGCCTGATGAGCGTGCACGTGTCGAACATCGACGGCGCGATGCTCATCGTCGGTCTGCTGGCGTGGACGGTGCTCACGCTGGTGTTCTTCGCACCGACGCATTAGCAGCGAGGCGACGCCCGCACAGAGTGCGCCGATGCGCACGCGCTTCGCGCCGTCGCCCACGGGGCCGCTGCATTTCGGGTCGGTGCGCACCGCGCTGTTCGCCTGGCTGGCGGCGCGACACAGCCGCGGTCAGCTCATCCTCCGCATCGAGGACACCGATCAGGGACGCTACATCCCCGACAGTGAGGCGCTGATCCTCGAGACCCTGCGCTGGCTCGGACTGGAATGGGACGAGGGACCGGAGGTCGGTGGGCCGCACGAACCATACGTGCAGTCGCTGCGCACCGAGCTGTATCGCGAGTACGCGGAGGAGCTGGTGCGTCGCGCCGCCGCGTACTGGTGCACGTGCGCGCCGGATCGCCTAGCGGCGATGCGCACGGAGCAGCAGCGCCGTCACGAACCGACGCGCTACGACCGCCGCTGTCTCGGCCGCCAGGATGAGGTGGCGCGCGAGCGCGCCGCCGGCATGAGCGCCGTGCTGCGGCTGGCGATGCCGCCCGGGGTCACGGAGTGGGACGACATCGTGCGCGGCAGCGTGCGGTTCGAGAACGAGAACATCGACGACCAGGTGCTGCTCAAGTCCGACGGCTTTCCCACGTATCACCTCGCAGTGGTGGTCGACGACCACCTCATGGAGATCACGCACGTGATCCGGTCCGAGGAGTGGATCCCGTCGACGCCGAAACACCTCGCGCTGTATCGCGCCTTGAACTGGGATCCGCCGCGCTTCGCGCACGTCCCGATCGTGCTCGGCCCCGACGGTCTCAAGCTCAGCAAGCGCCGCGGCGCGCGCAATGTTCTCGAATACGGCGAGCTGGGGTACCTGCCCGGCGCGATCGCGAACGCGATGGCGCTGCTGGGCTGGTCACCCGGCTCGGGCGAGGAGGTGTTCACGCTCGACGAGCTGACGCGGCTGTTCACGCTCGACCGCATCCACCCCTCGCCGGCCACGTTCGACCCGAAGCGGCTCGACGACCTCAACGGCGTGCACATCAGACGGCTCTCGGTCGATGAGCTCGTCGACGTGCTCGAGCACTTCCTCTCCGGCACCAGCAAGGACACGCGGCGGCGGCTCGTGCCGATGCTGCGCGAGCGGATGCGCACGCTCGTCGACGCGGAGCTGCTCGCGGCGCCCCTGCTGAACGAGGTGGTGCTCGACGGCAGCGTGCTCTTCCCGCCCAAGGGAGTGCCTGCAGACGTCGCGAGCGCGATGATCGAGGGGGCGATCGATGTCATCGAGCGCGGCGGGCTCGATGATCACGACGCATTCGTGGAGCGGCTGCGCGTGATCGCGCGCGAACGTGGCGCGAAGGTGGGACAGGCGTTCAAGGCGCTCTATGTGGCGGTGCTCGGCACCGACAGCGGAGTCCCCGTGATCGACGCCATGCAGTTCCTCGGCGCCGAGGTCACGCTCGGGCGGCTGCGCCGCGCGCTCGCTCTGCTCTGACGGGTCCGGTGGCCGTTCCACTCTGGCCCCTGAGCTGACAGCTCTGACCGGGCACCGGCCTCACAGTTCAACGCCATGTCGCGCGACGCTCGGCTCACCGGCTGGGCGAGCACGGCGCGCGTGGCGCGCCGGCTCGCTGGGGTGGGGGGCGGTCGGCGACGGTGAAGGCGGTGACGGGGAAGCCGGCTCTG
>DASUWI010000041.1:0-63123 GCA_036378495.1 Candidatus Dormiibacterota bacterium
GACCGCGGCTTCGGCGAAATCGCTTATGTACTAAGGCCGGTTGGCGGAGGGAGAGGGATTCGAACCCCCGAGGGCTTGGCGGCCCTTGCGGTTTTCAAGACCGCTCCGATCAACCACTCCGGCATCCCTCCGGCGGCTTCATCCCATGGTATCCGCCGGCTCGGCGAGGCGAGCCAGGCTGCCGTCGAGCGGCAGCATGATCCACCCCTCACGCGAGGCGACGAGCTGCAGCGCCGGCGGGCAGGTATCGGTCAACCCGCGCGCAACCGCCCGTGCGACGAGGGCCGCGACAAGCGAATCGAGGGCGTCGTCGCTCGCCTCGCAGGCCACCCAGTCCGTCTCTGCCACCTCGAGCCACGATTCCGTCCGCTCGCGGAACGCCATCACAAGCGCGCGTCGCGCAGCACCGCCGGCTACCCGCTTGTACCGCCGCGACTGGAAGCCCCAGATGCTCAGCGCCGCCGCCGGGTAGACCTCGACCACCGGCCCGCCGCCGGAACGATCGGCGGCGGCGGGGATGTCGGCCAGCACGCGCGCCGCGCGCAGCGCCGGAACGCCGATCCGGTCGGTGGACACGCTGAGCGGCCACCGCCCGGTGCGACGGTGCACCCACTCATCGGTCGCCCGCATGCGCAGGTGCGCGAGATCGCCACCCGCCCATCCCTGAGCGGCGTGATGCGCGCTGATCGCGGCGATGAAGCCGTCGGGCCAGCCGAGCGGAACGTCGATCCCGGTCCGGTCGGCTCGATCGATCAGCGCGGAGATCTGGCCGTCGTCGACGCCATCTCGGCGCAGCTCGAGCACCGCAGCGCGGCCGTCCTCCCAACGCACCAGGCAGGCCGCCGTTCGCTCCGGCTGTGCGGCGAGGTCGATCCCGGCCGTGATCATGGCCCTTTACCACATCACAAACCGGATCTCTGGTACGCTCGGGCGCGATGCGAACGACCGCGCGCCAGTTTTACGCCCGGCCAGCCAGATGGCTGCCGGGGTCTTCACAGACCTAGCGCGCAGCCGTCCCGAGGCTGGCTTCATCAGACGATGGGTCAGCCCGGAGGCCCGTGGGCGGCCCATCACAGACAAGGAGGAGGGTCACCACGATGGTCATCGAGCCCGTGATACCGAGCGCTGCTCCACGGCCGGCGACGCGCCCTGTCGCGATCGGCGATGCCGTGGTCGGCGGAGGCCGTGTGCACGTCATTGCCGGTCCGTGCGCGGTGGAGGAGCGCTATGTCGAGCACGCCGTGGCCGCGGCGAACGCGGGCGCGTCGGTGCTCCGCGGCTGTGTGCTCAAGCCGCGGACCAGCCCGGACTCGTTCCAGGGAATCGGCCCCGCAGGCCTGGCGCTGCTGGACGCCGCCAAGCAGGCGACAGGCCGTCCGGTGCTTGCTGAGCCGCTCGAGGTCGATGACGTCACGGTGCTTCGACCCCATGTCGACGCGTTGATGATCGGCGCTCGCTCCATGCACAACGCGCCATTGCTGCGCGCAGCCGGGCGAAGTGGGCTTCCCGTCGTGGTGAAGCGGGGCATGTCGGCCACGTACGATGAGTGGCTGCAGGCGGCCCGCTACGTCGAGCGCGAGGGCAACGACCAGGTGATCCTGTGCGAGCGTGGCATCCGCACGTTCGAGACCGCGACGCGCAACACGCTCGACGTCAGCGCGATCGCGGTGCTGCGTGAGCGCACCGACCTGCCGCTCATGATCGATCCCAGCCACGCCACGGGCAAGGCTGCATGGGTCGGGCCGCTGGCGATGGCGGCGGTGGCGGCCGGCGCGGATGCGCTGCTCATCGAGTCCCATCCCGATCCCCACCACTCCGCGTGCGACGCTGCGCAGGCCGTGTCTCCGGCGGAGCTGGAGAGCATCGTCATCGCGGTGCAGGCTCTGGCGGGCATGGCGCGCTGTCCGGCGGTCGATTCCCTGGAGGAGTGCCGAAGCACCATCGACTCGATCGACGACGCCATCCTGCAGCTCATCGAGCATCGGGCGCAGGTGGTGCGCGCGGTGCAGCAGCACAAGGCGCGTGATCGCCGGCCGGTGCGCGACCCCGAGCGCGAGCGCGCGCAGGTGGAACGGCTCCGGAGCCGCGCATCCCGGCTCGACGGCAGCGGCGTGCGTCAGCTGATGACGGCGGTCATCGATGTCTGCCTCGAAGCCGCGGCGGTCGATGACAGCATCCCGGCGCCGGACCGCGACCGGCGGCTGGCATGAGCGGCACCGACTCTCCGCTCGCGCCACCGCTCGAGATGTTCGACCTCGAGGTGAAGGCCGTCGACGGCGTCGAGACCATGCGACTCTGCGCGCGCTCCCTGGCCAAGCACGACGTCAACATCGACGCGCTCAACTACAGGGACATCGACGGTACGCGGTCGCTGCACCTGCTCCTGCAGGACGGCCTGGCCGCCGTGGGCATCCTCCTCGCCGACCATGTCACCGCGGTCACCTGCCGTCCCGTGCTCGTGTACACGCTGCCGAACCACCCCGGCACCCTGGCTCGATATTCGGGCGCGCTCGTGGACGACGACGTGCCGATCGACTTCATCTACCAGGCCACCGCGAGGGGCGTGGTCGTCGCGTCGCCGGACCTCGACGCCGTGCGTGCGTCCTTCGCCGCCGCCTAGCTCAGAGTCTCGAGCTGGTCCGCGTGCTCCTCGAGGTGTGCGACGAGGAACTCGTCGAAGATCTGCTCCATGCTCATCACGCCGCGCGTCGGATGCAGACCCCGCGCCGACCACGCGACGTCATCGAGTGACGCGATGACGAGGCGCAGCGCCTCGATGTCGGAGTGCGTCACCGCCCAGAGCACACTGACGGGCTGATCGCGATCGCGCGCGATCGCCGCAATGCGTCCGAGGTCGCTCTTGGTGCGGCCGAACGGCACCGGCTCGTCGACATAGGTGTTGGCGACGAGCTGCGCCTGGTCGATCCAGTACGGAACAGCCTCGGCGACGTGCGCCCACACCTGTCCGGCGTGCCAGCGCTTACCCGAGCCGGGCTCTGCATCGGTGAGCGACTCCGAGCCGTACGCGGCGGTGCTGCGCGCGGCGAGTCGCGCTTCGACGGCATCGAGCCGCTCCAGCAGCTCCGCGCGGCCGCTCATGCCCGCACCGGGCGCAGCGGGTGCACCGGCGGTCCTTCCACGACGCGGTTGCGCAGCACGCCGAGGCGGTCCACCTCGAGCTCGACCACGTCGCCGGAGTGCAGCCACGGATAGCGATCGCCGCCGTGCACGAGCGACAGCTCCAGGATGCACCCCGTCCCGCACGTTCCCGAGCCGATGACGTCGCCGGGGTGCACCCAGGTGCCGCGCGATGCGTAGGCGAGCATCTCCCCGAAGCTCCAGTGGATGTCGGCGAGCGAGGCCCGCGAGTACTCGGTGCCGTTCACCCGTGCGGTCATCGCGAGATCGTACGCGTGACCGCTGCGCGCGGATGCGAGCTCGTCCGTCGTCACGAGCATCGGCCCCAGTGACGTCGCGAAGTCCTTGCCCTTCACCGGCCCCATGCTCAGCTTCATCTCGCGGCGCTGCAGGTCGCGGGCACTCCAGTCGTTCATGACACAGAAGCCGGCGATGTGCTGTTCGGCGCCGGCGGGGTCGAGGTTCTGTCCCGAGCGACCCACGATTGCGGCCACCTCGAGCTCGTAATCGAGCTCCGCCGATCCCGGCGCGACCGGAATGTCGCCGTCGGGGCCGAAGATCGCGTACGGGTTGCTGAAGTAGAAGACCGGAATCTCGTACCAGTCGGGGTCCATCTCGAGGCCCCGTCGCTGCCGCGCCGTCTTGACGTGCTGCTCGAAGGCATAGAAGTCGCGTACGGTCGGCGGTTGCGGGACCGGGGCGAGGAGCCGCACCTCCGCCAGCTGATGGACCTCCGACGGATCAACTCGCGCGCGCTCGCCCGCGAGCGCGAGCCGCTCACCGTCGTCGCCGAGCAGCTCGAGCAGCGTCAGGCCCGGTTCCAGGCCGTGGACAGCGCTGTCCATGACGAGACCGACACGCGGGGCGCGGTCGTGTCGCGCATACGTCACCCAACGCATCCGGCACTCCTCCGCCGCAGTTTGGAGCCGATCACACTACCTATACTGGCCTTCCACCCGGGGAGGTGGCTGAGAGGCTGAAAGCGCCCGCCTGCTAAGCGGGTGAGGGATGTTAAGTTCCTCCGGGGGTTCGAATCCCCCCCTTCCCGCCAGTGAGCACCCTCGGTGGACGCTGGAAGGCGAGTGCGGATGAGCGCGATGGAACAGCATGCTCACCGGACTCTTCGCACCAGTCGCCGGTGGTACTGCGACGGAAGCACGTGCGCGGTGCACGCGAGTGAGGATGGCCACTGCTGCCAGACGGAAGGGACTGACATCAGCAACCTCCCCGCGGACGGCCAGCAGAAGGCGCGCAGGCGCCTGGAGGAGGTTTCGCACCAGCACGCATCGTCCGCGTAGCGGCGGGTCACGGGGCGAACCACCCTGACGATCTCGCACCGTCTCATCCTGGTTGGCGACGTCGACGCCATCGTCGCGCTGAGGGTGAATGCGATCACGAAAGCCGACCTCACCTGATCCCGGGTGGCCGGCTCCGGCTTCCCGCTCCTTCGTGCTTGTTGTACGACCTGCGCGTGTTAGGTCGTACCTCCGTGACAGCGTCGTCATCGCGTAGTTTCGGCATGTACGAAATGACGCGTGTGACGCGATGGGAAGGTTTGGCGCATGCCCAAAACCACCCGTCGGCGCCTGGCGATCGCCCTGACCCCCACCGTCGCCGCCCTTGGACTCGTTGCCCTGTCCGCCGCCGCCGCTCCCAGCGCAGCGGTCGCGTCGGCATCCACCGCACCCCATGTGCTCGTCGTCATGCTCGAGAACAAGGGCTATGCGGCGACGCTCGGCGCGTGCGGCTCGGGATCGCCTGACCCATACCTGTGCTCGCTGGCGTCGTCGTACGCATCAGCGAGTAATTGGTTCGGCATCCGTCACCCGTCGCTGCCCAACTACGCCGCCTTTGTCTCGGGTTCGACCCAGGGCATCACCAGTGACTGCCAGCCGTCCGGCTGCGGAAGCCTGGCGGCGCCCGAGCTCGGCGGCCAGCTGACGGCTGCCGGGATCCCGTGGATCGGCTGGATGGAAACCATGCCGTCCGCCTGCTACACCGGCCCCGACGGCAGCAGCTACTACGCGCACCACAACCCGTTCGCGTACTTCACCGACGTCACCCAGGCTTCGAACTGCGCCTCGGTGATGCGTCCGTATCCCGGTGCGTCCGGCGCCGTGTCGGTGCTCGACGGCACATCCGCTCCGGCGTTCGCGTTCATCACACCGAACAGCTGCGACGACATGCACTCCTGCTCGGTGCAGGCGGGTGACGCCTGGCTGAAGGCGAACGTACAGCCCATCCTCAGCTCGTCGTGGTTCGCCGGCAACGGCACGGTGATCATCACCATGGACGAGAACGACAAGCAGTCCACCGGTTCGTGCTGCGGCGACGCGGCGGGCGGCCAGATACCGCTCGTGGTCATCTCGTCCAAGGCGAGCGGCAAGGGGACAGTTGCCATGACCGGTGACCACTACGGCACGCTGCGCACCATCGAGGAGGCGTACGGGCTTCACCTGCTCGGCGCCGCCGGCAACGCAGCCAACGGTGACTTCTCGTCGTGGCTCGGTGGCAGTGGCAACCCGACGCCGACACCGACCGCAACTCCGACGCCCACCGGCACGCCGACCCCGAAGCCGACACCCACGCCCACGGCCACACCGACTCCGTCCGCGACCCCCACGCCGTCTCCGACGCCGAGCGGCGGGCACACCATCTCGGTCGCGTGCCATGGACAGGACGACACTTCCGCGCTGCAGTCTGCGATCAGCAGCGCCGGCAACTCCGCGGGGACCACGGTCTCCATCGCGTCCGGGACCTGCGCGCTGACCAACCACCTCCTGGTGAAGGGAGCCCCCATCACCGTCAGCGGGGCCGGGCAGTCGGCGACGTCGCTGGTGCAGCACGCGCGCACCAACATCTTCCAGATCACCTCGCCGGGCAACACGGTCGAGAACCTGAGCCTTGACACCGGCACGTACAACTTCACGTACCCGCCGGTGAAGAAGAGCCCGGATCCTAGCGTGCTGTTCTCCAACGCCTCAAACACACACGTCATCAACGTCACGGCCAAGGCGGGGACAGGGTTCGGCATGCGCATCACCGGGCCCAGCCCGTGTGACACTGATGTGAACACCGGTGCCCTTGTTGAGAACGTGACCATGACCAACGCCGGCACCGGCGGGTTCTCGTCGATCGACGTGGACTGCCAGAAGTCGGCAACCATCGAGAACGTGGTCGTGCACGGCGGCTCGGTGACGCCGTTCCAGGATGGCAACACGACGCTCAACGGCCTCACCTACTGGAAAGGTCCGTACGGGCAGCAGTGCGAGCCGGCCTGGGAGACGACCGGTCCGGGCGCCGCGACCATCAGCAACGTGATGACCCACAACGGGGCTGGGCGCAACATCAACAACGCAACCGTGACCATCAGCAACCAGCAGCTGGCCACGGGCGACACCTGCTAGCCATCCCCCACAGCGTGCCCTGGGCGTGTGCTCAGGGCGCGCTGTTCTCTTGTGGCGACGCGGCGACCCTCTGCTCAGATAATGACGCGTCTGACGCGAACGTCCGCCTCATGTTGAACCTCAGGGTCACGAGTCGACCCACAAATCTCAGGTTGCGATTAGGATTTCCCACGGTGGGCCACGAGGGGGGCACCGTGGAGGCATGGTCAGGTGAGGCTGTACGTGAGGAGACGCACCGCGCGTCGCGTCCTCGGGCTTGCCCTCATGGCCGCGCTGACGGCACTTGGCGGCAGCGTTTTGGCCACGTCCGCCCAGAAGGTGGAGGTCGCTCCTGCTGCCGGCCCTCCGCACGTGCTCGTCGTGATGCTCGAGAACAAGGGCTACGCGGCGACGCTGGGCTCGTGCGGCTCGGGATCGCCCGATCCATACCTCTGCTCGCTGGCATCGTCGTACGCGTCGGCGGATGGCTGGTTCGGCATCCGGCATCCGTCGCTGCCCAACTACGCCGCCGTCGTGTCGGGTTCCACCCAGGGCATCACCTCGGACTGCGAGCCGTCCACCTGCGGGCGGATGCCCGCCACCGAGGTCGGCGGGCAGCTGACGGCTGCGGGGATCCCATGGGTCGGATGGATGGAGTCCATGCCGTCGGCCTGCGACACGGGCGGCGACAGCGGCAACTACGAGGCGCATCACAACCCCTTCGCCTACTTCACCGACGTCACCCGAGCGTCGAACTGCGACTCGGTCATGCGTCCGTATCCGGGCGCGTCTGGTGCCGTGTCCGTGCTGGATGGTGCGTCCGCCCCCGACTTCGCGTGGATCACGCCCAACGCCTGCGACGACATGCACTCGTGCCCGGTCTCCACCGGCGATGGCTGGTTGAAGGCGAACGTGCAGCCCGTTCTCGGCTCTTCGTGGTTCGCCGACAACGGCACGGTGATCATCACGATGGATGAGAATGACCTGGAGTCGAACGGGTCGTGCTGCGGCGACGCGGCGGGTGGCCAGATCCCGCTGGTGGTCATCTCGTCGAGGACCAGCGGCAAGGGAACCGTCGCCATGACCGGCGACCATTTCGGCACGCTGCGCACCCTCGAGGAGGCGTACGGGCTGCGCCTGCTCGGCGCCGCGACCGGCGCGGCCGACGGCGACCTCTCGTCGTGGCTGGGCGGCAGCGCCATCCCGGCGCCGACGCCGACGCCGACGCCTTCGACAGGCACGCCGACACCGACACCAACAGCAACAGCAACAGCAACAGCAACACCGGCGCCCGGTACAACCCCGACTCCGACACCCACGGCAACGGCGACGCCGGTCGCGGGCGCCACTGGCTACACGATGCAGCCGGCGCCGATCGCGCCGGCGGGAAAGCTGCACGCCCGAGCTCTCGTGAGCATCGCGCTGACGGCCACCGGCGGCGCCGGCGCGGCTGTGCCCAACGCCGCGGTGTTCCTGCGGTTCGTGCCGGCTCCGGGCGGCGGATCGGCGGTCGTCGGCACCCCAGACGGGACGGTGGTGCTCGGCCCGACTGCGGTTGAGCTGTCGACGGATTCAACCGGCACGCTCTTCATCGTGTACGAGGCACCGGCCGCGTTGCCGGGCGGCGGCACGGACACCATCACGGCCGAGGACGATCCCTCCGCGCCGGCGGTGGTGGCCACCGACAGCTACTCGTTCTGACGCCGTCAGGCGCTCAACCGCGAGCCGGTCGCGCATCCCAGCTGCGCAGCCGCACAGCGGCGGCGCTCGTACTCAGCGAGGTCCAGGATGTGCGGGCCCGAATTCGCCCTACAAATCGACCGGTTCCAGCGACTCCAGCAGCCCGTGCTGCATCGCGAAGAGGGTGGCCGTGGAGCGCGTGGACGCGCCGATCTTCCCGTAGATGCGTTCGATGTGCGTGCCCGCCGTCTTCACCGTGATGCCCAGCGAGCCGGCGACCTGCCGGTTGGTCGCGCCGCGCGCGATGAGCATCAAGACCTCGACCTCGCGCTCGGTGAGACCGGCGGGGCCGCTGCGGCGTTTGCCGGGACGCTGCCCGGCGGCAGCCAGCACAGCCTCGACGGCGTCGGCGAGACGGCCGGCACGGACCTCAGCGTGGAGCGTCGCGGCTGCCGCCGTCACCGTCAGCGCGGCGCGGTACGGGCGGGGTTCGGTCATCGCCTGGTAGGCGTCCGCGGCGGCGAGGATCCGCGCCGCAACCGGGATGACCGCTCCGGAGAGGCCTCGGTGGTAGCCGGAGCCGTCGAGTCGCTCGTTTGTCAGTGCCGCGATTGCGCCGATGCGGGCAAGGGCGGGCGGCCGGGCCAGCATGCGCTCGGTGTAGTACGCGTGCAGCCGCATGCGCTCGGACTCGGTGGGTGTGAGGGGACCGGGCTTCTCGAGGATCGTTGCCGGCACACCGTGCAGCCCCAGGTCGTGCGCCCATGCCGCTCGACGAAGGTTCCTGATCTCCGCTGCCGGCAGGTGACACATCTCGCCGGCCTTCGTGCAGAGGCCGGCAACCGCGCGCGAATGACCGGTGCGCGACCGTGAGCGCAGATCGGTGAAGTCCGCAACTGCCTCCAGCGCCGCGTCGAGCTCATCGTCGCCGAGCCTGCTTTGCAGCCCGGGCTCGCCGTCGATGAGGCCGAACCAGTCGCTCACGCGGTCGAGATCAGCGAACACCTCGTCCGCGGCTACAGAGAACGCATCGACGACAGCTGGGTCGAACTGCGTGCCCCGCCACGAATGCGCGAGGTCGACGGCCGCATCGAGGCCATCCGCCCGGCGCACGACCTCGACGGTGTCGGCGAGATGGAACAGCCGCACCGCCGGCGTGATGACGTCGCCGGCGACGCCCGATGGGACGCCCCTCCCGTCCCAGCGCGTGAACACCTGCTGCAGCGGCTTGCACACGTCTGGACCCAGGCCGAGCCGCTCGGCGATATGCGCCGTCGTCAGGCAGTGCGTCATCAGCCCCCGCTCGACGGGTGCACCGGCTGTGGCCATCAGCGTGGTCATGACGCGGAGCCGGTGCAGCGCAGAGCCGCCGGCGCCGGCGTGTCGCAGCACGAACCCGAGCATGCCCAGCCGCGTGCGCTTCACGCCGAAGCTGTCGCGTCGATACGCGATGTCGTCACCGAACCACGCCGCCACCTCCGGTGTATCGGCCACGCATCCCGACCACGCGAGTGTCACGACGTAGTACAGCGAGCGGCGCTCCCGCGCATCGAGGCCCATGCGCTCGCCGACTCGGGTGGCGATCAGCCACGAGCGGAGCACGTGTTCCAGCGGCTGTCCGAGTCCCAGGTCGCTGGCCAGGGAAAACGCGGCCACCAGTTCGGCCAGCCGGACGTCGCCGTCCGGACCCTTGCCCTCCACACGCCTCAGTCTACGGACGCGCTGCTACTGCGGACGGGCATGCGCGAAGACCGCGGCGTCCGCCTTGAGCACGTGCGTCGATTGCGAAGCGTCAGCCCTTCTGCGCGTGGTAGTGGTCGGAGACCTGCTGCCAGGACGCGGCGTTGACTCCGCCCGGCAGCGGCGTGTTCCCGTCGAAGAAGTGAACCGCGCCGGTCTCGCAGTTGCGGTACTCGCCCGAGCTCACGATCGTACCCGGCGCAAATCGCACTCCGTGGCCCGCCACCTCGGGACTTGGGTGCGACGCCACGTGCGCAGCCTGGGCGTGGTAGTGGTCGGAGACCTGCTGCCACGCAGCCGAGTTGACGCTTCCGGGCAGCGGTGTCTGGCCGTCGAAGAAGCGAATCGCACCGCTCTCGACGTTGCGGTACTCGCCGGAGCTCACCACAGTGCCGGGTGCAAATCGCACGCCGTGCGTGGCCATGTCCGGGGCCGAGTGCGAGGCGGCGTGCGCCTCCTGAGCGTGGTAGTGGTCCGACACCTGCTGCCACGCAGACGCGTTGACCCCGCCGGGGAGCGGTGTCGAGCCGTCGAAGTACCGGACGGCGCCGGTTTCGACGTTGCGGTACTCGCCCGGGCTGACGACGGTGCCGGGCGCGAAGCGAATCACATGATGCTCGGTCATGCGCCTGAGTGTAGCCTGGGCCGCTTCAGGCGGAAAGCTGTTCGCCCGCAACCTCCGCGAGCGCGTCGACGGCGAGCTCGAGCTTGCGCAGTGGGGCGCTGAAGCACAGTCGCACGTGCGTCGGCGTCCCGAATGCGACGCCGGGGGTGAGCAGCACGCGCCGCTCGGCGAGCGCGTCGATGAACGCAAGCGTGTCCGGCCACGGACTGCGAATCCAGAGGTAGATGCCGCCCTGCGGTTCGGCAGCGTCCACACCCGTCTGACGGATTCGCCGCAGCACCAGGTCGCGGCGTTCGCGATACGGCTCCAGGTTGATCTCCCAGGAGCGGAGATGCAGCATCGCGCGCTGCGCCGTCGCCGGTGCGTTGACGAAGCCCAGTGCACGCATGGACTGGGCCAGGCCGAGGTGCGTCTCCGATGTGGCCAGTGAGGGATGCAGCACCAGGTACCCGATGCGCTCACCGGCGATGCCGAGGTCCTTGGAGAATGAGCGCGCGAGCACGGTGTGGCGGTAGAACCCGAGTGGGTCGGCCCGCTGGTGCGGCGCGTACACCATGCGCTGGTAGACCTCGTCGACGATCAGCAGCACGGGCCGGCTGTGACGCTCGTGGTGCTTCTCGAGCAGTGCAGCAAGGGCGTCGAGCTCTTGTGCGTCGAGCACATGCCCGCTCGGGTTGCTCGGCGAGTTGAGCAGCACGGCGCCTGTCCGTGGCGTCAAGGCGGCGGCGATGGCGTCGAGGTCGAGCCGCAGGGTCGATGCGTCGACCGGAATCGGCACGAACCGCGCGCCCGCCGTCTCGCAGTACAGGCGGAACTCGGGGAAGAAGGGTGCGACGCCGAGGACGTCGTCACCGGGATCGACGAACGTACGCAGCGCCACGCTGATCGCCGCCGCTGCGCCCGACGTCATCGCGATGCAGTCAGCGGTGATGCCCGGGAAGTCGACGTCCTCCGCCGCGCGCTCGCGCACCGTCTCGTAGCCGAGGTTGGGCATGTACCCGAAGCGGCCGGCGAAGCGGTCATCCACCGCTGCGTGGAAGGCGTCGACGACGGCGTCTCCGGCCTCGAGGGGCTGTCCGATCGACAGGTCGACCACCGCGTCGTCGCCGTGCTCGGCGCGGAGGCGGATGCCCTCCATGAACATGCGGCGGATCCAGCCACCATCCTGCAGCTGCGCCCGGGACCAGCGAGAGAGGGTCACGCGACTACCGGCTCGACGTCAGGCGATCGACGTTGTGCCGCGCACCCCGCCGGTGTGCCAGCTGAACGGGTACTCGCGATCGAGCACGTGCCGCGCCACCTGCGTGCGGTGCAGAGGACGGAAGGTGTCGATCATCACCGCGAGCTCGTCGGTCTCGCGCGGTCGCTCGAACGACGCTTCCAGCGCGCCCGGCTGCGGCCCATGGGGGAGGCCGCCGACGTGGTGCGTGAACGACCCCTGCTTGATGCCGCGCCGCGCCGCGTAGTCGCCGTCGACGTAGTACAGCACCTCGTCGGAGTCCAGGTTGCTGTGGTGATACGGCAGCATCACCGCGTCCGGGTCCCAGTCGAGCTTGCGCGGCGCGAACGAGCAGATGACGACGTTATGCGCCTGAAACGTCTGGTGGAACGGCGGCGGGACGTGGAAGCGCCCGGCCCGCGGCTCGAAGTCGTGGATGTTGAACGCCACGGGATACACCGTGCCGTCCCAGCCGACCACGTCCCAGGGATGGTGGTCGAGCGCGTACTTCGTGATGTGCCCGCCCCGCTTCAGCCAGACCTGCGCCGAACCCTGGGCGGACTCCAGCTGCTCCGGCGCTCGGAAGTCGCGCTCGCTGAACGGAGCGAACTCCGTGAGCTGCCCGTTGGCCGCGCGGTATCGGGCCGGCACGTCGACGAACCCGCTCACCTCGAGACAGAGGACGCGCGTCTGATCCAGCGCGGCGAGCTCGAGCCGGTAGACCGTCCCCCGCGGGATGACGAGATAGTCGTGCTTGCCGAACGGCAGGCTGCCGAACTGCGTGTGCAGCGTTCCGCTCCCGTTGTGAAAGAAGAGCACCTCATCGGCCGAGCCGTTGACGTAGAGCGTCTCCTGCTGCCTGGCGGGCACCGCCAGCCCGATGCGGATGTCGTCGTTGAGCAGCAGCCACTGCCGCCCGGAGATGACGTCCGCCTCGAGCACCAGCTCGAAGCCCTTGATATGCGCGTGCTCGTAGATCTGCTCATGTTCCGGCGTGATCGAGTCGGCCGGCCCCTCGCTGACATCGTGCGCGGCCTCCGGCATGTGCCGGTGATACAGCAACGACGACGGCCCGCTGAAGCCTTCCCGTCCGAACAGCTCCTCGTAGATCGGCGAGCCGTTCAGCTGAAAGCGCATATGCCGCTTCCGCGGCACTTCGCCGAGGCGTCTGTACGGTCGCACCGAGCAAGCCTACTGGCTCGTGCCGCCAACGTGTGATGGCCGAGGCGGCGGGCATGCACCCGGAGGGCTTATCGTCTCGGAGGCGAGCTGGACGACCCGCCGTGCAGTGGGCGAGCCGAGAGTCAGGCGCGGGCCGCACCGCGGCCAGACGCCGTGGTCAGCCCGCAGCGGTGCGTGCCCGTCGGCCACAAGCACTGACTACAGGTTGCCGCGCGCCGCTTGTTCGCGCTCGATCGACTCGAACAGCGCCTTGAAGTTTCCCTTGCCGAAGCCCTTTGCGCCCTTTCGCTGGATGACCTCGAAGAACAGCGTGGGGCGATCACCGACGGGCCGCGTGAAGATCTGCAGCAGGTAGCCCGCCTCCTCGCGGTCGATGAGGATGCGGAGGTGGCGCAGACGATCGAGGTCCTCGTCGATGCCCTCGGCGCGCTGACCCAGCGCCGCGTAGTACGCGTCCGGCGTGTTGAGAAACTCGACGCCGCGGTCGCTCATCGCCTGCACCGTCGACACGATGTCATCGGTGTGCAGCGCGATGTGCTGCACACCGGAGCCGCGGTAGTAGTCGAGGTACTCCTGGATCTGGGACGCCTTGAGCCCGACCGCCGGCTCGTTGATGGGGAAGGTGACCTGCGTGCGCGGATCGCGCGTCACCTTGGAGCGCAGCGCGCTGTACTGCGTGGCGATGTCGTGCTCATCGAACTCCTGGAAGACGGTGAACCCGAACACCTCGGAGTAGAAGGACACCCAGTCATCCATCTTCCCGGTCTCGACGTTGCCCACTGTGTGATCGATGAAGCGCAGGCCCACGCCACCGCCGGCGCGGCTCTCCTCGCGGTAGCCGGGCCAGTGCGCGCCAGCGTACTCGTCGCGTTCCACGAACGTGTGCACCGTGTCGCCGTAGGTGGCGACGCTGGCGTGGGTGATCACGCCATGCTCATCCTCGCTGCGCGCCGGTTCCTCGACGCCGCGCGCCCCCCGACGCGTCGCCGCCTCGTAGGCGGCGGTCGCGTCGTCGACGCGAAGCGCGATGCGCTTCACCCCGTCGCCGTGCACGTGCACGTGCTCGGCGACCTTCCCCTCGGGGCCGAGTGGCGCGGTGAGCACCAGCCTCACCTTGCCCTGCTGCAGGACATACGACGCGCGGTCGCGGACGCCCGTCTCCGGGCCTGCGTACGCGATGACGTCGAATCCAAACGCGTTGCGATAGTGGTACGCGGCCTGGCGCGCATTGCCGACGTAGAGCTCGACATGGTCGGTGCCGCCGAGCACCGGGATGTCGACCTGCTGCGGCGTCTGCAGGGTGGCGCTCACGCAGGCACCGGCTCGCGCTCGAGCTCCATGCGCTTCGCCTCGAGGCCGTCCCAGAAGGCCTTGACGCCGTTGAGCATCTCCTCAGCCCCCTGGAGGAACTTCTCCTGGTTGAAGCCGGGCCGCTCGAACGCGCCGCGCAGCTCGTCCATGGTGTGCGCCGCATGCTGGTCCTCGACGCGGTCGTGCCAGGTGAAGAACGCCAGCCGGAGGTCGGGGCACTCGCGTTGCTTGTAGCCGTCGAGCCCGCGGATCAGCTGCTTCCAGAAGCCCGCCGCCGCCCAGTGCTCCACCGCGAAGGACGCGCCCTCGGCGATGTCGGGATCGTCGGATCCGTAGATGCGCGAGAGCTCGTCGCAAAAGAAGAGCGTGGAATCGCGGCCGAACTTGCGCTTGCCCAGGTCGTCGAAGTCGAGACCGACGGCGCGGCCGACGTTGACCAGCCACTCAAAGTGACGCGCGGAGAATCGATAGACGCCGCCGTCGACCGTACCTTCGGTGGACACCAGCTCGGGGTCGCCCTCGCGGTCCTTCTCCGCATCGCTGCGGACAGCGGTCGACGTGGGCGACGTGCGTCCGCTGTTGAACACCACGCCGAGCTCATTGACCAGGATCTCGCAGGACTCGCGCGCCTGGTCGATCGTGGGCGAGTTGATGGTCTTGAGGAGCTGGGCGACGATGAACAGGTTGCTGAAGACGGAGAACTGCTGGATGAGGTCGCGTACCTGCGCCTGCGATGCCCGCCCGGTCTCGAACCAGATGCAGTAGTCGTTGTGGGTGACGACGGGGTGCGACATCACCACCTCGCGCACCTGATCCATGAACGTGTCCCAGTCGTGGCGAGCGCCGGCGGAGCCCTCCACCTCGTGCACTGTGACTGCCATTGGGCGAACTCCTGAGGGCCGTGGAAATTGTGCCCTTATTCTCCCCAGATCGACCGCGGCTGTCCACGTTTGCAGCGCATGTCTGGACAATATGCTCAAAGGCAGGCAGAATCGTGCGTTGAATGTCCAACGCGCCAGGCGCCCAAGGCGAGGTCTCTGGACGGGATGCCGTCGGGTTCGACCGGGTGGACCGCCGCATCCTCGAGCTGCTGGCCGACGAGGGCCGGATGCCGATCGCAACGCTCGCCGAGAAGGCGGGCGTCTCGAGGGCCGGGGCATATGCGCGGCTGGAGCGGCTGCGCGCAGATGGCGTGCTCGAGGGGTTCAGCGCGCGCGTGCGCACGGACCGGCTCGGGCTCGGCATCACCGCACTCGTGCTGATCTCGGGACGGCAGCCGGCATGGCGGACACTGCGCGACGAGCTCGCCTCGATGCCCGAGGTGGAGTACTGCGTCTTCACCACCGGCGAGTACGACGCGCTGATCCTGGTTCGCGTGCCGAGTGTCGAAACACTTCGCGACGTCATTCTCGAGCGCCTGCAGGCCTCAGAGAACGTTCGCGCCACGCAGACGATCTTCGTGCTCGACGAGGTGGTGCGCCGCCCGTATGTGCTGCCGCAGCCCTGAGGAACCTCTGCCTATGTGCTAACGTCAGCACATGAGACTGCACATAGAGATCGACGACGAGATCGTCGCCGAGATCGACCGCCGCGCCGGCCCGCGGAATCGCAGCGGCTTCATCCGCCAGGCGATCGCCACAGAATTGGACGAGACCCGGCGCTGGGATCTCCTCGAGTCGGCGGCAGGGTCCGTCCGAGAACGCGGCCATCCGTGGGACGACGATCCCGCACAGTGGGTGCGGACGCAGCGGCATGCGGACCGACGCCGCCTTGGCTGACCGGTGCTCGTTCTCCTGGACACAACCGTCCTGATCGACTTCCTGCGTGGCCGGCCGGCGACGCAGCGGGTCCTTGCGCTCCGTGCGCGTGGGGATCGGCCCTGCACCACCGCGATCAACGTCGAAGAGGTCGTTAGGGGTCTGCGGGTTCGCGAGACGAGAAGCGCTGCGCAACTACTGCAGGGATTGCAGATCCTTCCTCTCGGCGCCGCTGAAGGGTGGCGCGCCGGTGAGTGGCGGCGTGACCATGCAGCGCGAGGGATCACGCTCTCGCAAGCTGACTGCCTCATCGCCGCTGCTGCCGTCGTCGCTTCGGCGGTCCTGGCGACGGGAAACCCCAAGGACTTTCCGGTGTCAGAGCTTCGGCTCGAGCACTGGCCCGTCGGCGCGTAGCGCGGCAGGCGCGGACGAAACCAGGGTCCGGTGCATTCCCGCTCAACGTTGTGCGCGCGAGTTCTTTCCGATCCCCGCGGGTCCCACGACGATGAGCAGTCCGCCGGCGCCTCTCGAGGCAGCCTCTAGACCCGCCTCGACAGCAGCAGTTTCCCCAGCTCTCTCGAGAAGAGGTTGTGTCCCCTCCGCCATCGGAACCGATGGTGGCATGCGCCACATCCTGAGGAGAAGTCCTCACGACGCCGGCCCAGGCGGTTTCTATCGTCGCCTCATCAGTTCAGCTCAGAGGAACGACGATGAAAACCGACCGCCCGACCATCAGCTTTCACGCATCCGTCCGCACGCGCGCGAGCCGCGACGCCGTGTACGACGTGCTGGCCGACCTGTCGACGCACCTGACGTGGGGCGGCGAACAGACGGGGGAGAAGCAGTTCCGCCTGCTCACCGTCGAGCAGCCCGGCGGTGCAGCCGTCGCGGGCACGCGCTTCTCGTCGACCGGCCTCATCCCGATGGGAACCTTTTATGACGACAGTGCCGTCACCCAAGCAGTGCGCGGTGCGCGGTTCGCATTCCATACGCAGAGCGTTCTCGAGCGCAAGCACGGCCGCCCCACCTGGCGCGGCACATTCGACCATGTGTACGCCATCGACGGCGACGAGAGCGGCAGCACCATCAGCTATACGTGCAAGGCATACGCGGACAACTACGTCGCGTGGTGGATGACCCCGCTCATGAGCCCGATGACTCGCTTCAACGTTCAGCGCACGCTGACGACGTGCCTCCGCAGCCTGGCGGCGATCGCCGAGGCTTCGGAGCAGACCGTCCGCGTGAGCGCTGCAGCGGGGGGTGCGTGACGGGCTGAGCCCGATCCGCATCGCTACGCGACTTCGAAGATCGCCTCGAGCTCCACCGCCGCACCCAGCGGCAGCTGTGCAACCCCAACCGCTGCGCGCGCGTGACGGCCGCGTTCCTCACCGAACACGTCGACGAGGAGGTCCGACGCGCCGTTGGCCACCAGCGATTGCTCGGTGAACGTCTCCGCGCTGTTCACGTACGCGCTGAGCTTGATGACGGTGCGCACCGAGTCCAGTGACCCGACGGCATCGCGAACCGTGGCGAGCACGTCGATGAGCGTCGCGCGCGCGAGCTCCTGTCCACGAGCGGTGCTGAGCGAATCGCCCAGCCGCCCGGTGACCACCTGGCCGTTCTCCTTGCACACATGGCCGGAGACGAAGAGCAGGCTGCCGCTGCGGCGGGTGAGCACGTAGTTGGCCACCGGAGTGGTCACCGGTGGCAGCTCGATGCCCAGCACCGCCAGGCGCTCGTCGATGCCCACCTCAGTAGTCCTGCAGGTAGTCGGCGTTGTACGCGAACGACGCGGGCTCGAAGCCGAACTCGGTCGCCACCGAATCCAGCCGCGTGATGTTGTTGATGGCGAGCATGTGCAGCTGGTCGACCGTTACGGGTGGGTGGGGCAGCAGCTTCTGCATGACGAACGCCGGCGCCAGCAGCGCGGGCACCGGCATGTGCATGGTGTAGCGGTGCACACCGAGCGCCTGCTTGATGATGCGGACGATGTCGTCATACGACAGATGATCGGGACCACCGATGGCGTGGCTGCGGCCGCTGGGCCCGCGTTCCAGCGCGAGCACCATGCAGCGCGTCACGTCGTCGATCGAGATCGGCTGGAAGAGCGCTGAGCCGTCGCCGGCGACGACTGTGACCGGCGTCAGCCGGATGAGCCGCGCCAGCAGCGTGAAGAACCCGTCGCCGGGGCCGAAGATGAGGCTGGGTCGCAGCACCGTGTAGGGCACGCCGCTGGCCGCCACCGCCTCCTCGCCGCCCCATTTGCCGAGCAGATACGGATATCGAGGGTCGGGATCCGCGCCGTTGGCGCTCTGCTGGATGAGGTGGGCCACGCCTGCCTCACGCGCCGCCGCGGCGACGCGTTCGCTGCCGCCGCGGTTCACGCGGTCGAAGGTGCGCTTGCCCCGCTCGACGATGATCGCGACAAGGTTGATGACCGCGTCGCAGCCGGCGAAGGCTGCGGCAAGGTCGGTGCCGTCGATGACGTCGCAGCGAACGAACGTGACGTTCGGCGGGAGGTGGACGCGGCGGGTGCCGCGGGCGATCGCCACCACCTCGTGGCCGGCGTCGGCCAGCGCGCGCACGGTGTGCCGCCCCACGAACCCGGTGCCCCCGGTGACCGCCACCCGCACGCCATGATCCTCCGCAATCCAGCAACCGAACGGCAGGGAAGCGTATACGGGCTGTCCGGTCGAGCGGTTCGGGACTTGCATGGCGAACATGTGTTCGCTATGATGAGCTTCCTGCCTCGGCGTTCCTGCTCCCCGTCCCGATGAGGCGAGAGCTTCCACGGAGGAGCGATGTCGGATTCGCTTGCTGCTGCTCTGGCGACCCTGAAGCGTCGCTACGGGCCCAAGGCGCTCCGCCGCGGCGGCCTGGCCGAGGTGGCCGATGTGTGGCCCACCGGGGTCCCGGCGATCGATGGGGTCCTGGCGCCGGGCGGCCTGCCCCGGGGCCGTGTGACGCTGCTCCTCGCCGGGACGCGGAGCGGTCCCTCCGGCCGGCTCACCCTGCTGCAGTCGCTTGCGGCGCTGGCCAGCCGCTCGCAGGAGGTCGGCTACGTCGACCTTGCCGGCACGCTCGACCCGGGCTTCCTCGCCGACCTCGGGGCTGACCTCGACGCCTGCCTGGTGCTCGATCCCGGCGCCGGCCGGTGGGCGCGCGGCCTGGCCATGGGCCGGTCGCTGATCACGGCGGGGCTGCCCTGGCTGGCCGTGGCCCTCGGTGCCGAGCAGCCCCGATCCGCCGTCTGGGAGCACGCGCTCACAGCGCTGGTCGAGGTGGTGGCGCGGCGCGGTGCGGTCTGCGTGGTCGCCGTCCCGGCCCCGGCGGCCGCTCCGCTCGCCTACGCCTCGTCGCTGACGCTGACGTGCGCAGCGATGGGCTGGCAGCGGGCCCACGGCGACGTCACCGGGCTTCGAGTGCGGCTGACCACGACCAAGAGCAAGGTGAGCACCCCCGGCGTGGAGGCCTCGGTGCTGCTCCACTACCCGCGGACCTACGCGGCCGCCGAGGTGGTGGGGCTGCCGGCGGTGCTGGTCCCACCCGTCATGGTGAGCACCGAGGAGGCGTTGCCGCGCCTGGCGGGGATGCCCGGTTGAGATGCGCATCCTCTGCGCGCGCTATCGACACCTGGGGCTGGTCACGGCGCTGCGGCGTTTCGCGGAGCTACGCGGCGAGCCCGTCATCGTCGGAGGAGCGCCCGAGCTGCGCCTGCCGGTGATCGCGGCCTCCCCGGCCGCCGCGCGCGCCGGGGTGCGACCCGGCCAGCCGTTGCGCCAGGCGCAGCAGCTCTGTCCCGCCGCCGCGTTCGTCCCCTTCGACGCCGCCGCCACCGAGGCGCTGCGCGCCGAGATCAGCGCCCGGCTGCATCAGCTGGCGCCCACCGTGGAGGTGAGTGACGAGGAGGCGCTGTGCGATCTCTCCGGGAGGCACGCCGCCTACCCCGATGAGGGCGCCTGGGGGGTCGCCGCGTCACGCGTCCTCACGGCGGTGCTGGACGCCGACCCCCCGGCGGTGGGGATCGCCGGCTCACGATTCGTCGCCCGCATGGCGGCGCGCGAGAGCCGGCCCGGACGCCTGCGCCGCGTGCGGCCCGGTGAGGAGACGGCCTTCCTGGCACCGCTGCCGCTGGCGGTGCTCCCGGTCGACCGGGCGATCACCGCCCGGCTCGCCGACTTCGGCCTCGACTGCCTCGGCGCTGTCGCGGCGCTCTCGCCGGCGGAGCTGCAACGGCAGTTCGGGCCGGCGGGGATGGAGGTGCACCGGCTGCTCCGCGCCCAGGACGGCGACGGCATCCTCGGCGGCGCGGTGCACCGGGTCTGGACCGAGTGCGTCGTGCTCGACCCGCCGGTGGCGGAGCTGGAGACGCTGGTCGCCGCCGCGCGCCGCTGCGCCCGGATCACCGGTGACCGGCTGCAGGCGGAGGGGCTGAGCTGCGGGGAAGTAGGCGTGACGATGGAGCTCGAGGACGCCCCCGCCGTCGCGGCCGCCGCGGTGCTGGCGGCGCCCGCCGGGTCCGGTGCCGAGGTCTGGACCGCCGTGCTGGCGCTGCTCGGTGAGCTCCATCCCTCCGCGCCGGTGAGCGCGCTGCGGGTCGAGCTCACCCGGATCGCGCCGGGTGCCGGCCGCCAGGCGGACCTGCTCCGCCCCGGTGACGCCGCCCGGGACTCGATCGCGGCCGCGGCCACACGCCTGCGCACCCGCTTCGGCGAGGCCGCCGCGCGGCGCCCGAAGCTCGCGGTGGACCCCGGCGACCTGCCCGAGCGGCGGTTCGTCTGGGAGGCGCCGGTGGCCGCCGGCGCCGTTCGATGACGGAGCTGCTGGCGGGCGCGGCCGAGGTGCGGGCCGCTGCCGGCGGAAGCCCGAGCGCGGTGCGCGTCGACGGCGTCTGGCGAGCGGTGCGCGAGGTGGCGCTCACCTGGCGGGTGGAGACCGACTGGTGGCGCACGCCGGTGCGCCGGGATTACGTGCGCTGCCTGCTCAGCCAGGACGCGTGCGTCGACCTGTACCGCGACCTCGAGACGGGGGTGTGGCACTGGGAGCGGCGCTATGACTGAGCCCCGGCTGCCAGGCGAGGGCGATGGCCCCGCCGTGCCCCGCGCCTGGTGGCCGCCGGCCGAGGGGGACCGGCGGCCGGGCGGGGGAAGGAGGGTTGCGAGTGGTGCGTCCAGCGCTGCCGCGGCGCGGGGAGTGAAGCGTTTGAGTGTGTTGTTCAGCGCTGAACGACTGATCCGTAGGCTACACGGATCTGTGGTGGATGTCAAGTGAGCGGCGTCGAGCTCGCGGCCCGCTCCCACTACTCATTCCTGGAAGGCGCCGCCGCACCCCGTGCCATAGCGGCCACGGCCGCCGCGCTGGGCATCGAGGCGGTGGGGCTTTGCGACCGCAGCGGCCTCTATGGCGCGGTGGAGTTCATCCAGGCGGCGCAGGCCGCGGGGATCAAGCCGATCATCGGAACCGAGCTCGAGCTCACCGACGGCTCACGGCTGCGCCTCCTCGCGCGCGACCGCAGCGGGTACCGGCAGCTTTGCCGAGCTGTGAGCGCCGCCCAGCTCGCCGGCGTGAAGGGACAGCCGCGCGTGCGGCTGCCCGCCATCGAGATCGACGACCTCCCCCCGCCGTCGCGCGGCCGGTTCCTGCCGCCACCGGAACGTCCGCGGGCGCTGCGGCCCACGGCAGGCCCGTTCCCCGGGGGCTGGCCGGGCCTGCCCTCGGCCACGCCGCGGGCGACCGGCGAGCCCGCGAGCATCGACGCTGCGGACCTCTCGTCCTGCATCGCGCTCGCCGGCGGCCCGCGCTCCTCGCTGGTCGACCGGCTGGTGCGTGGCGACCGCCGCGGCGCGCTGCGCCATGCGGAGCGGCTGCGCGAGTGTTTCGGACGCGACCGTCTCGCGATTCTGCTCACCCATCACCTGCACCCCGCAGACAGCTGGATCGCCGCGGAGTGCGCGCGCATCGCGCAACAGACGGGCATCCCCACGGTGGCCAGCGCCACGCCAGACCACGCGACCGTCGACGACAAGCCCCTGCTCGATGTGCTCACCGCCATCCGCCATCGCACCACGCTGGATCAGGCCGCGGCGCACGGGTTGCTGCTGCCCAACAGCGAGCACCGCGTGCAGCCGGAGGCGACGCTGCGGCGGCGGCTGAGCGCGTACCCCGAAGCGTTCGACACCGCGGCGCGCATCGCAACCGAATGCGGGGTGTCACTCGACTTCAGCAATGTGCGCTTTCCCGGGTTTCCCGTGCCCGCGGGCGAGACGCCCTTCTCGGTGCTCTACGCGCTCTGCCAGGAGTCGGTGCAGCGCAAGTACCACCCGATGACACGTCAGGTGGCCGCACGCCTGCAGCGCGAGCTCGACGTCATCGAGAAGACCGGGCTCGCGGAGTTCTTCCTGATCACGTGGGACATCATGCGGTACGCGCGCGAGCACAGCATCCCCGGACAGGGCCGCGGCAGCGCCGCCGACTCGATCGTGGCGTATCTGCTCGGCATCACGCGTGTCGATCCGGTGGCGCACGACCTGCTCTTCGAGCGCTTCCTGCACGAGGATCACCAGGGAACGCCCGACATCGACATCGACTTCTCCACCGACCACCGCGAGCAGGTGCTGCAGTACGTCTACGACAAGTACGGCGCCGACCGCACCGGCATGGTGGCCAACGTGGTCACGTTCCGGCCGCGCATGGCGATCCGCCAGGTCGGCGCGGCGATGGGCTTCCCCGAGACCATCATCGACCGTCTCGCGAAAGGCGCCGACGGCTGGTACATGGCGACGCTCGACGAGACGCTGCGTGCCGCTGGAATTGAGGCGTCGATGCCGGCGGGTCCTGCCGCCGCGGGGTCCCCTCCTCGCTCACCGCTCGGGTCGCCACAGGCGACCAACTCGCTGGGTTCGCTCGGCGACCCCCCGCAGCGTCACCCGCCGGCAACCCCCCGCGACGTCATCCCTTCATCACCGACATCAGCAACCTGTGCAGCAACCTCGTCCTTGCCATCGTCCCTGCCCTGGCAGCTGTTTCTCGACGTCTTGAAGCGTATCGAGGGAACCCCTCGCCATTTGAGCATTCATGTCGGCGGCATGCTCGTCACCGGCGAGCCGCTTGTCGATGTGGTGCCGGTGGAGCGCGCCACGATGCCGGGGCGCGTCGTGGTGCAGTTCGACAAGGACGACGTCGAGGACCTGGGTCTCATCAAAATGGATCTGCTCGGGCTGCGCACGCTGTCGGCGATCGCCGAGTGTCTCGACCTCATCGAGCAGACAACAGGGTTTCGTCCCAACCTGGACGAGCTGCGCCTGGACGATCCTCGGGTCTACGACATGATCTGCAACGTCGACACGATCGGGCTGTTCCAGATCGAGTCGCGCGCGCAGCAGCAGTCGCTCTGGCAGTCGCAGCCCCGCGAGTTCAACGACCTCATCGTGCAGGTGGCGATCATCCGCCCCGGTCCTATCCAGGGCGATGCTGTGAACCCGTACCTCCGCCGGCGACAGGGTCTCGAACCGGTGACCTACATGCATCCCCGGTTGGAGCCGATCCTGGCGGAAACAAAGGGCGTCATCCTCTACCAGGAGCAGATCCTGCGCATCGTCATGGAGCTCGCCGGGTACACCGCGGGCGAGGCGGACCGCTTTCGCCGTGCCATGAACCGCCACCGCTCACGCATGGAGATGGAGGAGCTGCGCGACGAGTTCCTGCGCCGCTGCTTGGCGCACGAGCTCACCCTGCCGGTGGCCGAGCAGATCTTCAAGAGCGTCGCCGGCTTCGCCGAGTTCGGCTTCTGCAAGAGCCATGCCGCCGCATTCGCACGCACCGCGTACGAGACCGCATGGCTGCGCCTCGAGCACCCCACCCACTACACCTGTGCGTTGCTCAACGCACAGCCGATGGGTTTCTACGCGCCCGGCGTGCTCGTTGACGACGCGCGCCGTCACGGCGTGCGTGTGCTGCCCGTCGACGTCACCCGCAGCCGCGCCCGCTGCACGGTCGAGAAGATCGACGATGCCGACACACGCCAACAGCAATCGTTCGCTATCCGTCTCGGGTTCGCGTACGTCCGCGGGCTCGGGCCGGCGGCGCGCGCCGCGTGCGACGACGCAGTCGTCGCCGGGGCGAACGGCAGCCTCGAGGAGTTCTGGCGCCACGCGCTGCTGCCGCGCACCGCGATGGAGAACCTGGTGAAGGTGGGCGCGTTCGACAGCATCGCCGGCGGCCTGCACCGGCGGCAGCTGCTGTGGCAGCTGAAGCGTATCGAGGAGGCGTTGCCGGCACGTCGCCGCCGTGGGACGACCACACACACCGCGCAGTCGGCCGCGCGCACCCATGCGCAGCCGGCGGTCGGCCCACCGCGTGGCAGTGGTGCCGTCGCCGGCGCGCGCTACGGAGACGCACCCCACGTTGCACGTGATCCGTCCCAGGACCCGCCGCCACCGCTGCTCGAGCTGCCGGCGCCACCCCCGGCGCTGCAGGACATGGATGAGCGCACCCGCGTGACCACCGAATATGCGCTCACGCAGGTGAGCACCGGACAGCACCTGATCACCTTCATCAGGGCGCAACTCGACGCACTCGGATGCATGCGACTGGCTCTGGCACGCGCCCGCCCCGACGGGTCGCGCGTTCGGGTTGCGGGGCTCGTCATCACCCGCCAGGCGCCGATGTCCGCCAGCGGCTTCCGATTCTTCACGCTCACCGATGAGGACGCCAACCTCGACCTCGTCTTTCGCCCGGACATAGCGCAGCGCACGCGTGACGCCGCCCGCCATCCACTGTTGATGGTGGACGGCCTGCTGCAGGTGGAACACGGGCGCATCAACGTCGTGGTGCAACAGGTGACGGCGCTCGACCGTGACGGCAGGCCGCTGCCGGCCGACGCACCTCTGACGACCATTCCCTCGCCGCGGCCGCACAACTTCCGCTGATCCAGCGACCACCGGGTCACACGCGAGTGACGCTCCCGCGCCAGTGCCCCGACCTCGCCGAGCCCCGCCTTGCGGCTGCATACGCTCGATGGCGATTACCGAGGGACCGGCCCCGGTCGGTTGCCGGCATCGGCCACCGAGAACACATGTGAACGAGGATCCGAAGAGCGACTCGAGCTGGTTCACACCGCCGGAACGAGGCAGCGGCGCGTCCAGCTGGCCGGCGGCACCGCCGGTCGTGGACCCGTTGATCGAGGGCCCCCCGGCCGCCGGACTCGAGGAGTTCGCCCCGCTCGAGGAGCGCCCGACCCAACCGCCTCAACGGCGCGTGCTGGCCACGGCGCTGGCCCCGCCGACACCATTGATCCGCCCGGTGCCTGCGCAGCGTCCGGAGCCGTCATCGGGCTCGCCGCCGGGCGCTGCCCGGCCGGAGGTTGCTGCCCACGAGGGCGGCGGCGGCCCCGGATGGCGAGTCCGAAGTCCGCAGCCGCCTCCGGCGATGGCTGCGCCCGCGGCGCCCGATACGCCCTCCGGGCGCCTGATCGCCGACCTGGAGCCGGTTGCGCCGCCGCCGCCGATGCCGCTGATGCCATGGGAGAGGAAGGCGACCACGCGCCCCCTGCGCCGCTACCTGCTGTTCGGCACCGGCCTCTTCGCGCTCTGCGGCCTGGCGGCACTCGTCTTCGGCGGCGTTGGTCGGAGCGGGCCGTCGATCCAGCAACCCTCGACCATAGACGCGCTCACCCAGGTGGACACCCCCCAGGTGTCCGCCCTGCTGCAGTCACTCGACCGGTTCGAGCGATCCGTCGGGGCGAGCAACGTGGTGACGGGCGCGTACGGCACAAACGGCGAGCCGCAGCTGCTGCTGGTCGTCGTTCAGGGCGGGATCATCAGCAACGGCGGGACCCGCGAGGCGGTCGACACGTTCATGCGAGGCCTCACCGCCGGCGCCGGCGGGGCCGGGTGGACGCTCGACCCCTCCAAGCTCACCGTGAGCACGGCGGACGGCACCACGTTCGAGTGCGACAGCGGGCCCTCGAGCCAGCTCAACGGCGACGTCCTCGGCGCCTGCGCCTGGACCGACCCCGGCGTGGCGGGAGCCGTGGTCGACCTCACCGGGCAGCCGCTCGGCGACACCCTCAACGACGCAGTGCAGGCTCGCGCCGGGTCCGTCCACTGAGAGAGGGCGGCCCCGATGGCTGCGGCCCGTAGCATGGGGTCGTGAGCAGCAACGGAGAGTTGAGCGAGCGCTTCAGCAAGCTCCTCGACCGCAATCGCATCGGCATCATCGAGGTGCGCGGCGTGATCGACGGAGCGGTGCGCACCGACACGATCACGCGCCTGCTCGGGGCGGCGCGTCGCAACCGTCACGTGCAGGCCGTCGTGCTGGACGTCGACTCCCCGGGCGGCGGCGCCGTCGGCTCCGAGCTGCTCTACGTCGCGGTGAAGCGGCTCGCCGCGGAGAAGCCGGTGGTCGCCTGGATCCGCACCACGGGCGCCTCGGGCGCGTATTTCCTGGCGTGTGGCGCCACCCGCATCGTGGCCTTCCCGGCGGCCATCGTCGGCTCCATCGGCGTTATCAGCGTGCGGCCGATCGCCGTCGAAGCCCTGCGCCGGCTGGGAACGCGAATCGCCGTCACCAAGACGGGCCCGTTCAAGGACCTGGGCGCGCCCTGGCGTGAGCCCACCGAGGAGGATGCGGCCAAGGAGCGCGAGCTCGTGCAGGCGATCTTCCGCCGGTTCACCTCGGCGGTTCGGGCTGCGCGGGGCTTCGACGACACCGCGCTCGACCGCGTGACCACCGGCGAGGTGTGGCTCGGAACGCAGGCGCTCGAGCTCGGGCTGGTGGATGCGCTGGTCGACGACGAGGACGGCGCCACGGAGGTGGCGCAGGATCTGGCGGCGCTGCCGCACCGGCACACCGTCCGGCTCGGACCGAAGCGCACCGTGCTGCAGCGTCTGGGCATGCCCGGTGCCGGCATGGGACCGCCCGGCCCGCGCTGGATCGCCGAGCTCGAGGGCTGGGCGAGCGCGCCGCGGCTGCGTGCCTGAGACGGGCTAGCCCAGCCAGCCCGCCGCGAGGTCGGCGGCGACGTGCGCCACCGCCGGAGCTGTCACGCCGCCCGTGAGCAGGCGCAGGCCGCCGAGCAGCACGCCGGCTGCGAGGTCCAGCGGCAGCGCCGCCCAGCCGTAGAGCGGCACGTGGAGCAGTGCGAAGGCGACGGAGGTCACCGCCAGCGCGGAGGCGGGCCCGGCGCCCTCCTCGAGGGTGGTGAAGAGCGCGCCCCTGAGCATCACCTCCTCGCCGGTGGCCACCAGGGCCACAACCGGCGTCCAGAGCAGGAGCGTTCCCAGATGACGCGCGGCGTCCACCGGCACGTGCGGCACCGAGCTCAGCCAGAGGGCAACGAGCAGCAGCGCACCACCGGCGCCGAGCGAGACGGCGCGCACCCATGCGGGAGTGCGGCGGACGCGGAACCCGGCGGCGACCGAGAGGACGAGGAGGACCAGGGCGAAGACGGTGGCTGCGCCCAGCGAGGCTGCGGGAACGGCTCCGCCCATGGCCGCCCGCAGGCCGGCGGCGGCCGCTCCGCCGCCGACGAGAAGCACAGCGCGCATCGTCGCGGGGTGGCCGAGCCGCAATGCCCGCCCCGGTGCGCCCGCCCACGCGATCACCGGCGCCGCCTGACGTTCAGCCGCGCCAGCCCCAGGGTGGCCACGATCACCAGCACCGCAAGGACGCCCACGATCGCCGCCACAGGCACGCCTCCGCCCGACCCGCCGCTCCCGCCCGCTGCCGAGCGGAACAGCCCGAAGTCGCCTGTCTTCGTCGACACCGCCTCGAAAGTGGAGCCACAGCCGAGGTTGAAGGTGCGCAGCGGCTGCCAGCCACCCCCGCTGTGCACGTACATCGTCAGCGCGGAGCTCGCGCCCGTGCCCCGGAGCACAACGGTCACGGGCATCTGAGGCTGCGGCTGCACGTCCTGGCCGGCGGACGTGGCGGTGATCCGGTAGGCGTTGCCGTCCTGCACCAGCCCGGACGGCGCCGGCGCGGGTGGCGACTCCGGCGTGATCGAGACCGTGATGGGGGAGGTGCTGCTGAACGTGCCCGCCATCATCAGGATCTGCGCCTGCGACGGCGTTTCGCTGGTCAGCACCTCCGCGGTGGGGAACGACCCGCCCGGGTAGGTCATCGTCGCCGACGCCGGCGGCGGCGAGTGGTCGAGCAGCCGGTACGGATCCTGAACGCACAGCCCGTCGTAGAGGGGCGGTGACGCAGCCGGCAGCAGCCGCCAGAGAACGGCGAGCACGATCGCGCTCGCGGCGACCGCCCCCCAGCCAAGGCGTCTCGCGGCGCCGGGCACCTCAGCCGGTGCTGGGAACTGTGGAGGCTGGGGAGCCGACTCCGACGCTGCCGGCCGCCTGGGCGGCGGCGGCCAGCGGGCCGACCAGGTCGGAGACCGCCTGGGTGGCGAGCTCGAGCGCCTGCGGGCTGAACCCCCGCGGCGCCGCCCGCTCACAGATGACGACGGCGACGACGTCGTCGCCATCGACCACGGGCACGATCAGGCGCGAAAGGCCCTCGATGTTCCGGCGCCGCTGTGCGCGGTAGGAGGGAGCCTCGGTGAGAAGGAGCGGTCGCTTGCTGCCCACGGCGTGCGCCATGATGCCGCTGGGAAGGCCGGAAACGTCGCCTCGCGGCGGCAGCACGAAGGCGCGGTCGGCGCCCAGGCGCTCGGCGAGGCGGGCGAGGCTGGCCTGGACGCCCCGATCGACGGCGATCCTGGCCCAGGCGGAGGGACGGCGGCGCACCGACTCATTGTTGGCGATCCCGTTCACCGCCATGGCGAGCGCCGCGGCGCTCAGCGCCGAGGGCACCACGCTGAAGTCGAGCGAGATCAGGCCGGCGAACAGGCCGAACATGAGGACGCCCGTGAGCACCGCGTAGTCGAGGTAGTGGCGGGGCGCACCGCTCTGCCTGTGCTGGTCGGCGAAGGTCCAGCGCCAGTTGAGCATGCCGTTCCACGCGGCGCTGAGGGCGAAGGCGGGCAGGAACGCGATCAACGGGTTGATGTGGCCCGGCCCGCTCAGGGCCCAGATCGTCGGCACCAGCACCGCCACACCGCTCAACCCCACGAGCCCGAACTTCCAGCGCCGTGCGGAGCCCGGCACCTCCATGAAGAGAGAGCGCAGGTGGCCGAGGTACAGAAGGCCCTGGCGCAGCCCCGCCTTGCTGGCGCCGTGCTGCCGCGCTTCCTGGCTGACCGGGACGTCGACCACGCGGAGCGCGGGCACGCACACCAGGAGCTCGAGCAGGATCTTGAATCCGACGGGCCGGAACTCGATTCCGTCGATCAGCGCCCGGCGGCAGAGGAAGAAGCCGGAGAGGGGGTCGGTGGAGAGGCGCGCCTCTCTGAACAGGAGATGGGCCGCCAGCGAGGCCACCCGGCTGACCACCCGCCGTCCCATTCCACTCAAGCCCTCGGTGCCGCCGCCGCGCATGTAGCGGCTTGCGATCACGAGGTCGGCGCCGGCCGCGGCCGGCTCCAGGAGTTGCGGTATGAGCTCGGGCGGATGCTGGAGGTCGGCGTCCATCACGCACACGTAGCGGCCACGCGCCTGGCGCAGCCCGGTCACGACGGCGGTGCTGAGGCCGCCGGCCCGCTCCTCGCCCCGCCGGAGCAGCGCCCGGACGTCGTCCCGCTCACGATCCAGCGCCGCCAGCAGGTCCTGGGTGCCGTCGTCGCTGTCGTCGACGAAGCAGATCTCGTGGTCGACGCCGTGCAGCGCCGCCGAGACCCGCTCCACCAACGGCCCGATGTTGCCGGCCTCGTTCCTCGTGGGCACGACCACGCTGACCAGGAGGCCACCCATGCGTGAAGGATACGGGGACGTCCGATTGATGACCGTTCGCGTGACCGAGCGCGCCAAAATCGTGATAGGTGGGTCGCACAGCCAGAGTTCGCAGGTATTGTCACCTCTAGGGCGTTGCAGAAATTGGAGCGCGACGCATTACGGAGACCGCCCGCCCTCACGCGGTGACGGGGCGGCGGCCAATTGGGAACAAGCTGATCGGTGGGTAGCCGGGCCCGACAGGGGCTAGTGGCCCTGGGGGATCAATCACTGCTGTTCGCCGCGGCGGTGCGGGGGGTCTTCCAGCGCCCGTTCTACCTCGGCGAGTTCCTGGAGCAGTGCCGGTTCATCCTCGGCGCCTGCTTCGTGCCGCTCCTGCTGACCGGCCTGGGGTGGGGCGTCATCGTCGCGCTCGAGGCCGGCAACTTCTTCAAGCTGGCGGGCGCCGAGTGGCGCATCGGGGGGTTCATGGTCCTGGCCAACGTGCGCGAGTTCGCGCCGGTGGCCACCGGTCTGATGGTCGCGGCTGTGGCGGGCACCGCGATCACGGCGGACCTCGGGGCGCGCAAGGTGCGCGACGAGCTGGAGGCCCTGAGCGTGATGGGGATCTCGAACATCCTCTTCATCGTCGTCCCCCGCTTCCTGGCGCTGGCGTTCATGACCGCCCTCTACAACATCCCGATGATCGCGTTCACGTGCCTGAGCGGCTACCTGGCCAGCGTGCTGCTCGTGGGCGTGAACAGCGGCGCCTTCATCAGCACCTTCTTCACGCAGGGCACGCTCCAGGACCTGTACGGCGGCGAGATCAAGTGCATCGTCTTCGGCATGCTCATCGCCACCATCTGCTGCTACAAGGGCATCACGGCGCGCGGTGGCGCCGAAGGGGTGGCGCGTGCCGTCCATCAGGCGGTGGTGGCCAGCTTCGTCAGCATCCAGATCTTCGAGTACCTGTACACACCCACGGTGCTGGCGCTCTTCCACACCAACAACGTGCTGCGATGACTCCTTTGAAGGGCAGGCGGTCCAGACGAACCGAGCGGGGCAGCGTAGGGAGGGCTGTAGTCACCACCGGCCGCCCGCCGCGGCCGCCGACCAAGGGACCGGCGCCGCCCCCCGCGGTGGTCACCGGGGTGCGCTCGCGTCTCGAGAACCTGGGGCGCATGGTGCAGTTCTCCGGCAGCGCGCTCGCCCGGATCCCGCAATCGACACGCTACATGCGCGAGATCTGGTGGTACGCGGCGTTCATCGCCATCGGATCCACCCCGGTGGCGCTCGTGCTCACGTACTTCACGGGCAGCGAGTGCAGCGTCGAGGCGTACTACTCGCTGTCGCAGATCGGCGCGCAGTCACTCGCGGGGGTGTTCAACGCCATCTGCGACACGCGCGAGATCACGCCGCTGTTCTTCGGCTTCGCCATCGGCGCGAAGGTGGGCTGCGGGCTGGTCGCGGAGCTGGGCACCATGCGTGTCAACGAGGAGATCGATGCGCTGGAGGTGATGGGCATCCCCAGCAAGATCTATCTCGTCAGCACCCGAATGCTGGCCACGTTCATCGTGCTGCCGTTCATGTACCTGCTCGCGCTGGGCGTCTCGTACCTGGGCTCTTACGTGGTGCAGATGTTCCAGGTGCCCGCCGGCACGATCTCGAGCGGCATCTACAGCGACTATTTCTACCGCTTCATCAACCTTCAGGACCTCGCCTTCTCGATGATCAAGGCGGTGGTCTTCGCATTCCTCATCGTGTGTGTCGCCGTGTACTACGGCTACAACGTCACCGGGGGTGCTGTCGGCATCGGCAGAGCGGTGGCCAAGACGATGGCGCTCGCCCTCGTTATCACCGTCGTCGTCAACGCCCTGCTCACGCAGATCTTCTGGGGCACCAACCCCAACCTCCCCATCCAGGTATGACCGCATTTCAGCCCGACACTCCCGGACCGCGTGGACCCGTGGTCGTGCCGCAATCACAGCGGCCGCTCGCTCCCGCGTGGTCGCCGTCGCGCTCCGGCGGCATGGCGTCCGTGCAGCGGCCGCAGACCCAGTCGCAGAGCACGTGGGAGAAAGACGCGGTCATCGAGCTGCGCGAGGTGCACAAGGCGTTCGGGTCGCTCAAGGTGCTTGACGGGGTGACGGTGCGCATCCCCCGCGGCGAGATCACGGTGCTCATGGGCCCCTCAGGGACGGGCAAGAGCGTGACCCTGCGCCACGTGGTGGGCCTGCTGCCTCCGGACCGCGGCGACGTCTATGTCGACGGCAACGACGTGCCCAAGCTCAACGAGCACGAGCTGCTGGCGCTGCGGCGCGGCATCGGCATGCTGTTCCAGGACGGGGCGCTCTTCAGCTCCATGAACCTGTACGACAACGTCGCCTTCCCGCTGCGGCAGCAGACCCGCAAGGGCGAGGCTGAGATCCGCAAGATCGTCATGGAGCATCTGCAGGAGGTGGGCCTGGCGGGCGCGGAGAAGCGCATGCCCAACGAGCTCTCCGGAGGCATGCGCAAGCGCGCCGGCTTCGCGCGGGCGCTTGTGATGGAGCCCAAGATCCTGCTGTTCGACGAGCCCGACTCGGGGCTCGACCCGGTGCGCACCACGCTGCTGTGCGACCTGATTCGCGAGATCAGCGACAAGTACCACGCCACCAGCATCGTGGTCAGTCACGACGTGGGCGCCGTGCGTCGCTTCGCCGACAACATCGGCATCCTCTACAAGGGCAAGATGCGCCACTTCGGCACCAAGCGCGAGATCGAAGTCTCCGACGACGAGTTCGTGCACCAGTTCTTCAATGCGTCCTCCGAGGGGCCGCTGGGGATGGATTGAGGCGATGCGCGTCACCCGTTCCCTGATCGCCGGCCTGGCCGTGCTCGTCGTGCTGCTCGGAGGCACCGCGTTCGCCTTTGCGTCGGTGGGGCTGGGCGGGTCGCCGTCGCACCTGCTGCGCATCGACTTCCCGAGCGCCGACGGCCTGGTCAGCGGCAGCGATGTTCTCGAGTCCGGGGCGCGGGTGGGGTCGGTGCAGAGCATCGAGCCGACGACATCGAGCTCGGCGCTGGTGGTCGCCGCCATCGACGGCGCGCACTGGCCGCTGCACCGCGGGCTCACCGTCGACATCCGTCCAAAGTCGCTGCTCGGTGAGAAGTACGTCGACCTGCACGACGGCCCGGGCAGCGCCACCGTGTACGACGCGTCGCAGACCTACATGGCGAGCTCGTCTGCTGATCCGGTGGAGCTGGATCAGTTCATCAACTCGCTCGATCCGACGACGCGGACCGCGGTGCGCGTGCTGCTCGACGACCTGGGCGCCGGCGTCGCCGGGCGCGGGCAGGACCTCAACGCTGCCATCGCCGCGGGCAAGTCGGACCTCGCCAACCTCGCCGTGACAGGGCAGACGCTGAACAACCGCGACGCCGACCTCGACCGCATCCTCGTCGGCCTCGACGGCGTGCTCAACCAGATCACGACGGACGCGCAGCTGACCCAGATCAGCCAGCTGATCGGCAACGCGCAGAACACGCTGAGCGACATCGAGAGCGTGCAGTCGTCGTTCAGCCGTCAGTTCACCGATGCCAACACGACGCTCGCCGACCTCAACACCGCACTGGACGGCGCCGTCGGCAACGGCAGCCTGGCGGCCACCATCGATGCGGCGTCGAAGCTTATCCCGGCGCTCGGCAGCGGCTCGCAGTCAGAGGCGGCGCTGCTGGACCAGCTGGGCCAGGGCGTGCTGACGGGCCAGGGCGCCACCATCCCGTCCGGCACCGGGTACTCGTCGCTGAAGCCGATCGACGCGCTGATCCTCGGTCTGCTGCACGGGCCGACCACGCTGGGCGGCGCCATCGGGACGAACAACAAGCCGATCACGCGCATCTGCCTCGAGCTGCCCATCACCGAGCTGCCAGCGGGCAACGCGACGTGCGACAACCCTCAGAGCCAGCTGCCCAACCTGCCCTCGATCCCGGTGGCGATGGGCGGCGGTGGTGGGGCGGTGTCGCTGGCGGAGTTTCTCGGGTCGTGATGCCATGAGAAGCCGCTGGAACCTGCCGATCTACGTCGTGTACGTCGGGCTCTCGCTCGTCGTGCTCGCGTTCATCGTGCTGCAGATGGGCATCACCCTTCCCTGGTCGAAGCCGTACACGGTCACGGCGATGTTCACCGACGCCGCGGACATCCTCACCAACAACGAGGTGTTCATGAACGGCACGCGCATCGGCCACGTTGGTGACGTGAGCGTGACCAGCGGGCTGGCGCGCGTACAGCTGGTGATCGACGACACCCAGGCGCTGCCGCTGCACAGCGATGCCAGCGCCGAGGTGCGCAAGAAGAACCTGCTCGGCGAGACGTACGTCGACCTGCAGCGCGGCGCCGCGGCTGGTGACATGACCACGGGAGGCACCATCCCCGTCAACCACACGGTGCCGATCACCGAGATCGACCAGGTGCTCGCCATCTTCGACCCGGAGACGGTGCAGCGCGTGCAGCTGCTGATCAACGCGCTGGGCAACGCCACCACCAACAACGGCAAGAACCTGAACGCCGAAGCGTCGTCGGCGAATCAGGTGGTGACGGCACTCAACGGGCCGGCCACCGAGCTCTCGGTGCGGCAGCAGCAGGTGAACGACATCGTGCTCGAGCTGCAGCGCCTGTCTGCGGTGCTGGCGCAGCAGCGCGACCAGGTCAAGCAGGAGTTCATCACCTGGAACCAGGTGATGGCGCAGCTGGCAGACCAGGAAGCGGGCATCGCCGGGACGGTGCAGCAGGGCGACACGCTGCTGCAGAACCTCGACGCGCTGGTCAGCAGCACGAGCCCGAGCGGTGTCCCGCGCGCGCAGGAGCTGAGCATGGTGCTGCAGGATCTCGGTGACACGAGCAGCAACGGCGCGGTGAGCAACATCAAGGCGTTCCTGGGCACCGCCAACTCGATCATCGCCGACATCGCTCCGTACCGGCAGTACGTCAACGACGTGTTCCCCGATCTGCAGTCGTCCTTCGGCGACACCGTCACCAATAACGGCGTGGTGCAGCACGTGTGGTCGGTGTTCTCGGTCAACTGCCCCACGCCGGTCACGTGCAACGGATCGTCGCAGCCCGCCAGCAGCAGCGCATCGCCGCCGGCGAGCACCTGGGCAGCGCTGGGGGCCGGGCAGTGAAGCGCTCGGTCACCGCCCGCAACGGCATCATCATTGCCGTCTTCACCGCGGTGTGCGTCATCGCGCTCGAGTTCCTCGCCGTCAACATCGGCCAGGGTGTGCCGTTCTCCCAGAACTACACGGTGCACGCCGTGTTCAGCGACGCCGACGGCGTACCGGGAGCCGCGGACGTGCGGGTCAGTGGCGTGGACGTCGGCAAGGTGACCGACGTCGGCACGGAGCCCGGCTATCCGGGCGAGACCGTGGTCACCATGCAGATCACCGACTCACACGCGATCCCGGTGTACAGCAACGGCTCCGCGCAGGTGGAGCCGAAGACGCTGCTCGGCGAGAAGTACATCCAGCTGAGCGTGGGGAGCCGGGCCAGCGCGGAGGCGATCCAGAGCGGTGGCTATCTGCCGCCCAGCTCGACGGGCACGGTGGTGGAGAACGACGAGATCTTCAACGCCTTCGACGCGCAGGCGCGGCAGCAGACGCAGCAGGTGCTCTCGGCGCTGAACATGGCCACGCAGCAGCGCTCCGGCAATGTGCAGGACATCCTGCCGCAGCTGCAGCAGGTGGTGCAGGGACTGGCGCCGGTGGCGCGCGTGTACGAGCAGGATCAGCCGCAGGTCGACGGCATCCTCACCCAGCTGAACACGATCATGGCAACGCTGGCGGACGAGCATCAGCAGCTTGCCGGGCTCTTGAGCAACGGCAACACCGCGCTTACGGCGGTCAACCAGAAGGACAGCTCCCTGATCTCGTTCCTCGGGGAGGCGGGTGGGTTCTTCGCGCAGCTGAACCAGGCGGCGTCGAGCTCGATCCAGGGGCAGGAGGCGGCGATTGCGGCGTTGAAGCCGGCGCTCGACGCTTCGACCGCGTTCCTCGAGCAGGTGGTGGGGCCGGAGTGCAACGGGCACTCCTGTGGCATCGACCAGGTGTTCACCGGCACGCTGCTGGGCAACATCAACTATCCCAACGATCAGCTGACCGTCACCAACAACGGGGTGAACACGCCGGTCCCCGGCATCAACCCGGAGCTGGTCACCAACGAGTGGGATTCGATGTTCAGCCAGCCCGCGACGTCGCCGCCGCACCGCGCGCTCAACATCGTGCTCTCGCTGCACTGCAACGAGATCCTCGAGACGCTCAACAACCCGACGCTGAACCCGGGCGGGGACACACTGGGTCCGATCGAGCAGCAGGCGCTGAACGCGCTGAAGCCACTGGGGGTGACCTGCTGATGCTCACCCGCCGCATCAGCAGCGCGCTCGCCTCCAGCAAGGGGATGTTCGCGATCGCGCTTCTCGCCGGCGCGCTGACCGGCAGCGCCTTCCTCGGCTTCGGCGACAGCACGCACACGGTGACCGCGCAGTTCAGCGACGCCGACGGGCTCGTCGGCGGCAACGAGGTGCGCATCGCCGGCGTGGTCGCCGGCTCGGTGGAGTCGGTCGAGGCCACGGTCGACCCGAACACGGGGCAGCAGTACGCCACCGTGCGCTTCCAGGTCGACCAGAGCCACTGGCCGCTGACCAAGGGCACGAGCGTCGCCATCACGCCTCGGGGCGTGCTGGCTAACGTCTACCTCTCGGTGGCGCCGGGCCCGACGCAGAACCCGTCGCTCGGCAACAACCCCGTCTTCTCCGTGAGCCAGACGCAGAGCCCGGTCAAGCTCAGCGAGCTGTCCAACGTGTTCACGCCGTCGGTGCGTGAGGCGATCCGCACCCAGCTGCAGGAGGGCGTGCTCGCCCTCGGCGGCGCCGGTGCTCCCGACCTCAACAGCACGCTGTACTACGCCGACCCCCTCACCCGCGACACCGTGCCCATCAGCCAGGTGCTCGCCGACCGCACGCCGCAGCTCAACGATCTCAACATCGAGTTCAACACGATCACGGCCGACCTGGCGCGGGAGGACTCCAACCTGCGGCCGCTGATCAGCAACCTCGACACCACGCTCGGCGTGCTGGCCACGCGCGAGAACGATCTGCAGGGCACGCTGGTCAACGGCGCCGCGGTGTTCAACGAGCTGAACAGCGCCCTGCGCGTGCCCGGCGCGGTGACCGGCCTGACCAACATCTTCAACCAGAGTGCCGCGGCGATCACGTGCGCCCAGGCGCTGGGCGCGGGTCTGGAACCGCTGATCGCGTCGGTCAACCCCAACGTCTCGACGCTGGACGTGCTGCTCGGCGAGTTCATCACCGCGACCGGCTACGACACCACCCCGGGCAACGTCGACGCGCTCCGCGTCAACGGCTTCGTGGCCGCCGGCGGCCAGGAGAGCGGCGGCGTGCAGCAGGAGCACGTGAACGAGGGTCTCGGCTCCAGCGGCAGTGAGACGACGCACGGATTTGCGCAGCTCCCGGGCGGCTGCAGCCTCTCGAGCGGAGGTGGCCGGTGAGCCGCGGCGGGCGCCGGCCGCGCGTCAACCCGATCGTGGCGGGTTTCGGTGCCGGCGTGATCATCGCGCTCGTCGTGGGCCTGATGGCGACGATCAACCTGACCTACGGCGCGCCGTGGGCGGCGCAGCATACGCTGACCGCGGCCATCTCCGACACCGATGCGATGGCGGTGGGCAGCGACGTGCGCATCGCCGGCCGGCTGGTGGGGCAGGTGTCGTCGGTCACCGCCGCCGGTGACCACGCCAACGTGACGTTCCATGTCGACAGCGGGGACTGGCCGCTGCCCAGCGACACCGTCGCCACCGTCCGCCTGGCCACACTGCTGGGACAGAAGTACATTCAGCTGAGCCCCGGGCACGCCACCTCGCTGCTCGCCGACGGGGGCACCATCGGCCTGCAGCAGACGCAGCCGGTGGTCGACTTCGACCAGATCCTGAACACGTTCGATCAACCCACGCGGCAGGCGCTGACCACGTTGCTGACGACAGTGTCACAATCAGTGCAGGGCCAGGAGGGAACGCTGCAGCAGCTGGCGCCGGAGCTCAGCGACCTGTCGGTGCACAGCCAGGTGCCCACGCAGGAGCTGGCCAGCCGCGACCCGGAGCTCAATGCCATCCTGGTCAACCTCGGCGTCACCGCGACCCAGCTCGACCAGAGCCGCGCCGACCTCGCCGGCGTCATCGACAACCTCAACCAGGTGACCGCGGCGCTGGCATCGAACAACGGCGCGGCGCTGAAGAGCTTCATCAGCAACACGGACGCGATCCAGCAGACCACCAACGACGTGCTCGGCCAGGGCCGCGCCGGCTCGCTGGGCGCGTCGCTGGACGAGCTCGGGACGTTCACCGACGATCTCACCCAGCTGGTCGCCGACACGCTGCCGCAGACGCGGTCGGCCACGCAGCCGGTGGGCAATTCGTCGCCAGCAGCGCCGCCGGCTTCGGGCATCCCCCAGGAGCACAACACGCCGGCGCAGTCCGGGCTCAACCTGCTCTACGAGATCGCCGACGCCACGTCGCAGGCGGACGCGCCGGGCAACTTCTTCCTCCGTCAGAACGTGCAGACCGTCGACATCGGTGGCCTCCTCCTGCCCGGCGGCATCGCAGCGCCGTCGACGCTCGTCAGCCCGCCATCGAAATCGCTGCTGCCGAGCCTGCCGTCGCTGCCCAACCTGCCGCTGCCCAACCTTCCCGTGCCATGCGTGCCGCTGCTGCAGCAGTGCGGCGGATCCGGCGGTAGCTCGGGAAGCGCGCCGGCGCCCGCGGCTCCGACGCCGACGCCGAAGCCGACCTGTGTCGTCATCGTCTGCCTCGGCTCCTACACCATCAGCAACGACGCGTCGATATCAGACATCGCCGCGCGCGGCCGTGACCTGCAGGTGGGCTGGCTATGGTGACGGCGCAGCGCCGCCTGATCGATCCGGTGTGGATCGGTGGCCTCACCGCCATCGTGCTCATCGTCGTGCTGGTCGCGGTGCTGGTGAGCGGCATCCCGGGTGGCCCGCAGATTCCGGGCCCGTGGAATCAGAACATGACGCTGCACGTGCAGCTCGCGGACTCGCGGGCGCTGGACCCGCATGCCAGTGTGGAGATGGCCGGCGTCAAGATCGGCGAGGTGCAGAGCGTCGCCGGGCAGGGCAACGTCGCCGTGGCCACGCTGCAGCTGTATCAGCAGTACGCAGGCATCCACCGCGATGCCACCGTGTACCTGCGCCCCCACGGCTTGTTCGGGCCCAAGTACATCGACATCGTGCCGGGGTCGAAGTCGTCGCCGGTGCTGCACGACGGCGACACCATCACGGTGGGCCAGACGGTGGAGCCCGTCGACCTCGACGCCATCCTGCAGGCGCTGCAGGCGCCGGAGCAGCAGAACCTGCGCACCGCCATCGTGGAGCTGGGCCAGGCGGCTGCCGGACAGGGTGACGACGTCAACCATCTGCTCGCCTCGGCGGACTCGCTGACGCAGGTGCTGGACCAGCCACTGCGCAACCTCGACCACGTGGCGCCGCAGCTGAGCGACGCGCTGCTGAGCAGCGACGCGTTCAACAACTCGCTGGCCCAGACCCCGCTGGATCAGATCGTGGCCAACAGCGAGACGACCTTCAACGCGTTCGCGGCCAACGCGGGCCGGCTGGACTCGCTGCTGGTTCATGCCAACAGCACGCTGAACTCGCTGCAGAGCGCGCTCGCCGGAAACGGGAACAACCTCGGCAACGCGCTGGCCATGCTCGGCGGGCAGCAGTCGGTGCCGAAGACGTTCTCGGCCACGGGGCAGCCGGCGCCGTCGTCGCTGAGCGACGTGCAGCAGGTGCAGGACTTTGCGTACCTGCTCGGGCTGTTCGGCGACAACCTCACCGGCAAGGATCCCTCGTACCACGCTGCCGACGTGCGCAACGGCATCAACGGCGCCATCACCAACGTCGCCTCGGCGCTCTCCGGCTTCGACAACAGCTGCTCGCTGGCGGTTCCCGGCGGCGGGGCACCGAATCACTGCCCCACGGCAACGCAGCTGGCCAACCAGGACCACTACCTGCAGGTCGAGGTCTTCAACCTGCTCCAGGGGCTGCCAATCCCGCAGGCCGGTGGCGGCCCACTGTGCCTGCCGTCACCGGCGAACCAGTGCATCAACCTCCCCATCTCGCAGCGCAGCATCGCTGGCAGCCCGATGTATGCCGGCGATTCTCTTGGCGGATTCGGTTCGATTTTCGCGTCCTGATGGCATGATCCTGGGGTGACCAGGTCCGGCGATCGCCTCGCCCGGTTGGCCGGCCCGATGTCCCGTCACCCGGGACGGTTCGCCGTCGCAGGGATCCTCGTCGGGGTCCTCGGTGCCCTCGGCCTGTTTCGCTTCTCGGTCGATTCGGGGCAATCGCTGCTGGTCGGCAGCAGCTCGAGCGCGGGGCAGAGCTACGCGAGCTTCTCGCGCAGCTTCGGTTCCGACCCAATCGTGGTGGTGCTCTCGGCGCGCAATCCCACCGCTCCGTACCTGGAGACCAACCTCGAGAAGCTGGGCGCGCTGGAGATCGACCTGGCGCACGACCCGCGCGTGGCGTCGGTGCTCGGCCCGGGATCCGCCGCCGGCTCTCTGCGCCAGGCGGCGCTCGCCGAGGTCAGCAACGTGCTCGTCGAGTACCCGTACTTCGTCGCGGAGACCGATTACATCGAGCAGCTGCAAGCGGGGAACACCGACCAGAACGCGCTCTCGCAGCGTCTGCAGACCGACATCACCGACGCGCGAGCGCTGCTCACGCTCTACGTCGTCAAGGCTGCCAGCGACGCACACAACGCGCGCGCCGCATACACACCGCAACCGGGTGACCGCGTCATCGACTCGCGCGAGAAAGCGGTGGACGCGGCCGTCGCTCAGGACCCGCTGCCGCCGCTCTGGGCGGAGTACCTCGCGGGTCCGGGACAGCCGACCGACCAGACCGAGGCGCGCGACTTCTTCGACCGCGTCACCGCCGCCTACGGTGACTGCGACGATCAGATCGCGGCGCTGCTGAAGATCACGCCGAGCTGCCAGGTCTTCTTCGAGCGCACGCTGCTCGACCTGCCCAACTGTCCCAAGACGGGCACCGGCCAGTTCTGCAGCCCCAAGTCGCAGTGGGCCGCGGTGCTGCCGGCGCCGGTGCCCGGCGGGGAGTCGCAGCAGATCATCACAGTCCGGCTGAAGCCGGACTACGTCGGGGGGCAGACAGTACCCGCCAAAGGCTGCAACAACCCGTGCAACGTGAGCACGCTGGTCGACAAGATCAACAGCGAGCTCGCGCACGGGATCGCCACCGACGCCTACACGCGGTCGCTGGGCTCGAGCTCGCTGGACACGCTGAAGAAGCTCGGGCCGCTGCAGCCCACCGAGTGCGGCGGCGCCACGCCCCAGGAGGACGCGGCGTGCAACTCGGCGTTCCACGACGCCCGCCTCCCGGAGACCATCGCCGGCGCACCGCTCCTGGCGCAGGGGGTGGTGCGGTCGATGACGCAGCTCCTTGCGATCCTGTTCCCGGTCGCGCTCGTGGTCATGCTCGTGATCCTGGTCGCGCTGTTCCGTGTTCGCGGCCGTGCCTGGCCGCTGCTCGCCGCCGTTGCGGCGACGGTGCTCACGGTCGGCATCGCGCTGCTGACCGGCACGCCGATCACGCCCGCCGTCCTCGCCGGCGTCCCGGTGCTCGTCGGCCTCGCCGTCGACTACGCGGTGCAGTTCGTGGCGCGCTTCGATCAGGAACGCGCGCGCGCCGCCGGCGGCGAGGCGGCGCTGCGCACGGTGCTCGAGCAGGCGGGGCGAGCGACCATGATCGCGGCGCTGGCCACGGTCGCCGGCCTGCTGGCGATGGCGCTGGTCAGCGGCATCGACGGTGGCCCGCTGGTCGCGGTGCCGCTGGTCGCGGAGTTCGCGCTCGTGCTGGTCGGCGGCGTGATCCTGGCATGGCTGGCGGGACTGTTCATCGCGCTGCCGCTGGCGGTCTGGTCCCGCCGGCAGGTGGTGGATGCCGCCGCAGAGACATCGCCGGCGCCTGCTCCGACGCCGTCGCGCACGCTCGCCATCGCCGACAGCTGGCGCGGGGTGGCGGCGCTGGCCGGACTCCTCGCCGTGGGCGGGTGGGTGGCCCTGCACTTCGTCCCGGTACAGACCGACGTGCAGCGCCTGGTCTCCTCGTCCCTGCCGGAGCTGGTGAACATCGAGACGGTGCAGGCGGAGACGGGCTACACCAACGAGGTCGACGTCTACGTCCAGGGCCAGGTGGCAGGTCCGTACGACCAGGCGGGGACCCCGCAGAACGTGCAGTGGCAGTGCCAGGTGGGCGCCGAGCTGCGTGCGGCGCACCGGGGCACGGTGGCCACCGCCACGTCGATCGCCGACTTCTTCATCGCCAGCACCAGCCAGACCACTCCCACAGGCGGACAGCTCTGCGTGCAGACCAGCCCGTCACCGTCACCGTCTCCGTCACCGAGCGCGTCGCCGTCACCGAGCGCCGGCGCATCAGCGAGGCCCTCGGCCACGCCGTCGCCGAGCGCGACGCCCGCGGCCGCCGCCGGGACGCGCGGGGTGGCTCGGCTTGCGGCCAGCAGCGCGAGCCCGTCGGCGTCGCCGGCCTCCGGCGCCAGCCCGCGGGCATCGCCGTCAGCCTCGCCCGGGGCGTCGCCGGCGCCGTCGGCGGCCGCGTCATCGACACCCAGTCCGGGCGCGCAGTCGACGCCGAAGCAGCAGACGCGCTTCCTCTGCGAGCTGCGGCTGTTCCCGCTCCTCTCGCGCGTGCTCGTGGGGCCGATCTCGCCCGACACGCAGCCGTGCCCGCCCATCGACGAGTTCCAGCAGCGCTTCATCACCACCGACGGGTCGCCGATCGACCCCAGCGCGGGGCGTATCGCGCTCGGGGTCCGCGCCGGGTCGGTGGCCGACGAGGCCCGGCTGGTCGACGAGATCGCCGGAGAGGTGGGCACGCCGCCCAACGGGATGGTGGCGCGGCCGGCCGGGCTCGCCGTGCTGGCCACCACGGCGTACGACAACCTGAACAACCGCGCGTACCTGCTCAACCTGGTGCCCATCGCCGCGGTGGCGCTCGCGCTCTTCGCCGTCTATCGCGAACGGCGCCGGGCGCTGCTCCCGCTCCTGCCCGCGGTGCTGGCGGCGGGCTGGGCGCCGCTGGTCCTGCTCGTTCTCGGCCGCCTGCCCGGCGACGCCGGGGCGACGCTCGGGTCGTTCAACCCGCTGACAGTCGTGCTCGGTGGCCTCGTGATCGCGCTGGGAACGGAGTTCGGGGTGATGCTGCTCAGCCGGTTCTACGAGGCCCGGCGCCGCGGGCTCGATCCCGACGCCGCGGCCGGGGACGCCGTCACCGGTGTGGGACGGCCGATCGCGATCTCGGCGCTCACGCTGGGGGCCGGCTTCGCCGTGCTGGCGCTCAGCGGGGTCTTCCCGAATGCGTTTCCGCTGATCGCCGCGTTCGGCCTCGACGTCGTCATCGACCTCGGGCTGGCCGTCGCGGCGGTCTTCCTGGTCATGCTGCCGCTGGCCGTCGCGCTGGAGCGGAGCTCGCCGCTGGTCACGGCTGTCGAGGCTCCGGTGGCCCCGGCTGTAGTGCCGGCGGCGGCCCCGGCTGCAGCCCCGCGCCGACGCACGCCCGCGCGACAGAGACGGGCTCTCACGCACGCGGACACTGCGGGGACCGAGACCGAAGCACCCATCCCGGCTGAGCCCGAACCGGAACCTGCCGCCTCCGCGGAGCCGGCGGAGCCGGCACCCTCGGAGCGGATGCCGGGCGGCCGCCACCGGCCGGGCGTCTCGGGGCGCAAGCGAACCGCCGCGTCGGATACCGGCTCCAACCAGCCACAGGGCAAGCGACGCCCCGGGGTGTCCGGGAGGCGCCGTGGCGGCCGCAGGCCGCCGAGCAGCTGATCCTGCGGGCTCAGCCGCGCAGCGCGCCGGCCGCGCCCGCGAGCACGAGCAGCGCGCCGGCCACCGCCGCGTAGGGCAGCAGCGCCAGCGCGAACGCGTTGACCGTGGGAATGTCGTACACGCGGCGCACCACGCGGATCGTCAGCGCCAGGAACCACAGCAGGACCGGGAGCGTCAGCCACGTCAGCGCCACCGCGAGTGCGGAGCCCGAGCCGAGCCAGCGAGCGGCGGCCGCCTCCCCGAGCGCCACGAGCGAGTACGTGATCCAGGTGAGAAACGGCCGGCCGCTCGCCGCGAGGACGTCACGGCGGCGTCCCGAGACCCCGAGCATCCCGGCGCCGGCGTCGATGAGCCAGGCCTGGATGCCCCAGTACGCCAGGAACAGCAGGGGCAGCAGCAGCGACGGCACAATCCCCGACGCGCCGCTGCGGTCGACCACCGCGGTGCATACCCCGATGCCGGCGGCGACGCAGCCGCTTCCGGCCACGATCGCTCCTGCGGGGGCCAGCGGGCGCCGGGGCGTCAGCACTCCCGCTGAAGTCAGCGAGCCGCGACGCCACCGGCTGGATGCGCGCACAGGAGACACCGTATCGGATCGCCGTCGGACGTCAGACGTCTGCGCCACACGCACGTCACGGCCCTGGCGGCGGGAGACAATGACCGCATGCCCGGCCTTCGCAGCATCAGCGCCGGAGCTGCTCTCGCGGGTGGGCTCGCCGGGCTGCTGCTGAGCGGATGCGGTGCCGCTCCGGCGGGCACGTTCACCGCCCATGCCAGCGCGGCGCCGTCGGGAGGCCTGCCCGCGCAGGGGTCGGGCTGCGTGTCGCAGTCCGAGGCGATGCGGATCTGGACGGACATCAACGATGCAACCGACGCCATGGAGGCGGACCCGAAGGCCGCGATGCCGTCCGTCTTCACCAGCGGCGCGGCGCTTGCGGCGGTGCAGCAATATCTCGCGCAGCAGCTCGTGGCCAACAACTGGACCGAGCACGAGGTCGACCGTCTCGACGCGCTCAGCATCGTCGACGCCGGGTGCAACAACGGCACGCTGCAGCTGCACGTGACGATTACCGTGGTGACCGACGAATACCTCACGGCCAACGGACAGGTGGACCACCACGACACGTCCGAGGGGCAGCAGGCGCACCTCAGCAACTCGTACGTGCGCTTCGGCGGCAAGTGGAAGGAGACCGAGCTCCTGGACCTGGATCAGGCGACGCCGGCGCCAAGCGGGCCGATCATCTGAGCCGAGTCCCGGCGTTCGGGTTGGTATACTGCTGGTAAGGTCAGATTGACCTAAACCCTGGCCCACGGCGGCTCAGCGCGGGTGGGCGGACCTGGGAGTGAACAGTGGCCACGGTTGCGGCGGTTGGGACACACCTGCAGACGCGGATCAACCAGCTGCGTCGCGAGCGCAACGCGGTCATCCTCGCGCACAACTACCAGCTGCCGGAGGTGCAGGACGTCGCCGATTTCGTGGGCGACTCGCTGGGCCTCTCGCAGCAGGCGGCCGCCACCGGCGCCGACACCATCGTGTTCTGCGGCGTGCACTTCATGGCCGAGACCGCAGCCATCCTGTCGCCGGGCAAGACGGTGCTCCTGCCCGACCTCGAGGCCGGCTGCTCGCTGGCCGGCACCATCACCGCAGAGCAGCTGTGCGCCTGGCGCGCCGAGCACCCCGGCGCCGTCGTGGTGTCCTACGTCAACACGAGCGCGGAGGTGAAGGCGGAATCCGACTACTGCTGCACCTCGTCCAACGCGGAGGCGGTGATCCGCAGCATCCCCGCGGACCGCGAGATCCTCTTCTGCCCGGACATGTTCCTCGGCGCCCACCTCGAGCGCGTCACCGGGCGGCGCATGCGCGTATGGATGGGCGAGTGCCATGTCCACGCGGGCATCGATGCAGACGGGCTTGCGGCGCAGCGCCGCGCCCATCCGTCGGCCGAGCTGCTCATCCATCCCGAGTGCGGCTGCACCTCGTCGACGCTGTACCGCATGTCGTCGGGCGACCTCGAGGGCCCGGCCACGGTGGTGACCTCCACCGAGGGCATGGTGCGGCGTGCGGTGGCCTCACCGGCGACGAGCTTCATCGTCGCCACCGAGGTGGGGATCATGCATCGGATGCAGCAGCTCGCCCCCGGCAAGCGGTTCATCGCCGCCAGCGAGGCCGCGGTGTGCCAGTACATGAAGCGGATCACGCTGGACAAGGTTCACCTCGCCCTGGAGCGCATGGCACCCCGGGTCACGGTCGAGCCGCTGATCGCCGAGCGTGCCCGGCATGCCATCGATCGCATGCTCGCCGTGGGAGCCCCGAACGCAGCAACCGCCCACTGATCGGGGCAGCCGCCGTTACGATTCGCGGGGTGTCGGACCCGCTCGTGCTGGCCGTCGACCAGGGGACCTCGGGGACGACGTGTCTCCTCGTGACCCCGAACGCCGAGGTTGCGGGACGCTCCTACTGCGAGGTCCCGGTGGCATATCCCCGCGACGGCTGGGTGGAGCAGGACCCCATCGCGCTGTGGCAGTCGGTGCAGCGTGCGGTCGCAGACGTGCTCGGTCAGGACGAGCGCCCGCCGGCGGCGCTCGGGATCACCAACCAGCGCGAGACCCTTGTGGTGTTCGACCGCCGTACGCTCGCGCCCCTGGCTCCGGCGATCGTGTGGCAGTGCCGGCGCAGTGCGGAGATCTGCGCGGAGCACCGCGATCGCGGCGAGGAGGAGCTGCTGCACCGCCGCACCGGCCTCCTGCTCGACCCCTACTTCACGGCGACCAAGATCGAATGGCTGCTGCGCGCACGCCCTGAGCTTCGGGCTCGGGCGGAGCGCGGCGAGATCTGCGCCAGCACCGTCGACGGGTGGCTACTGGCGCAGCTCACCCGGGGGCGGGAGGTCGCGGTGGACGCGAGCAACGCGAGCCGCACCCTGCTCTACGACCTCGAGCGGGGCGCGTTCGATGCCGAGCTCTGCGAGCTCTTCGGGGTACCGCCGGCGATGCTGCCCGGGATCCGCGACAGCGCCGGCATCAGCGCGGAGACCGACGCCGAGGTGTTCTGCGGCCTCCGTATCCCAGTCGCGGGCGTGGCCGGCGACCAGCAGGCGGCGCTGTTCGGCCAGGCCTGCGTTCACACGGGCATGTGCAAGAACACCTATGGCACCGGGTCGTTCGTGCTCACCAACGTGGGCGCGGAGCCGCCGCGGGCGTCGCCGGGGGTGGTGGCCACCGTCGCGTGGCGCCTGCAGGGCGCCGACACGTTCGCGCTCGAGGGCAGCATCTTCGTCACCGGCGCCGCGCTCCGCTGGCTGGTACGCATCGGTCTCCTCGATGCCCCGGAACAGGCCGAGGCGCTCTTCGCCTCGGTGCCCGACGCGGCGGGCTGCTACTTCGTCCCTGCGCTCACCGGCCTCGGCGCACCGTGGTGGGACCCGGACGCCCGCGGCGCGTTCCTGGGGCTCACCGGCGCGGTGACCAGGGCGCACCTGGTCCGCGCCGTCGTCGAGGCGATGGCCTTCCGCACGCGCGACGTGGTCGAGGCGATGGAGGCGAGCTCAGGTGTCCCCTTCTCCGAGCTGCGCGTCGACGGGGGCGCCAGCCGTCTCGACTGCCTCTGCCAGTTCCAGGCGGACCTCCTCGGGATTCCTGTCACGCGCGCAGCCTCGGTCGAGGCGACAGCACTGGGCGCCGGCCTGCTGGCGGCGCTCGGCGCCGGCCTGATCGACGGCGTCGATGCCGTGGAGCGCTCCTGGAGACCGGGGCGACGATTCGAGCCGGCCACGCCCGGCAGCCGCCCCGACCAGGCGTATGCGGGATGGCTGCGCGCGCTGCAGCGGGTGCGCTCGGGCGCAGACGGCGGCAAAAGGAAAAGACCGGAGAGCAAGCTCTCCGGCCTTTCAGGAAGGGAATGAGTTTCTTTGTGGTGCGGGACTGTGGTCTCCGCGAGGCTCACTGTAATCAGTGCCGGTGACGATTGCAGTAAAGGCGGCATGAATCTTTGTAAATAGATGTTAAGAGCACCGGCTGAGCGGACTCCGGCCGGCGACGAGGCGCCGTCCGCGGCTGACGCCGCGCAACCCCTCGTCCGCTCCGGCTTGCGCGCGTTCCTCGACCTCGATCGCTTCGATGTCATCGCCGTCGTGGTGCTCGTCGTCGTGTCGTTCGGGCTGCGCCTGGCGAGCCCGATCTTCCCCAACTTCCTGAGCGCGACAGGCGGCGTCAGCGCATCCGGAGTCGGCGCCGCGTACAACGGAACCGAGTGCGCGGCGGTGCCGGTGGGCCCGAACTACCACGACGTCACTCGCTGCGGCTACGTGTTCGACGAGGTGTACTTCCCCGTCGACGCTGCCAAGGATCTGGCGCAGCCGGCGGAGTCGTACTTCGATCCCGAGCCGCCGCTGGCCAAGCTCATCATGGCGCCGCCGATAGCATGGTGGGGATTCAACACCTGGACGTGGCGGGCGAGCACCGTGCTGTTCGGCAGCCTGCTCGTCGGTGTCATGTACCTGATCGCCAAGCGTCTGCGCCGCGATCGCTTCTTCGCGGTGGCGGTAGGCGTTCTGATGTCGTTCGATGGACTCGCGTTTGTCGAGTCGCGCACCGGTGTGATCGACATCATCGCCATCTTCTTTGTCGCGCTCTTCTACTACGTGTTCCTGTTGCACTGGCAGGCGAGGACGCGGCGGCAGTGGCGCCGCACGCTGTACGTGATGGCCGCCATCGCCGGCCTCGCGTTCGGCGCCAAGCTGACGGCGCTGGCGCCGCTCGTGGTCGCGGCGGCGCTGATTCTGGGGCGCGGCCTCGCGCCGCTGCTGCCGGCGGTGGTTCCGTTCCTTCGCCGCGTCGCCGGGCCACGCGGAGCCGAGACGGGGCTGTGGCGCAGCGCCGCCGGCCGGTCGGCGCCGATCCACTACATCGCGGCAGTGGTGCTCATGGCGTGCGTGTTCTTCGCCTGCTACTCGCGGTACCTGACGATCAGCCACCCCGACGTCTACTTCTTCACGTCGTGCAACCCGGCGAGCAGCGGCCTGGTGGGCACACCGACGACGCTGCATCCGCCCGTGATCCACGTGGGCACCACCACCCTGCCCAATCCCGGGCAGGCGATCTACAACATCTACGAGATCAACAAGGCGTCGCTGCAGTACCACTCACTCGAGTGTCACAGCCATCCGTACTCCTCGCGCTGGTACACGTGGCCGGTGATGGAGCACCCGGTGCTCTTCTACTACGACTCCGGCACCCCGCCCAACTCGGCAGTGTCGTCGATCACCGACATGGGCAATCCCGCGGTCTGGTGGCTCGGCATACTCGCGCTGCTGTTCTGCGTCTGGCGCATGACGCGCGGCCCGACCTGGTGGCGCCTGGGTGTCGGCGTGCTCGGCCTGGGATCACTGGTGGCGATGCTCCTGCTGTTCGCCGCCGCGCAGCGCTGGCATGCACCAGGGACCACAGCGGCGGACTTCAACACGTCGTACACGGCGGCGCAGTTCGTCGCCAAGTTCCACCAGGACCCGTCACCGCAGAACGAGATCGCCGCGGTGTCACCCGGCCCGCTCTTCGATGTCGCCTTCGCGGGCATGGTGCTGTTCGCCGCCTGCGGGGTGATCAGCGCGGTGATCTCCCGCGCGTTCGTGCCGGCGTTCATCGTGGTCGGCTACGTCACCGCCTGGATGATGTGGGTGCCCGGCAACGAGCGCCGCGTGCTCTTCTTCTACCACGCGCTCGGCATGCTGCTGTTCACCACGCTGGCGCTGGCGTACGCGCTCACGGCTCTGCGCCGCATCCGCATTCCGGTGGGGCGCTGGACCCTGTCACTCACGCCGGTCGCCTACGCCGCCGTCGCCATGGTGCTGCTGGCGTTCGTGTTCTTCTATCCCGTGTGGACGGCGGCTTCGCTCAGCCTGGCTGACCACGAGATGCGGGTCTGGGTCGACACCTGGTGACAGCGATCCTGCTCGCCGCCGCCGTGGTGCTGACACTGGCGGCGGGGGCGGTGATCGCCGGGTGGGTCACCGCGCGGCTCTCGCTGGTGGAGCGTGGGCTTCTCGCCGTGGTCGGCGGCATGCTCGCCGGCTCCGCCATCAGCTACGGCCTGGCGCTGCTCGCGGGCCTCAACGACGGCACCGTGCTGGGCGGCCCCGCCGTTGTCGTCGCGGCCGGATCTGTTGCTGCTGTATCTGGCATCAGCATCGTGGGGCCGTGGCGCGATTCGCTGGCAGACGCGCGCTCGGCATGGCGGCGGCGGCCGCTGGCCGGGTGGGTGATGGCCGCTGTCGCGGTCACCGGCGCGGTCATCGTCGCCGTGATCTTCTCGCGCGCGCTGTTCAGCTCGGACGGCGGGCTCGAGTCCGGGTACGCCACCGTCTGGGCCGACTGGTCGCAGCATCTGACCACGGCGTCGAGCTTCGCTGTGGCGCACAACCTGCCGCCGGCCAACCCGCTGTTCAGCGCCACGCCGCTGCTCTACCCGTTTCTCGCCGACTTCCAGTCGGCAACGCTGCTGACGCTGGGCGCCTCTTACGGTGCCGCGCTGGCGGTGCCGTCCGCGCTGCTGGTGCTCGCCGGCGGCGCGCTCGTCGTGTGTCTGGCACGGCGCCTCGGCATCGGGCTCGGCGGCGGCGTGGCCGCAGCGCTGCTCGTCTTTCTCGGCGGCGGCATCGGCTTCGTCGGTCTCTTTCCGGACGCGTGTGTGGCACACGGGTTCACCACCGCGCAGTGCTCGTTCGGCTATATCGTCACCCACCCGGCGCAGGGCTTCGGGATCATCGGCGGCACGCTGCGCGACCTGCCCACGGTGGTGATGGCGCAGCCGCGCGCGTATGACGGCCTGCCGTCGGACGGTGGCATGGCGTCCATCCCCGGGCTGCAGTGGTACACGCCGCTCCTCGCCTGGTGGCTGCCGCAGCGCACGATCGTCTATGGGTTCGCCGCCGCCATCGCGGCGCTGGTGCTGGTGTACGCCGGCCTTCAGAGCCGGCGCGGCGGGTGGCCGGCGTTTCTCGTCGCCGGCGCGCTGATCGGCCTGCTGCCGATCGTGCACATCCAGACGTTGATCGCGCTGGTGTTGATGCTCCTGGTCATCGCCGCGATCCACCGTCGCCGCGAGTGGCTGGGGCTGGCCGCGGTGGCCGCGGTGATCGGGCTGCCGCGGTTGGTGCAGGTGGCGATCGCCGCGCACGGGTCTGCGGCCGCGGGCGATGAGTACCCCTGGTTCGAGCCCGGTTGGCTCGGAGCCGCGCCCAACCATCTCGACTTCTCCGCGGTGAACGCGTTCATCGCAACCGGCCAGGCGCTGCGCCAGCTCGTGAGCCCGCGGTGGTGGGGCTTCTGGGCTGCGAATCTCGGCGTGGCGGTGCCGCTGTGCACCGTTCTCGTGCTGGCCGGCGCCGCGGCGCTGGTCCCCGGACGTGCCGGCGCGTGGGCGTTGCGCGTCATCGGAGTCGTGCCCCGTCCGCTGCTCGAGCTGTTCGCCGGCGCGATGGTGGTGTTCGCGGTGTGCAACGTCGTCGTGTTCCAGAGCTGGGACTGGGACAACACCAAGCTGCTCGTCTACTGGTACCTGGTCGTGGGGCTCGTGGCCGGCGCGCTCCTGACCGCGGCCTGGCGGCACCGATGGCGCGGCCTCCTGGCGTCGGCGCTCTTCGTCACGATGGTGCTGACCGGCGCCGTCGTGATGCTCCGCTTCGGCCCCTGGACGCCTGCGGCAAACCAGGTGGGCGGGCCGTTCGTCATCGTCGACGCGCAGGAACGCGCCCTCGCCGAGACGGTGGCGGCGGAGACGCCGCCACACTCGATCTTTCTCACGTTCGGGATCCCCAACGACCCGGTGCTGACCGTGGCGGGCCGCACCTCGCTCATGGGCTACTACGGCTGGCTCTGGAGTTACGGCACCCTGTTCGGCACGCGCCAGAGCGACATCGACACGATGTACCGCGGGTGCGCGGCGACGACGAACTGCCCCGTGGTCGACCTGCTCCGCCGGTACGGGGTGAGCTACGTGGAGCTGGACGACCGCGTGTCGTCGCCCGGAGCGGTCACGCCGGACGTCGGCTTCACGTGGTGGTCGAGCCAGGGCTTCCCCGTGGTGGCGCGCACCGCGCACATCGTCGTGTACGACGTGCGCGGTGTCACCTGAGGTGACGCCCCGGCGCACGCTCGCGGTGGTGCCCGGCGCGCTGGTCGCAACCCGGCTGGTCTGGATCGCGATCGTGCTGGTTGCGGCAGCAACCCAGGTCGGCTCGCTGCCGCTCGGCAGCGCGGTGCGGGCCACGATTGTGCGCTGGGACGCGGTCTCGTATCTGCAGATCGCGCAGCACGGGTACCCGGCCGTGCTCGATTACCGCGACGCGTTTCTCCCGGGATACCCGCTGCTGATATCGGGCGCGACGTTCGTGTTCCGCGACGACGTCATCGCGGCGTGGCTCATCGGTCTCGCCGGCGAAGCCGCGGGTCTCTGGTTCCTGTACCGCATGGTGCTCGCCGAGCGGGACCGCCGCAGCGCGCGTTTCTGCGTCTGGCTGACCGCGCTGCTGCCCACCGCCGTGTTCTTCATCGTGCCTTTCACCGAAGCGCCGTTCTTCGCCGCAACCGCGGCGTCGCTGTACTACGCACGGCAGGGCCGCGCAGGACCCGCAGCGGTGGCCGCGGCGGTGGCGACGTCGTTCCGTCTCACGGGACTGGCGCTCGTGCCCGCCCTGCTGCTGGAGGGGCTGCAACAGCGGCGCAGGCCACGCCCCGTCAGGGGCGTGTTTCTCCCATTGATCATTCCTCTTCCAATTGTCTTGTACTGTGCCTACATGCGCCTGCACACAGGTGATGCGCTGGCGCTGTTCCATGCGCAGAGCCTGCCGTCGTTCGGACACGGTGCGGCGGCGCCGTGGGACGGGTTCGCCGCCACCTGGAACACGATGATCACGGCCGATGACGGTGAGACGCGGTCCATATTCGCCCGCGAGATCGCCTTCGGCCTGCTCGGCCTCGTGCTCTGCGTCGCGATGTGGGTGTCGGCGCGCGTGCCCCGCTCCTGGGCCCTGTACTGCAGCGTCGCGTGGCTCATGACCGCATCGCTCAGCTTCTGGCGCTCAGAGCCGCGCTACATCCTGGCGCTGTTCCCTGCGGTGATCGTGGTCGCCGATGTCAGCGCGCGGGTGCGCGCCGGCCGCGCCGCCGTCCTTGTCGCCAGTGCCGCGCTGATGGGCATCGCCTCATGGATCTTCGCCACCGGCGGGTGGGTCGGGTGATCGTCGACGCACATGTGCATGTGCTGCCCGCGTCGATGCGCCGCCAGCGGCAGCGGATCGCCGACCCGTGGTTCGCCGCATGTCACCAGGGCGACCGGGCGATCGCCACCGTCGACGACCTCCTGGGCGTGATGGACGCCGCCGGTATCGACCATGCCGTGTGTCTCGGCTGGCCGTTTGCGGACCAACGACTGTGCGCCGAGGTGAACGACTACCTTGCGAAGGCACAGCATGCGCACCCCGATCGGATCACGGGGTTCGGCTGCGTCAACCCGGGCGCCAGCGGTGCCGCGGCCGAGCTGCGACGCATCGCGGGCCTGGGGCTGCGCGGCGTCGGCGAGCTGAACTGCGATGCGCAGTCGTTTGCGCTCGACGATGGCCGCGTCGCCGAGGCGGTGGCGGTGAGCATGGAGCTCGCCCTCCCCTGGACGCTGCATTGCAGCGAACCGGTGGGCCACGCGTATGCCGGCAAGGGCACCGCAACGCCAGACCTGGTCGCGGCGTTCGCGCTTCGCCATCCCGAGCTCAAGCTCGTCTGTGCCCATCTTGGAGGCGGTCTTCCCTTCTTCGCGCACATGCCCGAGGTCGCGGCCCTGTGCCGGCGGCTGTGGTTCGACACCGCCGCCGTGCCGTTCCTGTACCGGCCCACCGCGTACCGCTCGGTGGTGGACCTGGTGGGCGCCGACCGGCTCCTGTTCGGCAGTGACTACCCGCTGCTCGGGGCGGAGCGCTACCTCGCCGGCTTCACGGCAGCGGGGCTCACCGACGAGGAGCAGCGGCTGATCCTGGGGGGCGCGGTGGACCGCCTCCTGTCACGAACTTCTTAACAGCACTTCCCGATCCCGTTACCGCACCGTCGCGAAACCCTCACGCTTTTTTGCAAATCCCGCGAGAATATGTCCGCTGGGCGGAGAAACCGGCGCCCGCCAGCCGGTCCTTCGCCTTTTTTGTGCCCGGGACGGGGTCGTCCGCCCCGTCCTGGCACAGCCTCATCCCGAGCGGGCCGTTGCGGTGCACACTTCCCCGACGTGCTCACGCCCCGCACCCTCGAGGTGGTCATGGTCTCCTTCGAGGGACCGGACCAGTACAGCCAGGCCGGTGGCCTCGGCGTGCGCGCGCGCGAGCTCTGCCGTGCGCTGGCGCAGCACGGGTTCGCCACGACGCTGGTCTTCGTCGGCGACCCGAAGCGGCCGATGCAGGAGGAGGACGCCGGCGTCTGCCTGGTTCGCTGGGCCCAGCAGCTGAGCCGCCGCCACCCCAGTGGTGTCTACGAGGGCGAGCACGAGAAGATGGCCGAGCTCAACCGCACGCTGCCGGGGTGGCTGATCGACACCGTGGTGCGCCCCGCCGTGAGCCGTGGCCGCGTGGTCGCCGTGCTCTGCGAGGAGTGGCACACTGCCGTGTTCGCGCGCGTGCTCAGCGACATGCTGCACGCGCGCCGGCTGCGTGATCGCGTCGCGCTCCTGTGGAACGCCAACAACTCGTTCGGGTTCGAGGGCATCGACTGGCCCGCGCTCGACTACGTCGCCGCGATCACAACCGTGAGCCGCTACATGAAGCACCTGATGTGGCCTTTCGGCGTCAACCCCCTCGTGATCCCGAACGGCATTCCCACCGGATCGCTGACGCCGCCCGACGCCGTCGCGGTGCGCGCCATCCGTGCCGGCGCGGGGACTAACTGCCTCGCCTTCAAGATCGGCCGGTTCAGCCCGGACAAGCGGTGGCAGCAGGCGGTGGCCGCAATCGCCGAGCTGCGCACCGAGGGCGTGCCGGCCCGCCTGCTGATGCGCGGGGGCATCGAACCCTACGGCGCCGAGGTGCTCGCCACCGCCGCCCGCGCGGGGCTGCAGGTGGCCGACTGGCACGAGCCTGTCGAGGATGCCTCCGGGATCGTGGCGGCGCTGTCCGCCACCGATGGCGCCCCCATCGTCAACCTGCGCCGCTTTCTCCCCGACGCGGTGATCGCGGAGATCGACGCCGCCGCCACGGCGGTGCTGGCGAACTCGAGGCACGAGCCCTTCGGCCTCGTGGGGCTCGAGGCGATGGCCGCAGGCGGGGTGGCTCTGGTGGGCGCCACCGGCGAGGAGTACGCCCGCCCCTACGGGAACGCGATTGTGGTCGAGACCGACGACCCCTCCGAGGTGTCCAGCGCGCTCAGCGGTCTCGTGGCCCAGCCGGCCCTGGCCCGGCGCCTGCGCCGCGCCGCCCGGCGCGACGCGGCCGACTTCTCCTGGCCCCTCGTCGTCGATGGCCTGGTGGAGCGCCTGCGCTTCGTCTGCCAGCGCCAGCGCGTGATGGTCCCCACCGCGTAGGGCGGCGTGCGCCCACTAGAGTTCGTGCGCATGGAGTCGCAGCTGCGCTCGCGCGCGGCCGACCTCGGGCTCGGCGACGCCGACGTGGCGGAGTGGGACGGCGCCATCGATGATGAGCTCGTCACCGCGGTGCTCGGCGGACTCGTCGCGTTCGAGGACGCGCTGGCCGAGCTGGCGCTGTGACCGCGGCTCTTCTCGGCCTCGACGAGGTGCGCTTCATCAACCTGGTCGCGGCCCGCCGCGTGGCGGGGGATCAGTCGGCAGCGCCGGACACCCCCAACGCGAGGCTCGAGGATGTGCGCTCCGAAGAGCCGCCGGTGCGCGCGGCGCAGCTGGCTGCGGCACTTGCGCGTCCCGGTGCCCTGGCCGTGGCCGCGCTGCCCACGGCACTGCTGGCCGTGGTCTGCCAGCTGCGGCGCGACGGGCTGCGGCTGATCGCGCCGCAGGGCGTCGCCGCCGGGATGATCCGTGGCCTGAGCACCGGCCGCGTCGGCGTCGAGGATTTCGCCGCCTGGCTGGCGGACCGTGCGATCAGCGCCTGAGCTCAGCGATCCGTCGCGACGGCGGCGGTCGCTCCGCAGTGGTCGCGAATATGATTGACCGGAGGCAGGCTGACGCGAGGAGATTGCCCGCGCGATGAAGGCGGTGGTCATGGCAGGCGGCGAGGGTTCGCGCCTGCGACCGTTGACCAGCCGTCATCCGAAGCCGCTCGTTCCCGTGGTCGGCGTTCCCGTGATCGAGCACATCCTGCGTCTGCTCCGCACGCACGGCATCAGCGAGGTCGTCGTGACTCTCGCGTACCTCGGCGCGGAGATACGCAACCGCCTCGGCGACGGGTCCGACCTCGACATGGAGATCGAGTACGTGGTCGAGGACCGTCCGCTGGGCACCGCGGGCAGCGTGCGCAATGCCGCCCATCTCCTGGATGAGACGTTCCTCGTCATCAGTGGCGACGCCATGACCGATCTCGACCTCACCAGCGTCGTGGACGAGCATCGGGCTCGGCAGTCGCTGGCGACGATCGTGCTCCAGCAGGTGCCCAATCCGCTGGAGTACGGAGTGGTGGTCACCGACGACGAGCACAACGTCGAGTGGTTCCTGGAGAAGCCCTCCTGGGGCGAGGTCTTCAGTGATCGTGCCAACACTGGCATTTACGTGGTGGAGCCGGAGGTGCTGCGCCACATCGAGCCCGATCAGGTGGCTGACTGGTCGCAGGACGTGTTCCCCGCGATGCTGGAGCGGGGCTCGCCGTTGCGCGGCTACCTCAGCGACGACTACTGGTGCGACATCGGCTCCATCCCCTCGTACCTGCAGGCGAACTGGGACGCGCTCGAGGGCCGCGTGCGCTGCCACATCCCCGGCCGGCGCGAGGGCCAGGTGTGGATCGGCGAGGGTGTCGAGTTCGGCCTCGGCGTGCAGATCGAGGGACCGGCGTTCATCGGCGACGAGGTCAAGCTCAAAGGCGGCGCCTGGCTCAACGACCGCGTCATCATCGATCGCTTCGCCATCGTCGACGAGCACTCGAAGCTGAGCAACAGCGTCGTGTGGCCGCACTCGTACGTCGGCGAGGGCTGCCGTCTGCGCCAGACCATCGTCTGCCGCAACGTCACGATGAAGAACAACACGTTCGTCGAGGAGAACACCGTCATCGGCGACGAGTGCGTGGTGGGCCGGGGCTCGCGCATTCGCGCCGGTGTGAAGATCTGGCCCAGCAAGGAGATCGAGCCCGGGTCGACGGTGACGGAGTCCGTCATCTGGGCGGGGGAGTGGCGGCGCGGCGTCTTCGCCTCGTACGGCATGAGCGGGCTCATCAACGTCGAGCTGACCCCGGAGTTCTGCGCGCGTCTGGGCGCCGCCTTCGGGGCGATGCTGCCCAAGGGCTCGCACGTCGCGGTGGGCCGCGACCACGCGCGGTCATCGCGCATGATCAAGCGCGCCATCGTCAGCGGCATCGTGAGCGCGGGCGGCAATGTGCGCGACGTGCACGAGCCGCCGGTGCCGGTGATTCAGTTCGCCACCCGCGAGCAGGGCTGGCAGGCGGGCGTACAGGTGATCGTCTCGCCCCTCGACCAGCGCAGCGCCGACATCCGCTTCCTCGACGCCGACGGCCTGCAGATCGACAAGCGCGCCGAGCGCCGCCTGGAGAACCTGCTCTTCCGCGAGGACTTCCGCCGCGCCGCGTTCTATGAGATTGGCGACATCGAGTACCAGGATCCGATCCCCGGGTACCGTGCCCACCTGCTGGCGTCCGTCGACGCCGACGCGATTCGCGACGCCGGGTTGCGGCTCCTCATCGACTACGACTACAGCGAGGCGTCGAGCGTGCTGCCCGCGGTGCTCAGCGAGCTCGGCGTGACCACCATCCCGCTGAACGCGGGTCTGCACGAGGGCCCGCACCACCGTGCGGTCCCCATGGAGACGGCGCTGATCAGCCGCACCGTCAACGCCGACCTCGGCTGCATGCTGGGCCCCACCGGCGAGCGGCTCGCCCTCATCGACGAGGCCGGGACTGTGCTCAGCTCGCACGAGACCTTCGGTGTGGCGGTGTCGATGTTCCTGCGCTCCTCGCCGGGGATCGTGCTGGCGCCCGCGGACACGCCCGACTGGATCGCGCAGCTGGTGCGCGAGGCGGGCGGCACCTTCACCGCCGCCGCCGCCCACGCTTCGGCGGTGCTGCGTGCGGCCGCCACCCCCGGCACGGTGCTCGCCGCCGACGGAACCGGCGGCTTCGCCTGGCCGCAGTACCTCGCCGCGTTCGACGCCATGTACACGGTGGTGAAGCTGCTCGAGCTGCGCGCGGTCACCGGCGTCACGCTGCGCGACGCCCGCGAGGCGCTGCCGCACAGCGCGTATGTGACGGCAACGGAGTTCTGCCCGTGGGAGGCCAAGGGCCGCGTCATGCGGGTGCTGCTCGACGGCCACCGCGAGAAGTCGGTGGATCTGGTCGATGGGATCAAGGTCTTCGTCGACGACGGGTTCGTGCTGGTGCGCCCCGACCCCGACGAGCCCGCGTACCACATCGTCGCCAGCGTCCGTGACGAGAAGGAGGGGCGCGAGCTGGTCGGCCGCTACGCGCAGCTGGTCCGCGAGGCGCAGTCGACCAACGGCCGGCGGACGCTGCACGAGGTGGGCGTCTGACGGTTTCCTAACTCTCGCGCACGACGGCAAACGCGAGGCCGTCGTGGCCCTTGACGCCGACGGTCTGGATCACGGTCGCATCCAGCCGCGGGTCGGCCGCGAGCATCGCGTTGAAGTCGCGGATCGCCTGCGTCGATTCGTCGGCGCCGGCGGCATCGAGGATTGCCCCGTGGCGCACCACGTTGTCGGCGATGATGAGTCCGCCCCGATGGGTCAGCTGCAGCGACCAGCGCAGATACTCGGGATAGCCGACCTTGTCGGCGTCGATGAAGATCAGGTCGAACGGACCGGCCTTCTCCAGGACGAGCGCCGGCATGCTCGCGCGGGCGGGGCCGAGCATGACGGCGACGTTGCCCAGGCCGGCCGCATCGAGGTTGGCGCGCGCCACCCTTGCGTGATGCGGGTCCACCTCCAGCGTGATCATCCGTCCGTCATCGGGGAGGGCGCGGCCCAGCCAGATGGCGCTGTACCCACCGAGTGTGCCCACCTCGAGAATCGAGCGCGCACGCATGCTGCGCGCGATCAGGTGCAGCAGCCGGCCCTGCATCGGCGACACAGCGATCTCCGGCAGCCCCTCGGCGCGGCTGCGCTCAACCGCGGCCCGCAGGATGTCGTCGTCGGGGAACAATCCCGCCAGGTAGTCGTCAACGGCGGTCCAGGCCTCGCTCATCGACGCTCCCTCGAGCATGCAGCGGTCATGGTCGGGTGTGCGGCGCGGCGACCAGCGCAACGAAGGCGAAGAACGACGCCGTCGCGGCGATGACAAGCAGATGGAACACCTCGTGATAGCCGAACACGCGCGGCCAGAGTCGGGGACGCTGAAACGCGTACGCCAGCGCGCCCAGTGAGTACAGCAGGGCGCCGGCGAGCAGCAGCAACAGCGCGGCGTCGCTCAGCCGCTGCACGAAGACCGGCAAGGCGACGATCGCGATCCAGCCGGTGCACAAGTAGAGCAGGACCGTCACCCCGCGTGGCACGCGCACCGGCAACAGGCTGAGCGTGATACCGGCCAGCGCTGCCACCCAGACCGCGGTGAGGATCGCGATGCGCGCAACGCCGTCGAGGATGATCACGCCGGCGGCCGTGTACGTGGCGGCGATCATGAGGAAGATGGTGGAGTGATCCAGGCGGCGCCACACCGCGCGACCGCGCGGTGACCAGGGCCCGCGATGATACAGCGCGCTGACGGTGAACACGAGGATCATGGCCGTGCCGTAGAGCGCGAGCGCGGCGCGCACGCCGGCATCACGCGGCCCGAACACGACCAGCAGCGTTGCCGCGATCGCCGCCGGACCAATCGCCACGGCGTGCGACCAGCCGCGCAGCAGCGGTCGCTCCGGCACCGAGGTGGACACGACTCGATCATGCCACGCCGGTCACACGCCGATCAGGCGGCGGCGGGCGCCTCGTCGGGCTCGGCGGGGGGCAGCCCACGCAACAACCAGCGGGGCGCCCACCAGTTGACCGGGCCGAGCAGCCGCATCAGCGCCGGCACCACCAGTGCGCGCACCAATGTGGCGTCGGCCACCACGGCGATGGCCATCCCCAGGCCCAGTGACTTGATGGTGACGACACTGGCCAGCGCAAAGGCGAGGAACACGCTGGCCATGATCACGGCAGCGCCGGTCACGAGGCGGCCGCTGCGCTCGAGGCCGGCAGCCACTGCCACGCGATTGTCGCGCGTGCGCCGCCACTCTTCCTGCATGCGCGTGAGCAGGAACACCTCGTAGTCCATCGAGAGGCCGAACACGATGCAGAAGAGCAGCACCGGGATCGTGGGATCGATGGGGCCGGGGCTGAAGCCGAGCAGGCCCGAGAGGTTGCCGTCCTGGAAGATCCACACCAGCGCGCCGAACGCCGCGCTCAGCGACAGCGCGTTCATGAGCACCGCCTTCAGCGGCAGCGCCACCGAGCGCAGCAGCAGCAGCAGCACACCGAGCGTGGCCACCACCACGAACCCCACGACGACCGGGATCCGCGCGACCATGTAGTCGACGAAGTCGAGGTCGAAGGCGGTGTTGCCGGTGACCAGCACGGTGGCGCCCGCCACGGAGTCGTGCGCGCGGATCGTGCGCACCAGCTGGTGTGCCTGGTGACTGGTGGTGAAGTAGGGAGTCTCCGCGTCGAGCACGGCGATGCTGGACCCGGTGGAGCGGTGCAGCAGATCCTGCACCTCCACCGGCAGGCTGGTCCGCGGCTCCTGGTACAGAGCCTGATAGCCGGCGAGCGGCGTCGAGGCGTCGACGTTCACGTAGCTCTTGACCGAAACAACGCCGGGCGTCTGCTGCAGGCGGCGGCTCACGGTGTACGCAGCGGCGAGGTTCTGCGCCGTGAAAGGCGAGCCCTGGTCGAACTGCATCACGACGTCCAGGGTGTTCTGTCCCGCCTCCGGGAACTGCGACTGCAGCAGCTCCGAGCCCACGCGCGACTCCGCGTTCGGCGGTAGCTGACCGACATCGGTGGTGGCCAGGTTGATGCCGAGGAAGGGGAGGCCGGCGGCCACCAGCACCGCCGCCGTGGGGATGAGCACGAGCCAGGGGCGCCGCATCACCCACACGGCCACACGGTGCCACGCGCCCTGGCCGAAGGGGCGCGGCTGCAGGACCGGGACGCGCAGCCGGTTGACGCGCGGCCCGAGGATCGCCAGCAGCGCCGGCAGGAGGGTCAGCGCGTAGAGGACGGAGGCGGCCACCACGACGGCGCCGGCGGCGCCCATCGACACCAGCGACGTGCCGGTGAAGAACAGCAGCCCGGCGAGGCCCAGCGCGACCGTCACACCACTGAACGCGATGGCGCGTCCGGCGGTGCCCATGGTGACGCTGAGCGCGCGCGCGGTGTCCCCGTCGCGTGCCAGCTCCTCGCGAAAGCGCGTGACGATGAAGAGCGAATAGTCGATGGCGATGCCGAGGCCGATCAGCGTCACGACGTTCACCGCGTACGTGGACACATCGAATCCGTGCGCCATCAGATACGTGACGCCGATGCCGCCCACGACGGCGAAGATCCCGACTCCGAGACAGAGGAGAGCGGCGACACCGGTGCCGAAGACGATCACCAGGAAGATCAGGGCCAGCGGCAGCGACACCATTTCGGAACGACGCAGGTCGGAGGCGAGGATGGTGTCGAAGTCCGATGCCAGCGGCACGTCACCCTGGCTGGAGATGCGCAACGGTGAAGAATGCACCTCGCCGCGAAGCTGCGGGTACTGCTGGCGCGCCGAGGCGAAGTCGAGCGACAGGTTGACCACCGCGACGACGGTGTGGCGATCGGTCGACACCATGGTTGCCGCCTGCGCCGGGGTCGCGCTGTACGGCGTCTGAATGCTCGTGACACGGCGATCGTGTGCGAGCTGCGCGATCGCGTTCCGGACCGCAGATTGAAAGCCCGGATCGCCGAACGTCGCCGCGGGGTCGGTGAAGAGGAACAGGAACGACGTTCCCGTCGCAGCGGGCAGCTGCTGTGACTCGAGCTGCGACGCGCGCACGGCGTCGCCGCTGAATCCACTCGCGTTCTTGAGCTCGCCCCCGTTGAGCAGCGCTACCACTGAAAGCACGAAGAGAAGGACGGAGGCGGCGAGCACCAGCCGGCGATGGTGGTACACGAACAAACCCCATCGCCTCATCGCGGCGAGTATATCCCGCGGCTCAGGGGCGCCCGCCGCGGTCGTCAGCCGGCCGTCAAGACACGGTCACACCGGACGCCGCCATCTCGCGATGCACCACCGCTGACAACGCGCTGATGAGCTCGAAAGACGCGTTGGGCATGGCGATCCGCCGCATCTCGATGCCCAGCGAGCGGGCCTCGTCCACGGCGGCAACGTCGATGTCGTACAGGATCTCGAGGTGATCGGCGAGGAACTGCACCGGCGCGACCAGCACGGTGCGCACACCGCGCTCGTGCAGCGCGGGAAGCAGATCCTTGACGTCGGGTGCGAGCCACGGCTCCGGCGTGTGGCCTGCGCTCTGGTAGGCGAACTGCCACTGCTTCGGCGCCAGCCCCGCACCTGCGGCGACGGCAGCCGCGGTGTCGCGCAGCTGGTCGATGTATGCAGGGTCGCGGTCCACGACCGACTCGGGAAGGCTGTGAGCCGTGAAGATCACCGGCATGTCCGTGCCGGATGGGCCGCTCGCATGCAGGGCTTCTTGCAGGCGGAGGGCGAGGGAGTCGACCCACTCCGGGACTGTGTGCCACGCACCTGCGAGGCGCAGGTCGAGCTCGGCGTGGGCTTCCCGCGCCGCATTGGCAGCTCGCTCATAGCCGGCGAGAATGATCGGCGAGTACTGCGGCGCGAGAACGATGCCGATTACTCGGCTCGCACCGAGGCCGATCAGCTCGTCGATCGCGGTCGCCACGCGCGGATCGGAGTGCAGCATGCCTGCACGCACGGCGAACGTGCCGCGGCCGTCCTGCCCGTCAAGCAGCTCCTGCAGTGCGGCAGCCTGGGCCAGTGTTATGTCGATCAGCGGCGAGCGGCCGATGACGTCGTAGCGCCGGCGGAATTCAGCGACGAGCTCGGGGGACGCTTCGCGCCCGCCGCGGACCGACGACAGGTACGCGGGCACGTCGGCCGACGTCACCGCCGAGCCGAATGTGAGCAGCAGAACTCCTGTGGGCGAGCTCATGCGCGTGTCGTCTCCGCGTGCACGAGGTCGGTCAGCCTGCGCAGGTGGTCCGCGGGACTCTCGGGGAGCACCCCGTGCCCGAGGTT
>DASUWI010000042.1:0-3996 GCA_036378495.1 Candidatus Dormiibacterota bacterium
CCTAGTCAGCATGGAAGGACCGGCGCACGCAGGATCGTAGGTTGTGCGGGCGGACGAAGCACGTCCCGCACAGAGCTACATGCGTGGAGGCCGGTCCCATGAGTGAGCGTACGAGGTGTGTTGGATTGGATGCCCATGCCGCGACCATCGCCGTCGCGGTGGCCGACGACGACGGGTCGGTGACCGCGGAAGGCACGATCGTCAACGACGCGGCCGCGGTGCGCAAGCTGGTGACCAGGCTGGGCGCCGGTGGCGCGCGACTGAAGGTGGCCTATGAGGCGGGGCCGACGGGGTACGCGTTGCACCGGCAGCTCACCCGACTCGGGATCGAATGCGTGGTGGTGGCGCCGTCGCTCATCCCGAAGCGTCCCGGTGACCGGGTCAAGACGGACGCCCGGGATGCAGTCACGCTGGCGCGGCTGCTGCGCAGCGGCGACCTCACCGCGGTCTGGGTGCCTGACGAGGCGCATGAGGCGCTGCGCAACCTGGTGCGCGCACGTGCCGACGCCAAGGTGGACGAACTCCGCGCGCGGCACCGGCTGAGCAAGTTTCTCCTCCGGCAGGGGCTGCGACCGCCGGCGGGGGTGCGCGCCTGGTCAGCGAAGCACACGACGTGGCTGAACCATGTCGATTGGGCGCACCCCGCCGACCGGGTGGTGTTCGACGACTACCACGCCACGGTACGCGCTGCCACTGAGCGGGTTCGTCGGCTCGAGAGTGCGCTCCTGCAGCACGCCACCGACAGCGCGCAGGTGCGTGTCATCGCTGCGCTGCAAGCGTTCCATGGCATTGGCTTTCTCTCCGCCGTGACCATCGTCGCCGAGGTGGGTGACTTGCGCCGCTTCGCCACCGCGCCGCAGCTGATGGCGTACGCCGGCCTCGTCCCGAGCGAGTACTCGAGTGGTGCGACACGACACCGCGGGCACATCACCAAGACCGGCAACGGCCATCTCCGTCACGTCCTGGGCGAGGCTGCGCACCATGCGCGCCATGCACCCGCGGCGCGAACCGCTGCCAAGCAGCGGCGCGACGGTGTACCAGAGCCCATCGTGGAACTCGCTCGCCGGACTCACGAGCGGCTGCACCATCGCTACCGCCATCTGGCGGGGCGCATCGGCCGGCCAAAGGCACTCACCGCGGTATCACGTGAGCTCGCCGGCTTCATCTGGGCGCTCGGTCAGTGTCTCCGAGAACCCTCGACAAGTCCTATGCGATCGTGAACTCGCGCCCCTAGTCAGAGGCAGCTCGGTGACGGATCACTGTCATGCGGCTCCGGCTCCGCCGACCCGCGCATATCAGGGTGATCAACGTCGCCACACCCCCTGCTCTCGGCCGCGACCTGTGCCTGCCCTTCCGCGGCGATCACTTGACAATTTCTTCCATATCAGGACGCGGGTCGGGCGGCGGGGAGAGCCTCGCCGGCCGGAAGCGCCGCGAAGCCGAAGGCACCGGGGCCGGTGTAGGCGCCGCCGATCGGGCTGAGCTCCACCACCTCGGTTCGCGCCACCTTCGTCGCCGCGGCCAGCCGCCTCGCCAGCGCGGCCGCGTCGTCGCCCGCGTCCGCGTGGTACACGAGCAGCCACTGCGGGATGGAGTCGAGCCGCTCCACGGCGGCGCGCTCGAGCGCGTCGACGGCGCCCGAGGCGGTTCGCGTGAGGGCCACGCGGTCGGGGTCGCCGTTCTGCAGGCGGAACACCGGGCGCACGTGCAGCGAGTTGGAGATGCCCGCGATGAGCGCGTTGACCCGGCCGCTGCGGGCGACGTACGTGAGCGTCATCAGCGCGCCGTACAGCTGCACGTCGGACGAAGCCGCGCGCACTCGGGCGAGGACCGTGTCGACGCCGGCGCCCGACGCGCACACCTCGGCAACCGCACGCGCGACCAGCGCGAGCCCGCCGATCGCCGTCGGTGTTTCCACCACGGTCACCCGGGTGCGCCCCTCGGTCTCGGCGAGCATGCCGGCGGCGATGGTGGCGGAGTGGAACATGCCGCTCCACCGCGCCGGGATGGTCAGGCACACGATGTGGTCCACGTCCAGCTTGCGGAAGGCCTCGAGGTACTCGCCGGGTGCGGGGGTCGACGTGATCGGGTTGCCACCCAGGCGCAGCTCGCGGTAGAAGGCGGCGTACGTGCCGGTGTTGCCGTCGTCGACGAACTCGCGGTCAGCGATCCGGATGTGCAGCGGCACCACGGCGAGTCCGTGCGCGATGTCCTCGAGCATTGCAGCGCTGCCGTCGACGACGAGCCCGCACTGCAGCGCGCTCATACTCCCTCCCCTGTGGTGCGCGGCATCGGACGAATGATGCGCTGCGGAGCGCGCGGGTCCGCCCCGCCCCCAACTACCCACAGCACGACTGGGATGATACGTGACAGCAGCGAGGGTCGATCCGCGTCGGCACGCACGGCTGCCCCACCATTGGGGCCATGGATCTGAACGCCGTCTGGCACGCCATCGCGGCGTGTCTGATGGGCTATCTCGTCGGAGGCATCCCCAGCGGGTGGCTGCTCGTCCGCTGGCAGCGGTTCGGGCTCGACGTCCGCCGCTACGGCTCCGGCAACATCGGCACGAGCAACGTGTACCGCCACGCGGGATTCGACCTCGCGGCGATCGTCGGGCCGCTCCAGTTCGCGCAGGGCGTTGTACCGGTCCTGGTGACGCGGCTTCTCGGCTTCCCGCTGCTGGTGCAGGTGCTGGTTGCGCTCGCCGCGGTCGCCGGCAACGGCTGGCCCATCTACTTGCGCTTCAACGGCGGCCGCGGCGTTGCGGTGGCGACCGGGGCTGTGGGTCCACTGACGATCGCGGGATTCATCGCCGTGCTCGTGTGCTTCGGGCTCGGTGCGCTGCGCCACCGCATCGCACTCGCGGTGCTGGGCGCCTTCTGCGTGCTGCCGATCGTCGCCCTGGTGTTCAACGGCGTCACCGTTGCGCTGGGGTGCACCGCAATCCTTGTGCTGCTCGTCCTGCGGCGGCTCGAGGGACTCCCCGAGGATCGCCGCGCGTACGGCTCGTTCTGGAGACTCGTGTGGGACCGGCTCGTCTTCGACACGCGGCCGGGGCGGCCGCTGGTCGGCCCGCGGATGGATCCCGGCGTCAAGCCCGGGCCGGGCTGAGCCTTCGCTACTCGGGCGACTCCGTGTCCGCGTACACCTTGCCGAACGGAAACCACTGCATCGGCATGCGCCGGATCTGCTGCTCGAGCGTGTGTGCCACGCGCTGCATGACCTCGGCGTCGGTGTCCTCGCGGGCCACGAAATACGGCGGATGGACGACCATGCGGTACCGGCCGTCGGTGTTGCGATAGCAGTCGACGCAGAGGATCGGCGCACCGGTGACGCGCGCGACCCACGCGGGCCCCGAGCTGAAGTTGACGGGCCCGCCACAGAAGTCGACGAGCACACGACCGCCCTGCTCGGGAATGTCGGCGAGGATCGCGTCGAAGCGACGCCGCCGGACCGCCGAGACGAGACCTCGCGCCGCGCCCTTGCCGGTGATGAGCACCTGCATGTCCTGATGGCGGCGCGCCCACGCGGCGATGCGGGTGGCGAGCTCGCTGTCGCCCACCGTGGTCATGACGGTCGTCAGCGGCACACCCATCGACAGCGCGATCGCCGCCGCCACGTCCCACGAACCGTAGTGGGCCAGCACGAACACGCCGCCGGTCCCGCTGTCCATCGTGTCCCACACGTGCTCCATGCCCTTCACCGTGTAGTGGCGCCGGATGCGCTGCGGCGTCATCGCGTACTCCCACATGAAGTCGAACGACATGCGCATGAACTCGCGGTACGAACCGCGCGCGCGACGCCGCGCCTCCTCCTGCGTGATGACGGGGTGCAGCCGCCGGTGGTTGTCGGCGCAGCGCTGCTTGCGTGCCTGGGACTGCCGCGCGTAGATCGCGAGACCGAGCGCGTCCGCAAAGGCGTAGCGGGCTCTGCCCAGCACCAGCAGTGAGCGGCTCGCCATCCACAACGCGGCGCGCAGCGGACCGTTCGGCGTCT
>DASUWI010000043.1:0-18149 GCA_036378495.1 Candidatus Dormiibacterota bacterium
ACGGGACACAGCCGCCGAACGCCTCGAGGCACTCGGCCGCTCGGCCACTGCGGCGTCTGCCGCTATCAATGCTGATCTCCAGGAGGCATCGATGCCCCACGCCGGCGTGTACGGAGGACTCACCCCCGGCGCATTGCACCCTCCGGATTCGTCTCCCAGACCGGCGCTGCGCACCGTGCAATGCCCGATCCCCTCGAAGGTCACACCGGCATACACGGTGGTGGTCCAAGAGGGAGCTGAAGACATCATAAGCGCCGCGTTTCTCGCCGGGTACGGAGCTGCACTCAATACGCATCTGATCTCTCTCCTGCTCGCCCTGCTGCCGGCAGGCGGCACTCTGCTCGATATTGGTGCCAATATTGGCAGTATCTCGCTGCCTGTCGCGATGACAGGGCGGCGGGTACTGAGCGTCGAAGCCGATTCCGTGAACGCCGCGCTTCTCGAGATGAGCACCCGAGTCAGTGGCGTGTCCGACAGGGTGCGCGTTGTGTCCGCCGCAGTCGGTGACCACAACGGTGAGGCCATCTTCATGCCCCACGGCTGCCACGGCCAGCTGGTTGACGGCGACGCCGTCGGAGCGACGCGCGTGCCATTGACCACGATCGATGCGCTGCTCGACTCCGAGAAGACCGAGCGGGTCGACATGGTGAAGATCGACGTCGAGGGTGCCGACCTCGACGTCTTGCGAGGCATGCCGCGTCTCGCGGCACGTCTGGATGCGCCGCATGTGCTCGTCGAATGCTGCCCGTTCACCCTGGCCGCCTACCGGCACACCGTGGGCGAGCTGGTGGCGCAGCTCGAGGCCTACGGATACGTCGTGTACAACGTCGACGAGAACCGGCTGATGCGCCGGCGTCCCGACGAGGTGCAGGTCACGACAGTGATGGACGTGCTTGCGGTCAAGGGCGGCGTGCGCGGACTCCCCGGTTGGCGCGTGGAACCGCCGATGAGCAGACGGGAGCTCATCGAGCGCCTCGTCGCCGAGTCGCGAAACTGGAATCCGGACAATCGAGCCTCGGTCGCGCGGGTCGCGCGTGGCCTGCACCCCGATGTGCTCGAGCTGCCCGCCGTGTCCGCGGCCCTCGACCAGCTCAGCCACGACGCGGAACCGATTGTCCGCGCCGCAGCCGCATGGTGGCCTCGTGAATCGCGAGAATTGTCAGGAGCTCGTGCATGATCTCGTACGCTCAAAACCACGAGGACGTGTTGCTGGCACGTGCGCTCTCCGATACGGCGACCGGTTTCTACATCGACGTCGGCGCGTACGACCCAACGTTTGACAGCGTCACGCGGCACTTCTACGACCTTGGCTGGCACGGCATCAATGTCGAGCCGCAGCCGTCATATGCGGCCAAGCTCCGAGAGGACCGACCACGCGACATCACGCTCGAGGTGGCCCTGTCCGACTACCGCGGAACGGCGACTATGTACGACCTCTCGGTCGGCGACGGTGTGGCGACGATCGATGCGGCACAGGCCCGGCGGTTCACTGACGAGTACGAGATCACCGGCGAGACACCGGTCCAGGTCACGACGCTCGCCGACGTGTGCGCACAGCACTGCGATCCCAGTGTCCCGATCAGCTTTCTCAAAGTCGACGTCGAGGGCCACGAACGGGCGGTGCTCGCCGGAGCCGACTGGGTGCGCTGGCGTCCCCGGATCGTTGTCGTCGAAGCGACTGAGCCTCTGACCACGCGCGCATCACACGAGCCCTGGGAGCCCCTACTGCTCGATGCCGGGTACGCGCTCGCGCTGTTCGACGGACTGAACCGCTGGTATGCGGGACGCGATGAGCCACGACTCATCGACCTCCTGCGCGTGCCCGTCAACATCCTGGACTACTACGAGCCGTACGCGTGGTCGAAGCGCGTCGCCCTGCTGGAGGCGCAGGTCACCTTACTGATGACGGCAGCTGCGGAAGCGAGCGCGGACGCTGCGCGGCAGGCGCTGATCCTGTCCTACGAGAGCCTCCAGGAGCGGTTCCGCAGGCTCGACAGCGAGTTGGATCGCGAGCGCTTTCAACGGCGTATCGAAGCGAAGCAGCTTGCACGACTCACCGAAGAGCTGCTGCTGCTGCACAACAGCGCCGGAGCCTGAGTCCTTCAGGAGCTGACGCGGACCGGTGGTGGTGCCGGGACACCGGCAGCTTCCGTGTGGCCGTTGGCCGCTTCGTCGGTCTGAGCGGCGACGCGCCGTTCCAGCTCCGCAATCCTCTCCTCGAACGACGCAACGAGCCGGTTCGACGCACCCAGCAGGATGTCCATGCGGTCCAGCATGTCCTCGCTCCAGCGCTCGAGCTCGGTGGTGAGCTCCTCGCGAACGGCCGCCATGATCCGCGCGTCCTGGGCGGCGTCGGTCTCGCGCAGCCGGTCTTCGATGCGGCGCTCGAGGTCGAGGCGAAGGTTCCAGAGATCGGCCCCGGCGAGCGCCTGCGCGGAGGCGTGCCGCATCGAGCGGAGGGCGTCGACGGTGTTCGGCGAGAGGTTGTGCTTCAGCCAGGAACGGACCTGCGGCATCGGTGCCGAGTATACGGGCGGCGCCGCCCCGGTCGTCCGGCGGCCCGCTGAGCGGTCAGCCCGTCGACAGCCTGGCGGGCGCGCCCCACAGCGACTCGAGGTCGTAGAAGGTGCGCTCTCCCGGCAGGAACACGTGCACGATGACCGAGTCCAGGTCGATGCACGCCCAGGAGGCGTCGTCGACGCCCGCGACGTGCAGCGGGCGCACACCCTCGCGCCTGCAGGCCTCGGTGATGCTGTCAACAATGGCGCGAACCTGGCGGTCGGTGTCACCCTCGCAGACGACGAAGTAGTCGGCCACCGTTGTGCGATCGCGGATGTCGAGGACGACGACGTCGCGGGCCTTCTTGTCGGCGGCCGCCTCCGCGGCGAAGGCGGCGAGCTCCGTGGACGTCATCCGCCAGCCATTATGCCCGCGATGTACGGGCTGCATACAGCCCGTCGCGCGAGATGATCGCCAGCGCCGGTTCCGGGACGACACCGTCGAGCGGCAGCCCCTGCTCCACCCGCCGGCGCGCCTCACTGGCGCTGAGCGGAGGCGACGCGATCTCGATGAGCCGCGTGCGCGCCGGGTCGTACCCGATGGCGGCTGCTTCGTCCATCGTGAGGGGCTCCTGGGTGCTGCGATTGACGATGTCGAACCACTCGTCGCGCAGCAGCCGGTCGCCGAATCGCCAGCTCCTGATGGTGCGCGCCGAGTCGGCGCCGAGCAGCAGCTCAAAGCGATCCTCGGGGTGCAGGCGGTGCAGCTCGTCCATGGTCTCCGCGGTGTACGTCACGCCACCGCGGCGGACCTCGATGTCGACCACAGTGAATCGCCGGTCATCCCGCGTCGCGGCGCGCACCATCTCCAGCCTGGTCTCGGCCGGCGCGTAGACAGCTTTGCGCTCGCCCGCCACGTTGTCGACGACGAACCAGAACGCGTCAGGCCGCAGCAGGCGTTCCGCCTGGTCGGCGACCACCATGTGCGCCGTGGTGACCGGGTCGAAGGTGCCGCCGTAGAGCACCACGCGACGGGTCACTCGCCCTCCTCGCTGAAGGTGAACTCGCTCGCACCGATGCGTACTGTGTCGCCGTCGCCGGCGCCGGCGGCACGCAACGCGTCATCGACGCCGCTGCGGCGCAGACGCTGCTGCAATCGCGCCACCGCCTCGTCGCTGCCGAGATCGGTCCTCGCCACCAGCCGCTCCACAGCGAGACCGCGCACGCGAAACGCGTAGCCCTCGCGTGTCACCGCCGGGGCGCTTCGCGGACGGTGGCGGTACTCCCGGTGCGCCGGCGCGGCTGCCGGCGCCTCCGTCGCCGCGGCCAGCGGCAGCCGTGGCTCGACCAGCGATTCCAGCGCCGCAAGGAGCTCCGCGCAGCCGGTGCCGCCGGCGGCCGAGATGGCCAGGGCAGCGGGGAGCTCTCGGTGCAGCTCGGCGGCCGCTTCCGCCCCCTCGGGCACATCGATCTTGTTGAGAACGAGCAAGCGCCTCCGCTCTGCCAGCACCGGGCTGAACGCGCGCAGCTCGGCATCGACGATCTCGATGGCGGCCCGCGCCGCCTCGGCCCCGGCAGCGGCATCGACAACGTGGGCGAGGGCACGGGTGCGCTCGAGGTGGCGGAGGAAGGCCGTGCCCAGCCCCGCGCCGTCGTGGGCGCCGGCGATCAGGCCGGGCACGTCGGCGATGAGCAGCGTGCGGCCCGCGGCGGTCGCGGCCACCCCGAGATTGGGATGCAGGGTGGTGAACGGATAGCCGGCGATGCGCGGGTGGGCCCCGGTGAGCGCAGCCAGCAGGGTCGACTTTCCAGCGTTGGGCAGTCCCACCAGGCCGATGTCGGCGATGAGCTTGAGCTCGAGGTGGACCTGCCGGCGCTCGCCGGGCTCGCCCAGCTCGCTGACCCGCGGCGCCTGGCGGGTCGACGTGGTGAACCGCGCGTTGCCACGACCGCCGCCGCCGCCGTGGGCGACGACCACGCGAGCGCCGCGGCGGTCGAGGTCGGCGATCAGGTCGCCACCTTCGCGTACCACCGTGCCCGGCGGGACGTGGAGCAGCAGATCCTCGCCGGCGCGCCCGGAGCGGCGCCCACCCTCACCGGGGCGGCCGGCCCCAGCGCGAAACGATCGCTTCTCGCGGAACGCCGTGAGCGACATGTCATCCGAATCCGCCACCACCACGACGTCGCCACCGCTACCGCCATCGCCGCCGTCAGGTCCGCCTGCCGGCACGTACTTCTCGCGACGGAAGCTCACCGCCCCGCGGCCACCGTTGCCGGCGGCGACGTCCAGGTGGACCTGGTCGAGGAAGAGGCCGCCTGAGCGACCGCGCTCAGCCAGCCGCCCGCGCCGGCTCCGCCGGGGTGATCGCCTCGACCATCTCGCCCACGCGCAGGACCGGAATCGCGCGCACGTTGGCGCGGGTCCGATCGTGGCCGGTGTGGTCGAAGGCGACGACGCCGCTGGCGCGGGCGTACAGCGTGTGGTCACGCCCCACGCCGACGTTCTCGCCGGCGAGGATGCGGGTGCCGCGCTGGCGCACGATGATGCTGCCGGCGAGCACGACCTCCCCAGATTGCCGCTTGACGCCGAGCCGCTTGGGCTTGCTGTCGCGGCCGTTGCGGGAGCTGCCGCCGCCTTTCTTATGCGCCATCCGGCTTCCTCCGGCTCCGAGCCGAGCGCTTGGCCGCCGGCGCCGGGGCTTCGGTCTCGGGAGCGGGCTCCGCCGCAGCCTCGGTCGGCTGCGCCTCGGCTGCGCCTGCCGCGTCCGCGCTCGCTGCTGCGGGGGGCGCCTCTGCCGCCGCCGCACGTGGCTTGCGAGCGCGCCGCGGCGCTTCTGCCGCTGGCGCTGCCGCCGGCGCTGCCGCCGCGGCGGGCTGAGCAGCGGGCTTTGCGGCACGTCGTCCGGTGGATGTGCCCGACGCCGACGCCACCTCCTCCACCACCAGCTCGGTGAGCTGGCTGCGGTAACCCAGCGTGCGCCGGTGACGCTTCTTCGGCTTGTAGGTGAACACACGGAGCTTGCGGCCGCGGCGGTGGGCGACGACGGTGGCGATGACACGCGCGCCGGCGACCGCGCCGGCGCCGACCTCGGCCGTGTCGCCGTCGGCCACCAGCAGCACGGGCTCCAGCGTGACGCGCGAGCCCACCTCCGCGGTCAGCCGGTCGACGAGGAGCCGGTCGCCGGCGGCGACGCGATACTGATGGCCGCCGTGTTTGAGGATTGCGTACATGTTCTCGGAAACGCGGCGCCGGAATCACGTCGTCGGCGTGCAGACACCAACGTAAAGCGGCGACGCGACGCCGAGAATACCATGACGCGGGCGGCTACCGGCCCGGTGTGGGGCTCGCTTTGGCGCTGCCACTCGGGGTGGGCACGGGGATCGGCGTCGGCGTGGACCCGATCACCTGCACCGGCGCCGAGTTGGTGAGCGTCACCTGGTCGCCCTGTTGATCGGTCGCCTGCGCGGTGATGGTGTAGGTGCCCGTCGGCGGTCCGCCCGACACCGCGGTGATGAACTGCACCGTCACGATTCCCGGCCCGCCGCTGCTCGCAGCGGGCAGAGTCCACCCACTGTAGAAGGCTTCGACTGATCCCTTGACGGGGTCGATGGGGTTGCTGCGCGACGCGTTGCCGTTGAACGCGCCGCTCTTCTGCCAGGTCATCACCGGCGGCAGCGTCACCAGCAGCGCGACCCCCTGCGCCGGCCCGGTGCCGGTGTTGGTGATGGTCACCGCGTACGTCGCCGTGCTGCCCGCGATCAGCGTGCCCGCCTGCACGCGCGCGCTGAGCTGCAGCTTGGGCGCGCCGTTCACCGTCAGCTTGAGATCGTCGCTCGACACCTCACCGGAGGTGTTGTCACCCTGCGCGTGCGCGGAGATGCTGAGGCCGCCGGGCGGCGCCGTCAGGTCGGTGGTGAACGTGATGGCGACACAGGATTCGCAGAGGTCACTCCCGCTCGCCGGCGCCGCCAGGTCCCAGAACCCCCACGCCGGCTGTGACGTGCCAACGCGCGCATCGACCACCTGCGTGCGAGCGTTGCCGAACCCGGTGATCGTCGACGACCGGTAGTGCATCGACGACGGCAGGTCCACACGCACCTCGACACCGGGCGCGTCCGACGGCCCGTTGTTGGTCACCGTGACCGTGAACTGCGGCTGGTCCGACGGGGTGAACGGTCCCTGCGATCCGGCGAAGCCGAGCTTGACCGAGATCTGTCCGTTTCCGCCACAAGCGGCCAGAAGTGGGAGGACGGCAGCACCCACCAGGACCGCGACGAGTGCCGATGCCAGACGGCGTCGAGTGCCGATCGGACCCTGCTCGCTCAGGCGCGAGACGGTGCGCGCATCGGCGTCAGTGGCCGGCGCACCCGCGGTGGGGTGAGAGACACATCCGACGGACGGGGCAGCGGGTCGGGATACCCGACGTCGCCGAGCAGCTGCAGCGCCAGCCGCACGTCCAGCCCGATGACGGTGTCAACCCTGCCACCCACGGCTTCGACGAGGTCGCCGCCGCCGCCCTGGATGGCGTAGGCACCGGCGCGGTCGAGCGGCTCTCCCGAGGCCACGTAGCGGACGATCTCCTCGTCGGCGTACTGGCGCATCTTGACCGCCGATCGGCTGACCGCAAGCGCGACGCACTCGGTGCCCGTACACAGCGCGCACACGCCGGTGAGGACGCTGTGGCGGCATCCGCGGAGCTCGCAGAGCATGCTGCGAGCGCGGTCGGGCGTGTGCGGCTTGCCCATGGGGCCGTGCGGCCCGACCACCATGGTGTCGGCGGCCAGCACGAACGTGCCGCTGGGGAGGGTGTCGGCCACGGCGGCGGCCTTCTGGTGCGCGATCAGCTGGACGGCCAGATCAGCGCAGACGCCGGGCGGCGTCGAATTGTCTTCGGGAGGGTCGATGCATTTGAAGCGGATGCCAGCCCGGGTGAGCAGCTCCCGCCGGCGCGGCGACGATGACGCCAGGACGATCCGCATCATCGGCACGACACGTCGATCAACCTTTCGTCCTTTCTCCGCCAGAAAACGCCGTTGCGACGACGGCCGGCTGCAAATGGCAAAAACCGATCCGACACTTCGATCGTACCACTGTGTCACACGCCGCCGGAAGAGGGTCTCAGATCGCGGAAACGCGTTGCCTCACGGGACGGATTCCGGCGTGCATATCGAGCTCAACCGAGCGTGCCGACCAGCACGGCGGCGACGGCCGCGGCACCCGCAGCGAGACAGGCGACACCGGACTCCACCTGCAAGCTCGCAAGCCGTGCACGCCAGCGCAGCACCGCGCCGGCGTAGGCCGCGGCTGCGACAGCGGCGAGAGCGGTGGCCAGCGCCGCCTGCCAGGCGGGCAGCGCCGGTGGGCTCAGCAGCGAGAGGCCGAGCAGGCCCAGGCCGGCCAGCAGCGTGGCCTCGCCCGGCGGCGACAACCTGGACCCCCAGGTGAGCGCCGGTGCCGCCACGAGCACCGCCACGGCGACCGCCGCTCGGGCGGCCAGCATCGACGCGCCGGGGTGTCCGGTGATTGCGGGCAGCGACAGCGACGCGGCGCCGAGCGCAACCGTCAACGCCGCGCCGGACAGTGTGCCCGCGATCACCCATGGCCAGCCAGGGCGGCGCTCCGAGGTGGCCGTCGCCACCGCGGCTGCGATCAGAAGCGCCACCACGGCTATGTCCGGAGCAGCCCCCTGACCCGGAGGCAGCGTGGTGATCGGCGACCCGGGCAACGGCGCCTGAGCAACGGCGAGGTCGGTCAGCAGCAGCACCACCACCTCGCGCGGCCCGAGCGACCAGAGACCGCGGCGACCGGCGGCCGCGGCGCCCAGCCACCCCGCGGATGCGAGCAGGAGGCCGCCCGGGAGCAGGGCGAGCGCGAGCACAGCCTCGGCAGCGCCCAGGGCGTCCACGTCAGTGCACTCCGAACACGAGTGCGAGCGTCGCGCCCGGAGCCAGACCGGCGGCGAGCCCGCCGGCGACGACGACCCAGCCGGCAGCCTCTGCACCCAGCGCCGGCAGCGCTCGCCACGGCTCCGGCCGGGGCGCCTCAGGTCGGAGCGCGGCGAGAAGCGTCACCACGAACAGCATCGCCATCGCCACCAGCGCCGCGATCATGGCCCAGAACGAGCTCTGAGAGAGCGCCTCCACCGCGGCCAGCCGGCCCCAGAAGCTGGGCCCCGGTGGCAGCCCGCAGAGCAGCAGCCACGTCAGCCGCCGCGCGCGTGGCCGCACCTCCGGCTCCTGGAGCATGAGCGGCGCCGCCGTCAGGTGAGTGACCGTCAGCAGCAGCAGCGCGACCAGCGCCGGGGTCGCGTGCCCCGTCCCCACGGCCACCGCGGCCAGGGCGACATCGGCAAGCAGGACCCTCGTGTAGCGCGCGCGATCCGCCAGCCGCCGGGCGTTGATTCCCTGCCACAGCGCGGTCGCCAGGCCCAGCACCGTCAGCAGGCCCTCGAAGTACGCGAGCGCCAGTGGCGGCAGCTGGAGCTCGAGCCGCAACCCCGCCAGCAGCGCCGCCGGTGCGATCAAGACCACCCAGACCGCGGAGTCGACGGCCGCCAGGCCGGCGATCGCACCTGCGGCCCAGCCACCGAGGGGAAGCAGCCCGGCGAGCGACGCGATGCCGGAGCCGAGCAGCCCCGAGACGAGCACGGGACGCGGTCCGGTCAGCACGCCGGCGACCGGCAGGAACGACGCGGCGCCGAGCAGCGCGGCGGCGCCCGGGATGGCGACGCGACCGGCGGCAAACGTGGCTCGCCCCGGGGAGATCGCGATCCACCGCAGCGCGAGCACGGCAATCCCGCCGACAAACGCCACCGCCCAGATGATTGCGCTGCTCGTCGACAGCGCGATGACGACGGCCGCGCCGGCAAGACCCACCGTGCGCATCTGCGCGGCTTCGACGCCCCGGGTGAGCAGCATCGTCAGGACCAGCGATCCGGCCCCGGCGGTGACGAGGCCCTGCGCGACGCGGTCGATGCCCAGGGCCCCGGGCGGGCCGGCGCCCGGGACCGCAGCCGATGCCGGCGAGACCGTCAGCACCGCAAGCAGTCCCAGCAGGGGGACGAGGAATCCCGCCTGCCTGAGCCGCAGCGGCGGGAGCAGCGCCGCGGCGGCGATCCCCGCACCGGCCCAGACCGCCGCCGCAACCAGCGGGCTCACGTGCCCGGATCTGCCACGGGAGCGGCCCGGCGTGCGTGACGGCCGCTCAGCCAGCCGGAGACGATCGCCGCGAGTGGCGCCAGCGACGCCGCCGCGGCCGCCCCCGCAAGCGCGTCGGGGCCGCCGCGCACCAGCCAGGCGGCGGCGGCGGCGAGCGCGATCATGGTCACGCCGACGGTCAGGTCCGCGACCGTGCGCCCGACCACCATGCGCAGCAGACCGCAACCCCAGACGTATGCGATCGGAAAGAGCACGCCCTGGACCACCGCCACCTCGCCGATGGGGACGTTGAAGCTCACCCACGACGCGATGGGGATCGCGAGCGCGGCGGCGAACGCGCGCGCGCTCCGCGGCCCGAACAGCTGCCGCGAGGGCGCGAAGGCGGGCACCCGGGGATCGAGGCCCGCCACCCAGGGCAGCCGGCGCGCGGCCAGGTGGCCGAGGAGGCCGCCGCCCACGCCCGCGGCGGCGGCGACGGCGAGGACGAGCACAGCCGTGCCGCCGCCGGTCAGCGCCACCGTCGGGGCGAGCCCGGCCGTGACCGCGACCACGGCGATCAGCGTGGCGCCGCGGACGTCGACCATCATCGCCACCACGGCCGCCACGACGCCGGCGAACGATAACAGCGGCTCGGAGACCATCAGCGGATCAGCAACACGGCGATCAGGCCGCCCGCGGCGATGAGCGGCAGCTGCGGCTGCTGCAGCGCCCACGCATCGACCACCGGCACCATCCGCTGCAGCGCTCGCGCCGCTCTGCGCGCCGGCCGCACCTGCGACAGCGGGATGGCCAGGCTGCGCCCGGTCCTCTCCTGCGACGGAAGGCGCTCGATCTGCGGCAAGCGGATGCCGGAGAGCGAGAACGCGGCAAGACATCCGGCGGCGAGAATCAGCGCCGCCACCGCGAAGTACCCGCCCGGCCAGCCGCCGGCGGGACCCGAGACCGCCGACGCCCCGGCATCGGCCAGCGTTCCGGGCGTCCCCAGCCCTCCGTTGAGCCAGCCGGCGAAGGCCCCCGGCACCACCGCCCCGGCGACGGCGGCGGCGAGGCCGATGACGCCAAGCGGTGCAGGCAGGTCGCGCCGAGCCACAGCTCCGGCCCCGCGGCGGAGGATCGCCCCGGCCAGGCGCACCGCGGCCGCCGCCGCCGCGGCCGCCGACAGGCCCAGCGCGAGCAGGAGCGGAAGCCCGACCGCCCCCAACCCGACAGCGGCAGAGAGCTCGAGGACCAGGGCTGTGGCGCCGAACCCGAGCGGCAGCCCGGCCGTGGCGACCAGCGAAGCCGCGGCCAGGCCGCGCTCGGTCGCAGTGTCGCCACACCGCTCCCACGCGGCGGAGGCGGCGGCCGCGATCTCCAGCGCGCCGACCCCCGCGGCCACCGCGGTCGCGGCGATGGCCTCCGACATCCCCGCCAGTGCGATGACGGGGCCGGCCACGACCAGGCACAGCCCGCGTCCCGCGCCGGCCGGCGTCGCCGAGCGCCGAGCCATGATCACGACGCCGGCCGCGGCGACGAGCGCACCAGCGACGGCCAGCGTCGCGGTGCCGGCCGCCGGCTCCACGCCGCCCGCGGCCTCTCGCAGGCGCAGCAGCATCAGGGCACCCGTCGGCACCGCAGCGGTGGCGGCCCACGCCGCGGTGGCGACGCCGGTGCGCAGCGGCGCGATCGCCGGCGCCAGGAGCCGCAGCGTGGCGCCCAGCGCCCAGGGCACCGCGATCGCGGGCGTGACCACCCCGGCGGGGAGCGCGCTGAAGTCGGACGTGCCCACCGAGCCCTGGAGATTGGCGGTTGCCGCCAGCAGCCCAAGGGCGCCCGCGTGTTCCAGCCCGAGCGTGAGGAGCGCGGCGCGGCCGGGCCGCCGCCCTGGCTCCGTGAACATCAGGAACGTTCCGATGTTGGCCAGCTCGACGCCTGCGAACAGGATCACCGCGTTGCCCGCGACTGCGGCGAGCACGCTGCCGAGCACGCAGACCACAAGGGCAGGCGCGCGGCGCGGCTGCAGGGCGCGGCCTCCGAGCAGCGTCAGCAGCGCCGCCGAGGTGGCAGCGAAGGCGAGCGTCATCCCGATGCCGTCGGCGCGGAAGAGGTAAGGGATGCCGGGCAGTGCCTGGCCGAACGAGGCGAGGATGCGGCCGCCGGCCACAACGGGCACGGCATCGGCGGCGAGCAGCACGATCGTTGCCGCCAGCGCCGCCGGCGCGGCCCACCGCGCCCAGCGCCACCGGCGCGGCCCCGCAAGCCACGCCAGCGCCAGGGCGATAACCAGCGGCGCCGGGGTCAGCGCCAGCGAGAGTGCGCCCGACATGCGTCAGCGCGAAACGGGTGGGCGCCGCATCTGCGCCGGTGCCACCACCTCGGTGGCGCAGTACGGACAGATCGACCAGCCAAGTCGCAGCGCTCGATCGCAGTTGCCGCAGCGGCGAGCGAACTGTGTGCGGCAGTACGGGCAGATGATGAAGGCGCGCTCGATCTCGCGACCACAGTGGGGGCACGGCCGGTTCGGCGAGACGCCGTCGACGGCCGGGTCGTACAGCTCGAGCTCGAGCGCGCGTTCCTCCTCCATGGTCTGAGGCGGACGCAGCACGAAGTACACCAACGCGCCGAGAAACGGAGGGAAGAAGGCCAGGACCAGCGCGACTGTCCACATCGTCTGCGGCATCGAGCGACGCCGGGCGTCGCGAATCACGGAGAAGGCCAGCGCGAGCCAGAGCACCCCGATGTACCCGGCGATGGCGAGGAGGACGATCACCACTGCTGAGACGTCGCCTGTCCCGAGCCGTCCCCCACCGTCTCGCGCAGCGCTCTCGCCTCCGCCTCGGCCTCGGCAAGACGCCGCCGCACCCCGTCGACGACGCCGCCGGGCGCCTGGCGAATGAACCCCTCGTTCCCGAGCTGGGCACGCATGCGTGCGATGGTGCTGTCGAGCTGGCGGAGCCGCTTCCCGCCCGCGGCACGCTCCGCCGGGGCTGCAGCCCTGACGGCGATCCGCGCGCGCAACCCACCCACGGGGATCACGTCCGGCGATGCGCCGTTGCCGTGCGCGTCCACCAGCGTCGCCGGTACCAGCTCAGCGGCGAGGGCCGCCGCACGGTCGATGCCCAGCGCGCGTGTGTCGCCATCGAGGACGAGCGCGACGTGCTCGCGGTTCCGCTCGGCGCCACGCTCCTGCCGCAGCGCCCGAATGCGCTGCACCACATCGATCAGCCAGCCGACCTCCTCATGTGCTTGCCGGGCAGGCTCGTCACGCCACCAGCCGGGCGACGCAGGCCACTCGCGGTGCTGGAGTGTCGGCGCCGCGGCCGGCAGATGCTGCGCGCACTCCTCGGTGAGAAACGGCATGAACGGGTGCAGCAGCCGCAGGATCGCATCCAGCGCGGTGATCGCCGTCCATGCCGCCGCGTTGCGTGATGGTTCATCTGCGCTGTCGCGCAGGCGCAGCTTCGCCATCTCCACGTACCAGTCGCAATACGAGTGCCAGGCGGTGTCGTAGAGACGGCTCACGGCGTCGTGAAAGCGATACGTTGTGAACGACGCGTCGACGTCGTCGCTGAGTCGCGCCAGCTCCACGAGCATCCAGCGATCTTCCGCCTGCAGCTCCTCGGGGTTCGGGGTGCGCGGCGCATGCATCACCTCGCCGCCACCGCCCAGGCTGAGCACCAGCAGGCGGGTCACGTTCCAGAGCTTGTTCGCGAACCGCTGGTAGGCCTCGATGCGCTCGGCGTCGAAGCGCACATCCTGGCTGCCGGTGCCGACGGCGGCCGCCCAGGCGCGCACCGCATCGGCGCCGTAGCGCTCCACCATGTCCAGCGGATCGACGACATTGCCCTTCGACTTGCTCATGCGCGAGCCGTCGGCCGCCTGGATGATGCTCGTGATCATCACCTCGCTGAAGGGCTTGGAATCGGTGAACCTCAAGCCCGTCATGATCATGCGCGCCACCCAGAGGAAGATGATGTCGCGTCCGGTGACGAGCACATCGGTGGGGTAGAACCGGCGCAGATCCGCCGTCTCCTCCGGCCAGCCGAAGATGGCGAAAGGCCACAGCGCGCTGCTGAACCAGGTGTCGAGCACGTCGGGATCGTCGACCAGCTGCGCGTCCCCGCAGTGCGCGCAGGCCACGGGGTGCTCGAGCCAGGCGAAGGTGTGGCCGTTGCCGCACCGCGACACCGGTATCGCGTGGCCCAGCCAGATCTGCCGGCTGATGCACCAGTCACGGATGTTGCGCATCCACGTGAGATAGACGTCCGCGTATCGCCTGGGATGGAACGCAACCTCACCGGACTCCACAACGGCGATCGCCGGCTGCGCCAGCTCGTGCATGCGCACCCACCACTGCTCGCTGATGAGCGGCTCGAGGACATGCCCGCAGCGATCGCAGTGACCGACGTCGTGCACGTACTCCTCGGTGGCAACCAGCACGCCTGCCACGCGCAACGCCGCGGCCACCGCCTCGCGGGCCTGCTCCACCGGCAGTCCGTGGAACTGCGGCAGCGACGGCACGTCCATGGTGCCGTCCGGCGCCATGACCGTGATCACGTCGAGATTGTGCCGGTGCCCGATCTCGTAGTCGGTGGGGTCATGCCCCGGCGTCACCTTGAGCGCGCCGGTGCCGAACTCTGGCTTCACCGCGGAGTCGGCGACGATGGGCACCCGCCGCCCGGTCAGCGGCAGGGTGACGGTTCGTCCCACGAGCGGCGCGTAGCGCGGATCGCCGGGCGCCACGGCGACCCCGGTGTCACCGAGCATCGTCTCCGGCCGCACCGTGGCCACCACGATCTCGCCGCCGCCGTCGATGGGATAGCGCAGGTGATAGAGCGTGTCGCGATGCTCGCGCCACTCGATCTCCTCGTCGCTGATCGCGGACCGGTCGCGCGGGCACCAGTTGACGATTCGCGGACCGCGATAGATGAGTCCCGAATCGAACAGCTCCTTGAAGACGACGCGGATGGCGCGGACGTACTCGGGGTCGAGCGTGAACCGCGACCGCACCCAGTCACACGTGTAGCCGAGCCGCCGCATCTGCTCGTAGATGCGCCCGCCGTATTCCTCGTACCAGGCGTCGACGCGCGCCTGGAACGCCGCGCGGCCGAGCGCCTCCTTGGTCGTGCCCTCGTCGGCGAGCTGCCGCTCGATGACGTTCTGCGTCGCGATAGCGGCGTGATCCGTTCCCGGGCACCACTCGACGTCCAGGCCCGCCATGCGCTTCTGTCTGCAGAGTGTGTCCTGAATGGAGAAACCGCAGGCATGGCCCATGTGCAGGGCCCCCGTGATGTTGGGTGGCGGGAGCGCGATGACGTACGTTGGTCGCCGGCTGGACACGTCGGCGTGGCCAATGGCGAGTTGTTCCCAACGCTGCCGCCAGCGCAACTCCACGCTCGCGGGACGGAACTGCTTTTCCATGGAGCGTCGAGACCAAGGAGTATATGGCCGGGGGAGCTTCAGACAGCGAAGGCGGCGATCGTGTGCCCGGTGTTCGGATTGCGCCACTGCGGCGCAAACGGACTCTGTGCGTAGACCAGCTGGGGATCGGTGGTGCCCAGTGTCGCGCCGGCCTCGGCCATGCTCACGGCGGGAAATGACGCGGGCGCCGTGGCACCATTGAGCGTCAGGTCGTCGACTGCGGAGTAGTACGCGCGGCCGGTGCAGTCGAGCAGCAGCGAGACCAGGCCGGCGATGACAGGGTGCTGCTGCAGCGGCAGCGTGGACAGCAGCGGGACGACCAGCGCGTCCGGCTCGCCCGCGTTGCTGGCGTGAACCCGAACCGGCCGCTGCGGTTGCGTGCCGATCAGCCCGGGAGCGATGGCGCCGGCGGCCTGCGTGGCGAAGGCGACGAGTGCCTCGGTGTCCGACACGTCCTGCGCCTGGTCGAAGCCACCGATCGACCGCAGCCGTGAGGGGAGGTTCGGGATCGGCTCGGGCAGCGAGCACGAGGCACCGCCACCCCCGCCGCTGCCGCCACCGCCCGACGTCACGTGCGTCAGCGTCACGACGAGCACGGCGACGACCGCGAGAGCGAGCAGCGCCCCGAGGCCTGCCCAGCGGACGCGGCTCAGGCGGTGCGGCCCTGCGCGGCCTCGTCCACGTCAGCGCCGGCAGCCACGCGGCGCTTCGGCTCCTCGGTGAGCAGCAGCGGTTCGACGCCGTCGACGATGGCCTGCTCCGTGATCACGCAGCGCTTGATGTCCGGCCGGCTGGGCACCTCGAACATGCTGTTGAGCAGCACGTCCTCGATGATGGATTTCAAACCGCGTGCGCCCGTGCCGCGTGCCAGGGCACGCTCGGCGATGGCGCGCAGGGCGCCGTCGTGAAACACCAGCTCGACGTCATCGAGCGCGAAGAACTTCTGGTACTGCTTGACGAACGCGTTCTTGGGCTCGGTGAGGATGCGGATGATGTCCTCCTCGTCGAGGTAGTCCAGCGCGACCGTGATCGGCAGGCGGCCGACGAACTCCGGAATCAGCCCGTACTTCAGCAGGTCCTGCGACTGCAGCTCGCGCAGGATCTTGGTGGTCTCCTTGGTGCGGCTGGCGTGCGGCTTGCTGTTGAAGCCGATGGTGCGTTTGCCGACGCGCTGCTCGATGATCTTCTCCAGACCGTCGAACGCACCGCCGCAGATGAACAGGATGTTGGTGGTGTTGATCTGGATGAAGTCCTGGTGCGGATGCTTGCGTCCACCCTGCGGGGGAACGTTGGCCACAGTTCCTTCCAGGATCTTGAGCAGTGCCTGCTGCACACCCTCGCCGCTGACGTCACGCGTGATCGACGGGTTGTCGCTCTTGCGCGCGATCTTGTCGATCTCGTCGATGTAGATGATGCCGCGCTCCGCGCGCGAGATGTCGAAGTCTGCCGCCTGGATGAGCCGCAGCAGGATGTTCTCCACGTCCTCGCCGACGTAGCCGGCCTCGGTGAGGCTGGTCGCGTCAGCGATGCTGAAGGGCACATCGATGATGCGCGCCAGCGTCTGGGCCAGCAGCGTCTTGCCGCATCCCGTGGGCCCGACCAGCAGCACGTTCGACTTCTGCAGCTCGACATCGCTGTTGGTCTTCGCGTGTGCGATGCGCTTGTAGTGATTGAACACGGCGACCGAGAGCACCTTCTTGGCGTGCTCCTGGCCCACGACGTACTGGTCCAGTGACGCCGCGATCACCTGCGGATTGGGGATCGTTCCCGGCTTGCCGCGCTTCTGCGACGACGAGCGGTTGTCCTCCTCGAGCACCTCCTGGCAGAGGTCGATGCACTGATCGCAGATGTACACGCCGGGCCCGGCGACGAGCTTGCGCACCTGTTCCTGGCCCTTGCCGCAGAACGAGCAGCGCGTGTGCCGGCGGCGGTCGTCTCTTTCAGTCACGGCAGTCGGTGCTCATCGAAACCGACCTCGGGTCATCCGCGAGCGGGTGCTCCGCCCCCTGCTTCGGGTCCACCGCCGTCACCCGTGGCGACGGGCAGCGTCTCGCGCTTCTCGGGCTTGCCGCCGTTGGCGGATTGCCCACGGTGTCCCTGAATGATCTCGTCGATGAGCCCGTAGGCCTTGGCCTCGTCCGCGCTCATGAAGAAGTCGCGGTCGGAGTCGCGGTTGATCACCTCGATGGGCTTGCCGGTGTGATGCGCAAGGATCTCGTCGAGCCGGCGGCGCACACGCAGGATCTCCTGCGCGTGAATCTGGATGTCAGCGGCCTGACCCTGGAAGCCACCCGACGGCTGATGAATCAGGATGCGTGTGTTGGGCAGGCTGAAACGCATGCCGGGCGCACCGCCCGCCAGCAGCACCGACGCCATCGACGCGGCGATGCCCATGCAGATGGTGCCGACGCGCGGCTCGACGTACTGCATCGTGTCGTAGATCGCAAGCCCTGCGTACACCGAGCCACCCGGGCTGTTGATGTACAGCATGATGTCCTTCTCCGGATCCTCACCGGCGAGGAACAAGAGCTGCGCCATCACCACGTTGGCCACCTGATCATCGATCGGTGTGCCGATGAAGATGATGCGATCTTTCAGCAGGCGTGAATAGATGTCGAATGCACGCTCGCCACGGTTGGTCGACTCGACCACCATCGGGATCAAAGCCTTCGGCGTCATCGCTCGATCATTATAGGTCGGCTCCGGAACCGGATCCGTTCGCAGCGGCATCTTCACGGGACCTCCAAGGATTCGCTTGAATCAACGGTTCGGGTCACATCAATCACGGTGCTGGAAGCTGCGGATGGCGAAGGACAGCATCACGAGCCCGAAGCCGAGCAGGAGCGCCTCCTCGGTCCAGATGGCAAGTGTGCGACCGAACAGGGTCAGACCGAGACCGTCCAGCACGTGGTTGGGGACGCCGGCGGCGCCCAGGACGGTCCGCCGCAGCGGATCGATCCCGTAGCTGGCGGGATCCAGGCGCGTGAGCACGGTCATCCACACGGGGAGCCCCCGCAGCGGGAACAGCGCTCCGGCGAGAAAGAAGATCGGCATCATCAGGAAGTTCATGACCACCTGGAAGCCCTGCATGCT
>DASUWI010000044.1:0-5875 GCA_036378495.1 Candidatus Dormiibacterota bacterium
GTGGCGCAGATCACGGCGGCGGACGCCGCCAGGCCGGCACCGGCCGGGAGCGTCGCGGCGGTGGCGGCTTCGAACGGCGTGATGCCGACACCGGAGTGGCGCAGCGCCTCCGCTGCCGCCAGCACGTACCCGCCGCCGTCCGGATGCAGCTGCGCACCCGGACGGTGCTCGAAGCAGCCGCCGTCGACGACGACGCGGTCGCGGTCATGCCTCGCGCGCCGAACTGCGACCGCGACGTGGCGATCGATCGCGGTGGCGAGCACCAGACCGCCGGCGTAGTCGACGTGCTCGCCGACCAGGGTGCACCGGCCGGGCGCCGCTGCAGCCAGCGCCGGCTCGCCCGTGCCGAGAGCGGCCTCCAGACGCCGGCGCGCCTCCTCTTCGAGCGACCGCTGCGTCACGCAGACGCTACCCGGCGCCGTCGTCGAAGACGTCGTGGAACGGGTACCACTGCTCGGGATGGCGGCGGATCTCCGGCTCCAGCGCGGCCGCCACGCGCGCCATCACGCCGCTGTCGTCCTCCAGCGGATCCGCATGCACCGGTGGATGGATGCGCACCCGCCACCGCTCCCCCACGCGCCAGCAGGCCACCGGCACGATCGGCCGCGCCGTTCCCGCCGCCAACCGGGCGGGGACCGCGCTGACACGGACCGGTCCGCCGCAGAACGGCACCACCACCGTCGGGCCCGCCTCGGGAACGTCGAGCATGAGCGCCACCCAGCGCCCGCGCCGCAGGGCGCGGATGAGCCCCCGCGCCGCTTGCCGCGGCGTGAAGAGCTCGAACTCCTTGCGCCGCCGTGAGAGCTCCACGAGCTCGGTGGTGGCCGGCGGACCCACCGTCGCCATCACGGTCGTCATCGGGAGGCCCAGGGCATTGGCGCTGCTGGCACCGATATCCCAGTTGCCGAAGTGCGATGTCACCATGATCCCGTTGCCGGAGTTGAGAAACTCGGCACCCTCGTAGTCGATGATGCTGCGCAGGGAGCCGGCCGACAGCGGCTCCACCCAGATGCCATCCAGCATCATCCAGACGTACTCGCGGTACGAGGCGCGTGCTCGCCGCCGGGCGGCGGCCGCGCTCAGCTGCGGCGCCAGCCGCCGATGGTTGACCGCGGCGCGGCGCCGCACCGCCCTGGGCTGCTTGGCGTACCAGACCAGCGCCACGGCCGTGCCGGCCGGGCGACGCAGCGGCCCCAGCCCGCGCACGGCGCCGACGATGAGCCACAGCAACAGGCGCGTGCGCAGCCGCGCTCGCGGCGGCTCAGCCACCGAGCTGACGCAGGGTGGCGTCGAGACCGCCGACCCCGGCAGAGCCCACCGCGCCGTAGGCGATTTTGCCACTGCTGTCTACAACATAGACGGTGGGGACGACGGCCGCACGATACGCACGGCTCACGCTGAGGCCGGGGTCGAGGAGCAGGGTCACCGGACACGGTGGTGGGTGGTTGGCGCGTCCGTAGGCTGCGACCGCGCTCCGGCTCTCACCGCCGGCGTCGACCGCCACGAAGACATCGGCGGCGTGCTGCTCCGCCAGCGCGCAGAGTTGCGCCGCCTGGCGCTCACACGTGTCGCACTGCGTGTCGAAGAACGCCACCACGAGGTTATGGTGCGCCGCCGCCGCCAGCCCGTCGACGCGTTGTCCCGTGTCGCTCTGTAGCACGATCGCCGGTGCGGTGGTGCCTGCGGCCAGCAGCTGCGGTTGCAGATGGATCACCAGCACGAGCACGAAGAGCGCGACCACACCGAGCCCAAAGGTGATCGCGGCGCGGCGCCACTCGCGCCCTGTCGGGCGCCGGGTGAAGCCGATGATCCCGGGAGGGCGGGGCGGCCCCGGAGCGCCCGGGCCGGCCGGACGGCTCAGTGGATCGGCCCCGCGGCCCCCTGGGCAAGGAGCAGCAGCGGCTGCGCGAGCACGGTGGCCAGCACCCCGGCGGCGCAGCAGGCGCCGGCGACGACACGCGTCAGCATCGGGGACGCCGCCATGGTGAAGGGCGCGTCCGGCCCGGGATCCGCGTACATCGACGCCACCAGCCGCACGACGGGAACCGCCAGCACCACGATGGCCGCTGCGGCCGCCGCCGCCACCCAACCGTAACCGGCGTCCACCGACGACTCCAGGAGAAGGATGCGTGCGAGGAAGCCGGCCGCCGGCGGAGCCCCGATCAGCCCCACCAGCGCCACCGCGAGGAGCAGTGCAGCGGTCGGGGACCGGCGGCCCAGGCCGCGATAGTCGCCGATCGTATCGGGCAGCCGCGCCGCTTCGAGGATGGCGAGCATGGCGAACGTCCCCAGCGCGCTCACACCGAACACCCCCAGAGCGAAGAGAAACGCGGTGGCCCCCTGCGCCGGCTTCGATGATGCCCCCTGCCCGGTGCTGATCAGAGCCAGCAGCAGGAGCCCGGCCTGCCCGCTCATCACCGCTCCCGCGAGGCCGGTCACCCGATCCTCGCGCACCGCCAGCAGCGCCGCACTGAGCAGCGCCAGCGCGGCCAGCCCCGCCGTCAGGCCGAGCCACGTGCCCACCCCGCCGCCGAGGCCGCTGACGCCGAAGCGCAGCCACGCGACCGACCCGGCCGCCACGCCCGCCACGATCGAGAAGCCGGCGGCGGTGGCCGGCACCGCCTGGCCGGCGCGCGACACCCAGGCGCGCAGCGGCGCCACGCCCAAGGGCAGGGTGAGTCCCAGCAGCACGAGCGCGATCCCCAGTGCCGACGCCGCCGGGGCTCGCGCCGCGGCAGCGCCCACCACGCTGAGGCTCGTGCTGCCGGCGACGGTGTAGAGGATGGCCATGCCGTAGAACAGCAGCGCCGAGGCGACGGCGCCCTCCACCAGCAGCTTCCACGCGGCCTCGGCCGCGCGGTCGTCGGTCTTCACGAGTGCCTGCATCGCGGTGATGCCGATGATCACCACCTCGAGCGTGATGAACATCGTCGCCATCTCGCGCTCGGCGGCGAGCGCGATAAGCGCCGCCGTCACCAGCAGCAGCAGAGCGAAGAACGCCGGCGCCCGCGTGGGGATGCGGCGCAGGTACCCATCCGACGTGAGACACGTGATCAGCGCGAACGCGCAGACCAGGACCGTCACGTAGAGCGAGAAGCGGTCGACCAGCAGGCCGCCGCCCCACACGGTGAGTGCGGTGCCGCTGCCACGCGAGGTCGCGTGCAGCGTGTACGCCGTCGAGGTGATCGCCCCGAGCAGGCCGATCACCGCGATCCAGCGGTGGAGATCAGGGCGCTCCCGCCGGATGGCGCCAAGGATGGCGCAAACAGCGGCCAGCGCGAGGAGCAGGATCTCGGGCAGCAGCGACGCCACCAGTGCCGGCCCGAACGAGCTGCCCACGACTAGCCGCCCGAGAGCCGCGTGGTGATCTGAATCACGCCGTTGGTGATCAGCGGCGTGAACGCACCGGGGCGCACACCGAACAGCACGATCACGGCGGCGATCGGGATCAGGTACATGAGATCGAGCGTGCCGATGTCGCGCAGCCGCTGCAGGGTCTCGCGCAGCGGGCCGAAAAAGATGCGCTGGCCGGCGAGCAGCAGTGCGCCGGTGGTGACCACCAGGCTGGCGAGCACGAGCACGGTCGCGATCCGGTGCGCGGGAAACGCGCCGGAGAACAGCATGACGAATGCGCTGAAGCCCGCCAACAGCGGCACGCCGATCACCGTGAAGACGCCCAGCCACCAGAAGACGGCCAGCCGCGGCGCCGCGGCGACGAGCCCGCCCAGCCCGCGGATGCTGCGCACGCGCGCGCGTTCCTCCACCACGCCCATGAGCAGGATGAGCATGCCGACGCCCAGCCCCTGCGCGACCATGAACAGCACGGCGCCGACCAGCGCCACCGACGTCTGCGCGCCCGCGGCGAGCACGAGCAGCGACACCTGCGCCAGGTTGCTGTAGCCGATGACGCGCCGCACGTCGTCCTGGGCAAGCGCACCCAGCGCGCCCCAGATGGCGCCCACCACCCCGAGCCCGACGATCACGAGTGAGTACTGATGCGCGGCGGCGGGGAACTGCCCGACCGCGACGCGCATCAGGCCGTAGGCGCCGAGCTTGCTGACGACACCGGTGAGCAGCGCGGCGATGCCGGGCGATGCCTCGCTCTGCGCCTCGATCAGCCAGCGGTGCACCGGGAACGCTCCGAGCGCGATGCCGAACGCCGCCAGCGTGAGCCAGAATCCCGCCGCCGACACGGCGCCGGGCAGCGCGGTGAAGTCGGTCGTGAGATCCGAGGAGTGCTGGCCGGCGCGCACGATGACCAGCACCACCGCGAGCGCCAGGAGCGCGTACGACGTCAATGCGAAGGCGAGATAGCGGGCCGCGGCGCGGCTCCTACCGGCGCCGCCGAACACACGCAGGAGCACGTACAGCGGCAAGATCGTCAACCCCCAGAACAGCAGGAACAGCATGTAGTCCGAGGCGCAGAGAACGCCGTTGACGGCGGTCTCCAGCAGCAGCACGAGGACGACGTACAGGCGCACGTGCTCGCGCACGCGCCAGGCCTGGAAGAAGATGCTGAAGAACAGCGCCGTGGTGAGCACGAGCAGCACGAGGCTGATGCCGTCGGCGGTGAGGTGGTAGCCGGACGAGAACGAGAACGACGAGAACCAGCTGTGGCTCTCCTCGTTGGCCGATGCCTGCCCGCCGCCCTCGGCCAGCCCGATCTGGACGAACACGCCGAAGGCGAGCGTGATGAACAGCTGCACCCCGCTGGTGAACAGCCCGACGATGCGCACGCGGCCGCGCTGGTCGTCGGTGGCATCCGGCATGGCCAGCGCGACGAGCGCCGCGATCGCGCTCAGGAACACGATCGCGCTGAGCAGGATGGGCGGGATCACAACGGGTTGACCCCGAGGTGGCCTGTTGCCGCCAGGATCGACAGCAACGCGATGAGCGCGACCACGGTCAGACCGCCGGCGAGGTAGATGGGTGAACGCGCCGAGCGCAGCCGCTGGACCAGCGCCGAGCCCTGCACGGACCCCTGGCCGACCAGGTCGGAGAGCCTCTCCGTGATCTGCTCATCGAACCGGCTGACGAACTCGCCGGCGGCGACGAAGGGAGCGCCGAGACGGTGCGCAAGCCGCTCCAGCTCGAAGCCGCGGGTGACGATGCGGCCCAGCGGCTCGGTGCGCTCGACGAGCGCCGCGGTGGCTCCCCGGCGTACCGGCGCGAACGCGAAGCCCGCGGCGGCCGCGCCGATGGCGCCGGCGCCCAGGCAGACGATCAGCGCGATGCCGTCCACCGGCAGTGTGGGGCGCAGGTACTCGTACACGAACCGCGTGAAGGTGAGGCCGGGGATGCTCAGCCCTCCGGCGTGCACGGGGCCGATGCCCGGCAGCCCGGCCAGCACCGAGAGCCCCGCGCCCACGATTGCGGCGCGCGTCAGAACGCGCGGGCTGCGCTCCACCTCGGCGACGCGGTCGGGCTGAAACCCGCGCCTCCGCTCCGCGGTGCCGAGGAGCACGTACGAGAGCACGCGCACCGCGGCCGCCGCCATGACCACCGCGGCGACCGCGACGAGCAGCGCCACGGCGATGCGGGTGACCCCTCCCATCGCCCGTCCCAGCGTCGCCGTGTTGGCGAACACCGACGACAGCGCGTAGTACGTGGCCAGCGACAGCCCCGCGGCGCCGCCGGCCCACACCACCAGCGCGGCACTGGTGGTGCGCATCCGGGCCCGCGCCCCGCCCATCTCGTGGATGTTGCGCGTGCGGTAGACGCGCACCAGGTTGCCCGCGGCCAGGACGAACAGCAGCGTGAACAGCAGGGAGGTGAACAGGACGAACAGACCCTGGCCATAGCCCCCGCCGCCCAGGGCGGCCATGGCCAGCCCCAGGTCGGCGATGGCAGACAGCACCGCGATGCGCAGGATGTC
>DASUWI010000045.1:0-3299 GCA_036378495.1 Candidatus Dormiibacterota bacterium
ATCGATGCCGCGCTGCGCGTGCTGTCGCGCGCGTGCTCGGCCGCAAACGCGATGCCGGCAGCGATCTCGGTCGCGGGTGCCGCGGGCACCCGGTGCTTTCGCGATTCGCGCGGGCCGTGCTCCCCAGCGGTCGCGTACGACGACGCGCGCTTCGGCGCAGGCCTCGATCGCGTCATCGCATGGCGGCAGATGCTGACCAGCGAGACGCGCGTGGTACCGATCACCGACGCGGTGCTCGAGGCGCTCGGAGCCGAGCCCGGGTGGACCGACTGGACCAACGCGCTCAAGCTGGGGTGGGATCCCCGCGCGCAGGCATGGCCGGCGGCGGCGCGGTCCGCGGTCGACGCCGGGTTCCTTCCGCGGGCGGCGCCGCCGGGCGCGCGCGCGGGCCTGTGCGCCATCGATGCAGCGCCCGGCGCCGTCCTGGCGCGCGGCGCCACCGACAGCTGCGCCATGCACATCGCGTCCGCGGGTCTCGCGGCCGGCGCGTGGTCGGTGTCGCTGGGCACGACGGTCACGTGGAAGACCACGCTCGACGGCGCCGGCCCGCCTGCGCTCGACATGCTGCCGCGCGGCGCGTATGCACATCGCCTCGCGCCGGACGTCTGGCTCGCCGCCGCCGCGGGGAACTCGGGCGGCGGCGTGCTGGAGGCGGACGCTGACCTCGCCGGGCTGGACCGCATCGCCCGCCTGCCGTCGGGGTTCGCGGCGTACCCGCTGGCGCGCATCGGTGAGCGCTATCCCGTGGCGGACGCATCGTTCGGCGGCTTCGGCATGCCGCACCCGAGCGATCCGCGCCACCACGCCGCTGCGCTCGAGGGCGTTGCATTCGTGCTCCGGCTCGGCATCCAGCTCCTGGTTGCCGCCGGCACGGCGGCACCGGCCGTGCTCCACGTCACCGGTGGCGGCGCGCGAAGCGGCACCTGGATGCGAGCCCTCGCCGCAGGAGTCCGGCTGCCCGTCGTCCCCCTGCCCGACGCCGGCCCCGCACTCGGCGCCGCGCTGCTGGCCGCCGCCGCGCTCGACCAAGCTCCGCTGAGCCACACGGTCACTCCGCCGGCACAGACCCAACCGGAAGTGCAATCAGCGGACGCAGCGCTCGCCGACAGTCTCGAAGAGCGATATCAAACCTTTACACAGGTATTGCAGATCGTCACCTGATGACCCGACTCCGACCCCCTACCCTGTAATCCATGCCGCCGATCCAGCGGTCCACGCGCGTCTGGTTTGCCGTCGGCTCGGCGCTGGTGATCGCAGCGGCGATCCTGGCGGTGGTCGCGGCCCGCCTGCCGTCGTCGGTGCTGCACCAGGAGCTCGGACTCTTCGGGATCGGGACCGTTTACGCGATTGCAACGGTCATCTGCATCCGCCGGCTGCTGAGCTATCACGAGCTCGGCTCGGCGATCACCACGGCGGTCAACATCTCGCTCGCCACTGCAATCCTTGCGGTCGCGGCGCCGTATCTGCCCGAGGCGATGCCGCTGTCCTTTGCAGTCCTGGTGAGCGTGGTGCTCGCAGCGATCCTCACCCGCGGACCCAGCTGGTCGCTGCCGCTGTGCGCCACGGCGGCGGGGGTCGCCGGGTTGTCGGTCGTGTTCACCCGCTTGGAACCGCCCGCCGATCTGCGCGAGTTCCTGGTGTGGGCCGGACTGCTCGCCGGCGTCGGCATGCTCGTCGAGGTGCACCGTCGCATCGGCCGCGCCGAGACAGATCAGCAGCTGCGCAACCTCGCGATCACGGCCTCCGCAGCGCACGCGCTCGCCGCATCCACCGACCTCTCGTCGATCGCCCGGGCCGTGCTCGAGGCGTTCCAGGCCGCCTTTCCGCACCTCAACTGGGGCGGCATCCTGCTGCTGCGCGAGGGCAAGCTGCAGCCGCTGCCGCTGGCGCTGACGCCGAACGGCGTCACCGCGACGCCGGTGGTCGTGTCGCCGCCCGTGGAGATCCGCCCCGGAGACGGCCTGGCAGGCAAGGCCTACGTCACCGGCGAGGTGCAGACGCGGTCGACGGTGCGCCAGATGCAGGAGGCGGCGACGCCGGGCGGGCGCCTGAAGACGTTCATCGACAAGAACATCGGCACCGTTCGTTCGGCGATGGCGGTGCCGCTGCGCATCCCGGGCGCGCAGTCCACCGGCGTCATCTCCCTCGGCTCCACGGCAAAGGAACACAGCTGGTCGGATGGCGACGTCGTGCTCGCCCGCGGCCTCGCGGACGTGGCCGCCGTGGCCATTCAGCGCGGCGAGCTCAGCGACGAGCAGCGCAAGCAGGCGAGCACCGACCACCTCACCGCGCTGCCCAACCGCCGCGAGTTCGAGCGAATCCTCAACCACCGCAGCTCGTCGCGCGCCCGCTACAGCATGCTGGTCGCCGACGTCGACAACCTGAAGATGATCAACGACGAGTACGGGCACGAGGCCGGCGACGGTGTGCTCCGCATCGTCGCCCGTGTGCTGCGCAGCGGGCTGCGCGCGCGCGACACCGTGGCGCGCATCGGCGGCGACGAGTTCGCCGCGTACATGCCGTCGACCGACATGGCCACCGCCGCGTCCATCGCCGAGCGCATCCTCGACGCCACCCGCGGCGTGGCGTCACCGTTCGGCGCCGCCCGGCTGAGCATCGGCGTTGCCGACGGCGACGAGGCAACGCCCCACCGCGAGGTGTGGGATCGTGCCGACGCCGCCCTCTACAACGCGAAGCAGACCGGCCGCAATCGCGTCCGCGCGTCCGTGCATCGGGGCACCCCCGGGTCGCCCGCGGTGCGGTGGAGCGAGGTCGTCGGCGAGCTGGTCGACGACCGGGCCATCACCAGCGTGTACCAGCCGATCGTCCGCTTCGCCGACCGCAACGTTGTCGGCTACGAGGCCCTGGCCCGCCGGCCCGGCCACGCCGAGGAGCACGTCGACGGCATGTTCGCCGCGGCGCAGCGGCTCGGCTTCTCGCGCGACCTCGACTGGATCGCCCGCCGCGCCGCGCTGGACGGTGCGCGATCGCTGCCGCACGGCTCGCTGCTCTTCATCAACGTTGGGGTGCTGGCGCTGGTCGACCCCCTGCACGACATCGACCAGATGTTCCTGCTGCTCAACTGGGCCGGCCGCCGCCCCGACGAGGTGGTGCTCGAGCTCAGCGAGCGCGAGGCGGTGACCGACCGGGCGCGGCTCCGCGCCGTGCTCAGCAGCTACCGCTACCACGGCTTCCGCTTCGCCATCGACGACGTGGGCGAGGGGCACTCGACGATCGAGGTGCTGGCCACGGCGCGCCCCGAGTTCATCAAGGTCGCAGGCACGCTGAGCCGCGGGCCG
>DASUWI010000046.1:0-15627 GCA_036378495.1 Candidatus Dormiibacterota bacterium
AACAGGCTCAACGGCTGCGTGCCCACGGTGGCCGCGTGCGGCATGTTGAACAGCAGGCCGCCGGCGATGGACGCCACCACCGCTGCGGTGAGCACCGTGAGGCCACGGATCGCCGCCGTCATCCGCGACGGCACCAGCTGCAGGAGCAGCGCGCCACCGACCGGGATGACGATGACGAGCGTCAGCCAGGGCACGTTCATCGCGACACGACGACCACGGTGACGATGACGAAGATCACGGCGAAGACGGTGAACAGCGCCGCGTAGTCACGGATGAACCCCGTCTCGTACGAGCGCAGGTCGATGCTGAACCCGCGCATCGCGTTCACCAGCCCGCGGATCCAGCCGTCCATGACGTCCGGCTCGACCACGCGCCGCAGCGTGCGCCCCACCGCTCGCGTGGGGCGCCCCAGACAGGCGTCGTAGATCTGGTCGAAGTAGAACTTGTTGTAGGAGAGCCGCACCAGCTGCTGCGGCAGCGCGCGCGCCACGGCGGCCGGCTCCCACCGGTGCTCGTACCAGAGGCGCAGCGCGAGGCCGGCGCCGCCGAGGCTGGCGAGCGTGCCCAGCGCGAGCCCGAGGAACCCCAGTCCGAGTGAGGGCTCCGTGGCGTACCCGGACGGCGCGCCGCTGAACACCGGGCCCAAAAAGTCAGAGAACACGTGCAGCGTGTTCGGCAGCGGGAACTGCAGCGGCCAGGCGACGATCAGGCTGAGCGCGGCCAGCGCCAGCACCGGGATCAGCATCACGCGGCGGGCTTCCTTGGCCGCCCACACGCGTGCGGTCTGGGGTTCGCCGTGGAAGACCACGAAGTACAACCGGAACGCGTACAGCGCGGTGAGCACGTTGACGCCCACACCCACGAGGTACAGCACCCACGGGATCGGTCCCGGGCCGGAGGTGAGGCCAAGGCCGAGCAGGTTCTCCTTGCTGAACCAGCCCGACCAGAACGGGATGCCGGCGAGCGCGAGCGAGCCGAAGAAGAACGCGAACGCCGTCAGCCGCATGCGCGGAGCCACGCCGCCCATCAGCCGGATGTCCTGCTCGTCGCGCAGCGCGTGGATCACGTTGCCGGCGGCGAGGAAGAGCAGCGCCTTGAAGATCGCGTGCGTGGTGAAGTGGAACATCCCGGCCGCGTACGCGCCGATGCCCACCGCGTAGATCATCAGGCCGATCTGCGACATCGTCGAGTACGCGATCACGCGCTTGATGTCGATCTGCGAGAGGGCGATGATGCCCGCCATCAGGGCCGTGCCGATGCCCACCAGCGCCACCATCCCCTGGGCGACCGGCGCCAGGTTGAACAGCGGGTGGAAGCGCGCGATCAGGTAGACGCCCGCCGTCACCATGGTCGCCGCGTGGATCAGTGCCGAGACCGGGGTGGGGCCCTCCATGGCATCGGGCAGCCACGTGTGCAGCGGGAACTGCGCGCTCTTGGCGAACGCGCCGATGGCGAGCAGCACGCAGATCGCGGTGATGACGATGCCGCCGCTCTGGAACGCCTGGGTGCGCGCGAAGATGGTGGGCAGGTTGAGCGTGTGCGCATTGAGGAAGATGCCGAACGCCGCGAAGACCATCGCCACGTCGCCGATCACCTGGGTGATGAACGCCTTGCGCGCCGCCAGCACGGCGCTGCGCCGCTCGTACCAGAAGGCGATCAACAGGTAGCTGCTCAGCGCGACCAGCGCCCAGCCGACGATGAGGATCACCAGGTCCGCGGCCAGCACGAGCGTCAACATCGAGAAGATGAAGAAGTTCATGTAGGACATGAACCGGGCAATGCCCGGGTCATGCTCCATGTAGCCGACGCTGTACACGTGGATGACGAACCCGATCCCTGTGATCACCATGATCATCAAGGCGCTCAGCGGATCCAGCGTGAAGTCCGCGTTGACCGAGAGGTTGCCGCTGCCCAGGTCGATCCAGTTCCACATGCGCACCGTCGTCGACTGGTGTCCCGCGGACGCGCCGATGACGTTGACCAGGACCACCACGGCGACGGCGAACGCGGCCAGGATCGAGAGGGTGCCTGCGAGGTTGACGAAGCGGCGGCCGAGCCGCGGACCGAGCAGACCGCACGCGACGCTTCCTCCCAATGGCAGGAGCAGGATCAGCGCGACGAGAAGGCCTGCGGTGTCGACGCTCACTCGCTCAGCTCACTGAGGTCGTCGACGTCGAGCTTGCGTCCCAGGCGGAAGATCGTGGTCATGATGGCGAGGCCCACCACCACCTCTGCGGCGGCCACCACGATCACCATGAAGGCGAAGACCTGGCCTTCCTGGCTGTTGAGAAACCGTCCATACGCCACCAGCGCGACGTTGCCGGCGTTGAGCATGAGCTCGATACACATGAACACCACCAGCGGGTTGCGGCGGATGAGCACGCCGGCAGCGCCCAGCGTGAACATGAAGGCGGAGAGCCCGAGCAGGTAGGGAAAGACGGCAGTGGTGATCACAACAGGGCTCCTCTGGAGCGGTGCTGCGGAGCCGTGGCGGCCCGGCCCTCGAACCTGCGATCGTCGCTCGCCGCCCCGCCACTCATCGGATTCGCGATCATCACCTCACGCCGCTCCATCGGAACGGCGCGTCAGGTACACGGCGCCGATCGCCGCCACCAGCAGCAGCAGCGACGTGATCTCGAACGGCAGGATGTACGTGGTGAACAGCTGCCCGGCAACGGTCTGCACGTTGCCGGCGGCGTTGACCGCGTCCGCCGGGAAGCTGAACGTGTGGTAGGGATTCGAGGCCGCGCCCACCTGCTGGCCGCGCAGCCCGCCGGGTCCCACGGTGATGCCGTTGCGGGCGGTGACGAAGACGAGGATGGTGATGCCCGCCACGGCGGCGATGCCCACGAGCGTGCGGTAGTCGAGCGCGGGCCGGTCCTCGGCCTCGGGGTTGAGCAGCGCGATGATGAAGACGAACAGGACCATCACGGCGCCCGCGTAGATGATGATCTGCACGGCGAACAGGAACTGCGCGTTGAGCAGCAGGAAGATCACCGCGACGAACGACAGGGTCACCACCAGGCTGAGCGCCGAGTAGATGGTCTCGCGGGCGAGCACGACGCCGAGCGCGCTGATGGCCGCGAGCCCCATGACGATGCCCAGCAGGACGGTCATCGGCGCTTCGGTGGCGGCGGGTCGGTGACGGTGGGCACGTCGGCGGGGATGCCCAGGTCGCCGGGGTGCGGCGTGCGCACGCGCACCTGGTCGCTGCCCTCCCACGCTGCGCGCGGGCTGACACCGGGATCGAGGCGCTGCCGCGCCGTCGAATCGGCGCCGGCACCCACGTCGCTCGCCGGCGAGCGCTGCTGCGCGAAGTTCGGCCACGACTCGAGCAGCTCGGCCTTGGTGACCACGGTGCGCTCCCGGCGGTAGTCGGCGAGCTCGAACTGCGGGCCCAGCGTGATTGCCTCGGTGGGGCAGGCCTCCGCGCAGTAGCCGCAGAAGATGCAGCGCATCAGGTTGATCTCGTAGCGCTCCGCGTAGCGCTCGCCCGGGGACACGGGGTTCTGCGGATCGTTCTCCGCGGCGAGCACGTAGATGCAGCCGACGGGACAGGCGGCGGCGCAGAGCTCGCAGCCGATGCAGCGCTCCAGGCCGTTGTCGTAGCGGTGCAGGATGTGCCGCCCGCGATGCCGCGGCGAGACCGGCTTCTGCTCCTCGGGATAGTTGAGCGTGATCGGCTTGCTCATCATCTTCTTGATGGTGAAGCGCAGTCCTTCGACGAGCTCTTTGATCACAGTCGCTCCGCGACTCCATCGGAATGACGGTTCATGGATCTCACAGTCGCTCCGCGACTCCATCGGAATTGCGGAATCGTGATTTACGAATCTCATGTCAGGCGCTCCGCGACTCCATCGGAATGACGACAGTCGCTCCGCGACTCCATCGGAAGAGGCGACAGTCGCTCCGCGACTCCATCGGAATGGCGAAATCGTGATTTACGAATCTCATTTTCAGGCGCTCCGCGACTCCATCGGTATATTGCGGAATCGTGATTTACGAATCTCATGTCAGTCGCTCCGCGACTCCATCGGAAGAGGCGACAGGCGCTCCGCGACTCCATCGGAATGACGACAGTCGCTCCGCGACTCCATCGCGACTGGCTTTCATGGATCTCATTCCGGCGCCTCGCGCCGGAATCCGGCCTCTGTTTCAGCATGTTCTTTGCATTCTTTCCTCTGGACACCGCGGAGCGGTGTGTCACGCTCTGAGCGCCACCACCGTGCCGGTGATCAGGATGTTGACCAGGCCGAGCGGCAGCAGCACCTTCCAGCCGAAGTTCATCAGCCGGTCGTAGCGCAGGCGGGGGAACGTCCAGCGCACCCACATCATCACGAAGATCAGGATCGCCACCTTGCCCAGGAACCAGATGGGACCCGGGATCCAGTCGAAGGGATGCACCGGGATCAGCGGCAGCCAGCCGCCGAGGAACAGCGTGGTGGCGATGGCGCTGACGGTGACCATGTTCACGTACTCGCCGAGAAAGTAAAAGCCGAAGCGCATCGAGCTGTATTCGGTGTGGTACCCGGCCACCAGCTCCGTCTCCGCCTCCGGGAGGTCGAATGGCGCGCGATTGGTCTCGGCGAACGCCCCGGTGAAGTACAGGATGAACGCCAGCGGCTGCAGCACGATGAACCAGACACTGCGCTGCGCGCTGACGATCTGCTCGAGGTCGAGCGATCCGGCGAGGATGACTGCCCCCATCAGAGCGAACGACACCGCCATCTCGTAGGAGATCAGCTGCGCCGAGGAGCGCAGGCCGCCGAGCAACGAGTACTTGCTGTGCGCCGACCAGCCGCCGAGGAACAGCGCGTACACCCCGAGCGATGTGATCCCGAGGATGAAGAGCAGGCCGACATTGAAATGCGCGATGTCCCAGTGGAACTGGTAGTTGAACCAGCTGTTCACACCCATGGGGATGGCGGCGAACGCGAAGAGCGCTGCCGCGGCCATCAGGCTCGGCCCCACCAGGAAGAGCAGACGGTCGCGCGTGGACGGCGCCGTATTCTCCTTGAAGAGCAGCTTCACCGCGTCTGCGGCCGGTTGCAGCAGGCCGAACGGGCCCACACGGTTGGGACCCACCCGCAGCTGGATGCGCGCCGCCACCTTGCGCTCGGCGAGGGTGAGGTAGGCCGCGATGGTGAGCAACCCCAGGAGGAGCACCGCGATCTTGATCAGCAGGATCCACCAGAGGTCCTGACCGATCATGCGGGTACCTGGACGCGCCAGAGCGCGCGGCCGCCGTTGCCCGCCGCCGCGTACGCGGGCAGCGCCGCGCGCAGCGCGCGGTTGACCGACACCGGATCTCCGCCCGGCCAGTCGGCGGCGCCCAGCTCGGCCGCGAGTGCGGTGAGCACGCGCGTCTCCGCCGGTGTCTGTGTCGCCGGCGGCAGGGCGGGCCGCACCCGCTGCACCCGCCCCTCGAGGTTGGTGACGCTTCCGATCTTCTCGACGATGGCGTGACCCGGGATCAGCACGGTCGCGTGCGCGGTCACCTCGCTCGGCACCGTGTCGATGACGACGACGCTCGCGGCGCGTGACACCGCGCGAACGAGCACATCACCCGCCGCCTGCAGGGCGGAGCTGGGGCCGAGCAGCACGAGCGCCTTGATCTCACCACGCGCGGCAGCCTCGAGGATGTCGGCGCCGCCGGCCCCGGCCGGTCGCGCCGCGACGTAGCCGGGCAGGACGTTGGGCAGGAGGCCGAGGTCCTTCGCGCCGCGCCCGTTCACGCCGCGGGTGACCGTCAGGCGCTTCACCGTGCCGCGCCCCGCCAGGTGGGCCGCCACCTGCGCCGCGCGCTCGCGATTGCTCTCGTCCGCGATGATGCCGACGAACCCCGCGTCACCGCGGAGGCTGGCGACCTCCGCCGGATGCGGGTCCGGGCGCAGCCGGCGCACCGTGCGTCCGCGCTTGTGCTCCGCTTTGAACAGGCGCAGCGTGAGCACCGGCGCCTCGTTTTCGGGCTCGGGGCCGAGCACCACGATGAGATCGCACTCCTCGATCTCGGCGATGCCGAGCTCGTGCTCAGCAGCAGAGATTCCCGCGAACGTGCTCAGCTGGTGATCGATGTTCGCGGTGCCGATCACGTTCCGCGCCAGGCGCTCGAGCAGGAACAGCTCCTCGTTTGTGTTCGCCGCCGAGCCGATGACACCGACACTCGCGGGCCCGCTCTCCTCGATGACGTGGCGCAGCTCCGTGGCCGCCTGGGCGATCGCCTCGCCGGTGGCCACGTCGCGCGCCTCACCGTGGCGCGGATGCAGCGCTGCGCGGCGCACCCGTTCGGTGGAGTTCCAGCGCGGCACGCTGTAGCGCCCGCGGTCGCAGAGCCACATGTCCTCGACGAGCGGGTTGTCGCGCGAGGCGAACCGCTTGATCTCGAAGTCGCGGGCGTCGATGTTCAGGTTGCAGCCGTAGGAGCACTCCGGGCAGACACCGGCCGTGCGCTGCAGCTCCCAGGGCCGGGCCACGAAACGGTACTCGCGATGCGTCAGCGCCCCCACCGGGCAGACCTCCGGCAGGTTGCCCTGGAACCGCGACTGCAAAGGCTGCTCGTTGAAGGTGCCGACCAGCGTCTGCACGCCACGCTGCTGCAGCACGATCTCCTTCTCGCCGGTGATCTCGTCGTAGTAGCGCACGCAGCGCCAGCAGAGGATGCAGCGCTCCTGATCGAGCTCGATGTGCTCTGAGAGTGGCAGCGCCTTGTTGAAATGAACCTTTTCTGTGATCGGAAAGCGCGAGATCGAGGGGCCGTAGCGGAACGTGAAGTCCTGCAGGTCGCACTCGCCGCCGCGATCGCAGACGGGGCAGTCGAGCGGATGGTTGACCAGCAGGAACTCGAGCATCCCCTCACGCAGCTTGACCACGTCGGCGTCGCCGGTGGAGACGACCATGCCCTCGCTGACGTACGTGGCGCACGCGGGCTGCGGCTTGGGGAACTTCTCGATGGTGACCAGGCACATCCGGCACACGGCCACCGGCTCCATCTTGGGATGCGAGCAGTAGATCGGAATGTGGATGCCGAGCCCGGCGGCGGCGTCGAGCACCAGCGTTCCCTTGGGCACGCGCACCTGGCGGCCGTCGATGGTGACACCGACCCGGCCGTCGTCCTGCGGCGGCACACCCCCCGCACTTCCTCCCTTGACCGGTGGCGCGCCGCTCGCCATGTCTCAGGCGGCCTGCGCGCGGGTGCGCGCCTTCACCGGGCACTCGCCGGCGCCACAGTGGCTCTCGAATTCGTCGCGGAAATACTTGTATGCCGACATCACGAACCAGGTCGCCGTGTCACCGAGGGGACAGAAGCAGCGGCCGTCCATGTTGCTGCAGATGTCGGTGAGCGTCGCCAGCTCCGCTGCCGTCGCGAGGCCGGACTCGAGCTTGTGCATGAGCTGCGACTGGAAGTACGTCCCCTCGCGGCAGGGGACGCATTTGCCACACGACTCGTGCTCGTAGAAATCGACGAGACGCATCGAGTAGTCCACGAGGCACGCCGTCTGGTCCATGAACACCATCGCGCCGGCGCCCAGCGACGACCCCGCCTTCTGCACGGCATTCATGTCGAGGGGGAGGTCGACGTGCTGCGGCAGCAGCACCTGCATCGAGCCACCGCCGGGCTGGAAGGCCTTCAGCTCGCTGCCGGGCAGCATGCCGCCGCATTCCTCGTCGAGCAGCTCGCGGATCGGCGTCCCCAGCTGCATCTCGTAGCTGCCGGGGCGGTTGATGTGGCCGCTGCAGCAGAACACGCGCGTCCCGGTGCTGCCCTCGACACCGATCGACTTGAACCACTCGCCGCCCCGCAGCACGATGTGTGGCAGCGTCGACAGCGTCTCGACGTTGTTGACCACGGTCGGCTTGCCATACAGACCCTTGACCGCGGGAAACGGCGGCTTGAGGCGAGGCTGCCCGCGATAGCCCTCGAGGGAGTCGAGCAGCGCCGTCTCCTCGCCGCAGATGTACGCGCCGGCGCCGCCGTGCACGATGATGTCGCAGTCGAAGCCGCTCTTCAGAATGTTCTTGCCGATATAGCCGGCTGCGCGCGCCTCCTCGACCGCACGCTCGAGCAGCAGCCGCTGATCGCGGTACTCACCGCGGATGTAGATGAACGAGATGTTCGACTGCACCGCGTACGAGCCGAGCAGCACACCCTCGATCAGCTGATGCGGGCTGTTGTCCATCAGATAGCGATCCTTGAAGCAGCCCGGCTCGGACTCGTCGGCGTTGCAGCAGAGGTACCGCGGCATGACGCCCTGGGGCAGGAACGACCATTTGGTGCCGGTGGGAAAGCCGGCGCCGCCGCGGCCGCGCAGCCCGCTGGTCTTCACCTCGTCCACGAGTGAGGCGGGAGTGAACTTGCCGAACACGGTGCGCAGCGCCTGGTAGCCACCGGCGCGCTCGTAACCCTTCAGGGTCTGCAGCCCCTCGGTGCCGAAGTCCTTGGTGAGCAGCCTGTACTCGGCCATCCGCGCGCAGATCCTATCGGCCGCGCGGAGCGCCCGCGCCCCGCTCCGGCTGCTTCGGCGCGGCGCCGCGCGCCGATGCCAGGATGTCGTCGACGCGCGCCGGGGTCAGGTTCTCCTGGAACCCGTGGTCGAGCTGCATCGCCGGCGCCCCGCCGCAGGCCCCCAGGCACTCGACCGTGCTGGCCCAGGTGAACTCGCCGTCGGCGGTGGTGCCGCCCGAGGGGCAGCCGAGCGTGCGCTCGAGGTGGGCCACAATGTCGTCGGCCCCGCGCAGCGCGCACGACACGTTCGTGCACACGAGCACCTCGTGCCGGCCGCGCGGGTGCAGGAAGTACATCGAGTAGAACGTGGCCACCGCCTCGACCTCGCTGGCGGTGAGGTCCAGCAACGCGGCCACCTCGGTCATCGCGTCCGGCGTGATCTCGCCGAGCTCGTGCTGCACCGCCCAGAGCGCGGGCAGCACGGCGCTGCGCGCAGACGGGTAGCGGCCGCGAGCGCGCTTGATCTCCGTGCGTGTCGCCGCGGCGAGGCTCATCGGTCGACGTCTCCGAGGATGATGTCGATTGAGCCGATCACAGCGACCACGTCCGCGATCAGCTCGCCCTTCACCATGTGCGGGAGCGAGCTCAGGTTGCTGAACGAGGGTGCGCGCACCTTGCAGCGATACGGCCGGTTGCTGCCATCACTGACCAGATAGAAGCCGAGCTCGCCGCGGGGCGATTCGACCGCCTGGTACACCTGGCCGGGCGGTGGCCGGAATCCCTCGGTGACCAGCTTGAAGTGATGGATCAGCGATTCCATGCTTGTGTTGATCTCGTTGCGCGGCGGCATCGCCACCCGGCGGTCGCTCGTGTTGACCGGCCCCCCGGGAAGCGTGTCCAGCGCCTGCTTGACGATCTGCAGCGACTCGCGCATCTCCTGCATGCGCACCAGGTAGCGGTCGTAGATGTCGCCGTTTCCCCCGATGGGGACGTCGAACTCGTACTGCTCGTAGCCGCTGTACGGCTTCGCCTTGCGCAGGTCGTAGGGGACGCCGCTGCCGCGGAGCACGGGACCGCTGGCCCCGTATGCCATGGCGTCCTCGGCGCTGATCACGCCGAGCCCGATCGTGCGCTCACGGAAGATCGGGTTCTTGGTGAGCAGCAGTTCGTGCTCGTCGATGCGGCGGGGAAAGGTCTCGACGACGTCGGCGACCAGGCTGTAGAACTCGTCGGGCACGTCGGCAACCATCCCGCCGACGCGGATGAACGACGTGTGCATGCGCACGCCCGAGATCAGCTCGTTGATGTCGAGGATCCGCTCGCGGTCACGCCACGCGTAGAGGAACGGGGTGGTGGCGCCGAGGTCGAGCGCGGTCGTGCCATACCAGAGCAGGTGGCTGGCCACGCGCGTCAGCTCGCACAGGATCACGCGCAGGGCCTGTGCGCGCGGTGGCACCTCGATGCCGAGCAGCCGCTCGGCCGCCAGGGCGAAGCCGAGGTTGTTGAACGGCGGCGAGAGGTAGTCCATGCGGTCCGTGTACGGGATGCACTGCTGGTAGTTGTGACGCTCGTAATCCTTCTCGAACCCGGTGTGCAGGTAGCCGATGTCCGGCCTGCACACCTTGACCACCTCGCCGTCGAGCTCGAGCAGCAGGCGCAGCACCCCATGCGTCGACGGGTGCTGCGGGCCCATGTTGAGCTCCATCGTGCTGTCGTCCAGCTGCACGATGTCGACGTTGTCGAGCCCGGAGCGCTCCTCGTGCGCGTCGAGATGCTCCGGCGGCTGCTGCAGCGGCGGCAGCGTGGTCATCGGGTTTCGCCCGGCAGATCGCGCGGACGCTCCGCTTCGGGAAGCGCCCACTCGAGGTTGTGCGTGAACGCGATGGGCTCGCCGAATGACACGTAGTCCTTGCGCAGCGGGTGCCCCTCCCAGTCGAGCGGCAGCAGGATGCGCCTCAGGTCGTGGTGCCCCTCGAAGACGATGCCGAGCAGGTCGTAGCACTCGCGCTCGTGCCAGTCCATCCCGGCCCAGACCGACTCCAGGCTGGGCACGCGAGGATCGTCATCGGGCACCTGCACGATCAGCCTGCAGGTGTCGTTGTGCTGCAGGGAGCGGAGCTCGTACACGACGTCGTACCGCGGCTCCTCCGGCTCGCGGTCCGGCCAGTCGACGGCGGTGACGAACACGGGCATGGTGTACGCCGCGTCCGGATGGTCACGCAGCAGCGTCGCCGCCTGCACCAGCGACTCGCGCTGCACCCAGGTGATCTCCTCGCTCTCGGCAACGCTGCGGCGTGCCACGGAGTCGGGCAGCTCACGCGTCAGCAGGTTGGCCGCGCGAGTGCCGCTGACCGGGCGGGCGGCGTCCGGCGAGAGACCCATGACGCGCGTCAGCCCCTGAGCGACGCGGGCCGCTCGCCTGCGATCTTCTTCTGCAGCTTGATGACGGCGTCGATCAGGCCTTCAGGCCGGGGCGGGCAGCCGGGCAGGTAGACGTCGACGGGAACCACCTTGTCGACGCCCTGGATGATCGCGTAGTTGTTGAACATGCCGCCGCTGGATGCGCATGCGCCCATGCTGATGACCCACTTGGGCTCGGGCATCTGGTCGTATATCTGGCGCAGCACCGGTCCCATCTTCTGCGAGACGCGGCCCGCCACGATCATCACGTCCGCCTGTCGCGGAGACGAGCGGAACACCTCGGCGCCGAACCGCGACAGGTCGTAGCGCGACGACGCGGTGGCCATCATCTCGATGGCGCAGCAGGCGAGCCCGAACTGCGTGGGCCACAGCGAGCTGTAGCGCCCCCATTGCACGAGATTCTCCAGCGTCGTTGTGATGATCCCGGCGCGCGCCGCCTCCCGCTCCCATACCCCCGTGCGCGGGAGCGCAACCGTCCCGGCATCGGAGCTCGCCCGCAGCACGCGCGTGCCGTTCAATCCCACCGCAGCGCTCCCTTGCGCCACACGTAGACCAGCCCGACGAGCAGCACCAGTACGAAAATGCCCATCTCGATGATCCCGAAGACCTTCAGCTGGCGAACGATCGTCGCCCACGGGAAGATGAAGATCGACTCGACGTCGAAGATGATGAAGAGCATCGCGGTGACGTAGAAGCTCACCGAGAAGCGCCGCCGCGCCGATTCGCGCGGCACGATGCCGGATTCGTACGGCAGATCCTTCGCCGCAGACGGCCGCTTGGGGCCGAGAAGCGCGCTCAGCGCCGGGACGCCGACGGCGAACGCCGCGACAAAGCCAAGGAAGACGAGGATCGGCGCATAGTCCGATAGCACTGCCCTCGATCCTAACAAAGGCCCGCGAGCGGGCGACCGAGCCCATTGCCTAGGCTCTGGCGGACAGAATCGACACCAACAGGACACTTACGACGATGACTTCGCGTGTGCCGCCGGACATCCCGGCGCTTGTGACCGGTGCGTCGAGCGGCATCGGCGAGGAGTTCGCCCGCCGGCTGGCGGCCCGGGGACACCACCTCACCCTGGTCGCCCGCCGCGGAGAGCTCTTGGAGAAGCTGGCCTCGGAGCTCAGCGCGGCGCACTCGGTGAACGCCGAGACGCTCGTGGCGGACCTGGAGACGGCGCGCGGACGGGAGGCGGTGGCCAGGGTGCTGCGCTCGCGGGCGCCCTGGCTCCTGGTCAACAACGCCGGATACGGCAGCCGCGGCCGGCTGGCCGAGCTGGACCCGTCCCGGGAGCAGGCAGAGGTCCAGGTGAACGTCGTCGCGGTGCAGCAGCTGTCGCTCGCAGCGCTGCGCGGGCTGATCACGGAGCGCCGCGGCGGCATCATCAACGTGGCCAGCACCGCTGCCTTTCAACCGCTGCCCTACATGGCCACGTACGGCGCCACCAAGGCCTTCATCCTCCATTTCACCGAAGGGCTCGCCTACGAGCTGCGCGGCACCGGGGTGCGCGCGATGGCGCTGTGTCCCGGTCCGGTGGCGACCGATTTCCACACCGTGGCGGGGACCGGCGACTACGAACGCCTCTCACGTCCCATGTCCATGAACGCCCAGCGCTGCGTCGCCGACGCCCTCAAGGCCTTCGACCGCGGTGCCGCGGTGTGCATACCCGGGCTGCTCAACCACGCGCTCTCCGAGGGACCGCGGCTCGCACCCCGCAGCATCGTCCGCCTCGTGACCGGCCGCATCTTCCAGCCGCCCGGCTAGGCCGCCCGGCGGCCGGCGCGGGGCCGCCTCGTCGCCGTCAGGGTTACATCCTGTTGCGCCGGACCGGATGGGCTGCCCGCGCTGCTACGCTTGCCTGCGATGGTGTCCTCGACCGTGGAGGCGCCGGCGCCGCACGACAACCTCACCGAGGACGAGGCCAGAGCGCGCGCCTCCCTCCTATCGAATCTGACCTACGCGGTCACGCTCACGCTTTCCGACGAACCTCACATCGCGACGTTCCTGAGCGAGTCCGAGCTGACCTTCGACGCCGAGTCGGGCGCCACAACGTTCATCGACCTCGCCGCCGCCGCAGTGGACGCCGTCGAGCTCAACGGCGCGGTGCTGCCGCCTGACGCCTACGCCTTCAACGGGCACCGCCTGCAGCTGCCGGGCCTGCGTGCCACCGGGAACCACCTGACAGTGCGCTCGCACTGCGCGTACTCGGTGCACGGCATCGGGATGCACCGCACCATCGACCCGGTGGACGGACGCGTCTACGTGTACACGCACTTCGAGCCATTCGACGCGCACAAGGTGTTCGCGTGTTTCGATCAGCCGGATCTCAAGGGCACGGTGCGGATGACCGTGAAAGCGCCGTCGTCGTGGCGCGTCTGCGGCAACGCGCGGGTGGTGTCCACCGAGGCCGAGGCGGCGGAGACCGTGACACGCTTCAACGTGACGCCGCCGCTGCCACCCTACCTGGTCGCGGTCGTCGGCGGCCCCTACCACGTCGTCGCCAGCTCGCACAACGACATCCCGCTCGGGCTCTGGTGCCGCGAGACCCTGGTGCAGTACCTCGAGGAGCAGGCCGCGGGCATCTTCGAAGTCACGCGCGCCGGGCTCGACTTCTTCGAGGACTACTTCGGCTACCCGTATCCATTCGACGAGTACAACCAGCTGCTGGTGCCCGAATTCAACATGGGCGCGATGGAGAACCCGGGCTGCGTCACCTTCAACGAGGCGTACGTGTTCCGGGGCCGCGCAAGCGAGACGCAGCTGGCGCGCCGCGCCGAGGTCATCCTCCACGAGATGGCGCACGTGTGCGGCTTCGGCGACGTCGTGACCATGCGGTGGTGGGGGGATCTCTGGCTGAACGAGACGTTCGCCACGTACATGGCGCACCTTGCGATGGCGCGAGTGACACGGTTCACCAACGTGTGGGTCGACTTCGCCAACACGGTGAAATCGGTGGCCGCGCGCCAGGACCAGCTGGAGACCACCCACCGCATCGCGGACTTCGTGCCCGACACCGACTCGGTGCGGCAGAACTTCGACGGCATCACGTACCACAAGGGCGCCGCCGTGCTGCGCCAGCTGGTCGCGTGGGTGGGCGACGGTTCATTCATGCGCGGCGTGCAGGACTACATGCGGCGGTATCGCTGGGGCAACGCGACGCTCAACGACTTCCTGGGTTCCCTCGCCGGCGCGTCGGGACGCGACGTCTCACGCTTCGCCGCGGACTGGCTGCAGACGACGGGCATGAACACGCTGCGCCCGCTGGTGAGCGTCGACGACGGCCAGTACGCACAGTTCGCGGTCGAGCAGACCGCGACGCCCTCGCATCCGACGCTTCGCTCGCATCGCCTCGCCATCGGCCTCTTCGATCGCGACGAGAACGGCGCGCTGCGCCGTCGGCGCGACCTCGAGGTCGACGTCGACGGGCCGCGCACGGAGATCCCCGCGCTCGTCGGTGAGCCCGTGGCCGACTTCGTGCTGGTCAACGACTCCGACCTGACGTTCGCCAAGGTGCGCTTCGACGAGCGCTCGGTGGAGACGCTGGTCGAGGGCCTCTCCAAGCTCGACGACCCGCTGGCGCGCGCGCTCGCCTGGGCGGCGCTGTGGGACATGACGCGCGATGCCGAGCTGGCGCCGCGCCGCTACGTCGAGATCGTCGCCCGCCACGCTCCCGGCGAGCAGGAGATCCTGCTGGTGGAGCGCGTGCTGGGTCAGGCGGTCGCCGCCATCGACCAGTTCGTCGCCCCCGAGTACCGCAGCACGGCGAAGGCCGGGCTGCACCAGGTGGCGATCCAGCAGCTCGGCGCCGTCACCCCCGGCACCGACGTCCAGGGCGCGTGGTTCCGGTGCGCCGCCGTCACGGCCGAGTCCGACGTGGCGTTGGAGAAGTTCCGCGCACTGCTGGAGGGTGAGTCACAGGTCGAGGGCATCACGGTCGACCGCGAGCTGCGCTGGCTCCTCGTGGGTGTGCTCGCCGAAGCGGGCGTGGCGGATCAGGCGCGCATCAACGCCGAGATTCAGCTGGATCCCACGGACATCGGACGCCGGCGTGGCGCCGCGTGCCTGGCCGCGCGGCCGCTAGCGCAGGCGAAAGAAGACGCCTGGGCCATCGTCACCGAGGCGGACCCGTCGCCGCCGCCCGAGTGGTACGAGGCGGTGGAGCGTCCGCTGTCGCTCACCGCGATGTCCACGATCATGGCCGGGTACGGCGTGGTCTCCACCGCGGTGGCCGGGTTCATGCGCGATTGCGATCGAGAGCTGCTGCGGCCGTACGTCGCCCGCTACGCAGCCCATGTGCCTGCGGTGTGGGAGGAGCGCCCGGTCGAGGAGGCGGAGACCTTCACCCAGCTCATGTTTCCGCGGCTGTTCCCCGATGACCCAACGATTGCGGCCGTCGAGCGGTTGATCGCCGGCGGCGGACTGACTCCGGCGGCAGTGCGCATCCTTCGCGAGGGTCGCGACGGCCTGCGCCGGGCGCAGCGGGCTCAGGAGGCGGATCGGAGCGCGGCCACCTCGTCGTCGGCGTAGCCGCACGGCGACGGCGCCGGGCGCGCGGCGTCGGTCAGCCGCTCGTAGATCGCCAGCAGCCGGTCGACGGCGCGACTCCACGTGTACCGGGTGGCACGCATCATCGCGGCGGCGCCCATCCGCTCGCGGCCATCCGGGTCCTCGAGCACCGATGCGATCGCGTCCGCGTAGCGCCGGGGGTCGCGCCCGGGGACCAGGATGCCGGTGACACCGCTCTCGACGATCTCGGTCAGACCGCC
>DASUWI010000047.1:0-2294 GCA_036378495.1 Candidatus Dormiibacterota bacterium
CCCGACGGGTCGCGTGTTCACTATGGCCGAGCTGGAGCGCGTGGCAGGCCTCGCGGAGAAACACGACGTCGTCGTCTTCGCCGACGAGGTCCATGCGCCGCTCACGCTCAGTGGCGCGCAGCACACGCCGTTTCTCACCATGGGCGAGAACGCGGCGTCCCGCTCGCTGGCGTTAGTGTCGGCGAGCAAGGCGTGGAACCTGCCCGGGCTCAAGTGCGCCCAGGTGGTTGCCGGTTCGGCGCCGATGCGCGCGCACCTCGCACGCATGGGTGAGGACTTCACGTTTCGCGCGGGACATCTCGGTGTGCTGGCATCGGTGGCCGCGTATCGCGACCGTGGCGAATGGCTCGACCGGCTTGTGGGCGTGCTCGATCACAATCGCCGGCTGATGGCCGACCTGTTGAGCGCGCAGCTGCCCGGCGCCGTTTACGCACTGCCTGAGGGTGGCTACCTCGCCTGGGTCGACTGCGGCGGGCTTGGCCTTGGTGCGGACCCCGCTTCGGTGTTCCTCGAACGCGGCCGCGTTGCTGTCCGCCGAGGCGCGGACTTCGGCACGGGTGGTGATGGTTTCGTGCGCGTGACCATGGGGACGTCGCAGGCGGTTCTCGAGGAGGTTGTGCGTCGCATGGCCGCCGCGGCCGTATGACCTCGCCGAATTCTCAGGCGCCGAACCTCACGGTGACGGTAGCGTTGCCGGCGATGTCCCTCACCCGCCGGGAGCGCGCCGCGGTCGTCGGAGCCATGAGCACGCTCCTGGTCACGCTCTCGGCATGCGGCTCGCAGCCCAGCACGACGAGCCCGGTGGGCACGCTTGCGTCTCAGAAGATCAAGCACGTCATCGTGATCATGCAGGAGAACCGTTCGTTCGACACCTATTTCGGCGCGTATCCCGGCGCCGACGGCATACCCATGCAGGACGGTGTGCCCACATTCTGTGTCCCTGATCCCGCCCTGGGGACATGCGTCAAGCCGTTCGCCGACCACGCCGACGTCAACGGCGGCGGACCGCACGGCCAGAGCAACGCAACCGCTGACATCAACGGCGGCAAGATGGACGGGTTCATCGCCGAGCTGCACAAGGCCAAACAGGGATGCACCGACCCCAACAACCCAGCGTGCGCGGGCAGCGGCGCGCCGGACGTGATGGGGTACCACACCCGGAGCGACATCCCCAACTACTGGGCGTATGCGGACGACTTCGTGCTCCAGGACCACATGTTCGAGCCCAACGCGTCGTGGAGCCTGCCCGAGCACCTGTTCATGGTCTCGGAGTGGTCGGCGCACTGCACGCAGCAGAACAATCCGTCGAGCTGCGTGAATGCGCTGCAGGATCCCGGGTCACCGGGCAACGGCAAGAAGTCGAGCGGCGGACCCATCTATGCCTGGACCGACCTTACATATCTGATGCATCGCGACGGTGTCAGCTGGGGCTACTACGTCGTTCCCGGCGCCGAGCCGGACTGTGAGGACGACTCCACGCTCAGCTGCGCGCCGGTCAAGCAGAACGCCAAGACGCCGGGCATCTGGAACCCGCTGCCCTACTTCGACACGGTGAAGAACGATGGGCAGCTTGGCAACATCCAGCCGGTCGACAACTTCTACAAGGCGGCGCGCGCCGGATCGCTGCCTGCGGTGAGCTGGGTGGTGCCGTCGAATCCCGTCAGCGAGCATCCACCCGGGGCGGTGAGCGCGGGACAGTCGTACGTCACCAGTCTGATCAACGCGGTCATGGCGAGTCCCGACTGGAGCTCGACGGCGATCCTTCTGGCGTGGGACGACTGGGGTGGCTTCTACGATCACGTCGCGCCCCCAACCGTTGACCAGAACGGCTACGGGCTGCGTGTTCCCGCGCTCGTCATCAGCCCCTACGCGCGTCGCGGCTACATCGACCATCAGACGCTGAGCTTCGACGCCTACGACAAGTTCATCGAGGACCTGTTCCTGCACGGGCAGCGGCTGGATCCGCACACCGACGGCCGGCCCGATCCCCGTCCCACCGTGCGTGAGAACGTGTCGGTGCTCGGCAACCTGATGGCCGATTTCGACTTCACGCAGCCAGCGCGTGCACCGGTGATGCTGCCCGTGCACCCGAGCACGACGCTCACCGGCACGCCGAGGTCCCCTGTGACGGCGACGACGGCCTACGACGGCTGAGCTGAAGCGACCACCTCGTTCAACGCTTGCACGAGCCGATCCACCGAGCTTGCGGTGCCGTACTCGTCTCCCAGGGCGGCAGCCCGGTCCGCGTCAACCGGGTAGTGCCGGCGGCGTCCGGCAGGCGGCTCGACGGGAAG
>DASUWI010000048.1:0-13465 GCA_036378495.1 Candidatus Dormiibacterota bacterium
AGAACCAGATCTCCTTGGCACGCTTGAACCCGATGGTCCGGGCCAGCAGCCCGGACCCGTAGCCGGCATCGAACGAGCCAACTTTCGGACCACTCTGGCCGAAACGTGCATTCTCCGCGGCGATGGTCAGATCGCAGACCACATGCAGCACGTGGCCTCCGCCGATCGCGTATCCGGCAACCATGGCCACAACCGGTTTGGGCAGGCGGCGGATCTGCACATGGAGGTCGAGCACGTTGAGGCGTCCGATGCCGTGCGCGTCGCGGTAGCCGTCCGCGCCACGGATGCGCTGATCGCCGCCGGAACAGAAGGCGTCGGGGCCCTCACCGGTGAGGATGATCGCGCCGATCGCGGGGTCGTCGCGGGCCAGGTCGAAGGCGCGGGACAGCTCGAACAGCGTGGTGGGCCGGAAGGCGTTGCGCACCTCGGGCCGGTTGATGGTGATCTTGGCGATGCCCTCGCCCGTCTCGTAGCGAATGTCCTCCCACTCCCCCGACGCCGTCCACTGCACGTTTTGCACTGCTCCTGAGCGATGGATCCAACTCCCACCCGTCTGCCAGCGATCGTACTCCGCGGCCGCCGGGGGACCCCGAGGCCCGTAGGCTCATGGCGTGGGCATTCCCGCGCTTCCCCGCCTCGCCGCCGGCGACCTGGTGGCGTGCGTTCTCCCGCCCGGTGATGCCTGGCTCCCGCTGCTCCGGGAGCTGTGGGAGGCGCGAGCGGCGCTCCTGCCCGTCGATGTCCGCGCGCCGGAGGAGGAGCGGACGGCGCTGCTCCGGCGCGCCCGTCCCACGGTGGTCGTGACTCCAAGCGGAGCCGAGCGCGTCGAGGGCGTGCCCGCGGGTGAGGACGTCGGCGCCGTGGTCGCCACCTCGGGCAGCAGCGGCGCGGCGCGACTGGTGGAGCTCGGTCGCGCCGCGCTGTCGGCGGCGGTGACCGCGTCCGGCGCAGCCCTCGGCGCCACGACGGGGGACGCATGGCTCTGCTGCATCCCGGTGGCGCACATCGGCGGGCTGCTGGTGCTGCTGCGCGGCGTGGTGGGCGGTGCCCCCGTGACGGTGCAGCCGGGGTTCGCGGTCGATGCCGTTCGTGATGCCGCCGGCGCGCGCTTCATCTCCGTGGTGCCGACGCAGCTGCGCCGCCTCTTCGATGCCGGTGTCGACTGCACGCGGTTCCACGCCATGCTCGTCGGTGGCGCGCCGCTCCCGGACGAGCTGGCCGCGGATGCACGGCGCCGCGGCGTCAACGCGGTGTCGACGTACGGGCTGACCGAGTCGTGTGGTGGTGTCGTCTACGACGGGCGCCCGCTACCCGGAACCGAGGTCCGCGTCAGCGGCACCGGCGAGGTGCAGCTGCGGGGCCCCACGCTGATGCGTGCCTACCGGTTCGACGAGCGTGCCACCAGCGGCGCGTTCACCGGCGACGGCTGGTTGCGCACGCACGATGCGGGTGAGCTCCACGGCGGCGTGCTCACCGTGCACGGGCGGCTCGACGACGTCATCGTCAGCGGCGGCGAAAAAGTGTGGCCGCTCGAGGTCGAGACGTCGCTGGCGACGCACCCGGCCGTCGCAGAGGTCGCGGTCCGCGGCAGGCCGGACCCGGAGTGGGGCGAGCGCGTGGTCGCGTTCGTTGTTCCCCGCGACGGCGACCCGCCTACGCTCGACTCACTTCGCACGCACGTGGCGCACCAGCTGGCGCGCTACAAGGTTCCGCGCGAGCTGGTCATCGTCGAGGCGCTGAGCCGCACGTCACTGGGCAAGGTGCGACGCGATCCGCGGCGACCGGCTACAGGTGACCGGTGACGCGAAGCACGTTCGCCACCGGCGCCACCATGCTGGTGACGATGAACACCGTCAGCACGACGCGGCGCATGCGCCAGCGCAGACGCAGCAGCAGGAGCAGCGCGACGACGAGCACCGCGATCGCCAGCTTGAACACGTAGCCGGCGGCCGGCGCCGCCGCCATCAGGTGGTCGAACAGCGGGTTCGCCTCGCTGAAGCGCCCCGTGCTCAGCGCGAACGCGGTGGTCACCGAGTCGAGCACCTGCATCGCCAGGAAGGCGCCCACCAGGATCCAGGTGTCGCGATAGCGGAAGAGCTGCCGCAGCCACCGGCCGTCGCGGGCCAGCGCCGCCTCGCCTGTCGATCGCATCCCCATCCCGGTGCTCCTTGCCCCGCGTTTTCAGCCCAGGGGCTCCGAACGCGTCAGAGCCACCAGACGTGAGTGTGACAGGAAACCGGTGGGGTCGTCGACTGTCTGCGGGGAGAGCCATAGACTGGTGGCGTGGCCGCCGTCATCGTCCTGATCGTCCTGGCGGTGTTGATCGGAGCCGTGCTGCTCTGGGGCACAACTCTGCCGCCGACACGACCACGTCCGGACAGCCGCTACCGCGGACGCACCTTCATGAGCGTCCATCGCCGCCTGCAGCGGCGACCTCCGCACCGCTGAGCCGCGCGATCCCTATCGACGTGCGGCGGCGCTGCTCTGACGCCACGAGTGGATGTCGGCGAGCATCGCCTCGCACACGCCCAGCGCGCGCTCCGGATCGACCGGCACGATCAGCCACGCGGCGAACGTCGACACCGCCAGCAACCGTGCGCGGTGCTCCTGGGGGCTCAGCCCCCTCTGTTCCAGCGGCTGCGCCTGACGCAGCCCGTTGCTGAAGGCGCGGTACAGCCTGTCCCAGTACTCGGCTGCGCGAATGTCGGCCTGGGAGAGCTGGTCGCGGCCCAGCCCGGCGATCGAGTTGGCCCACAGACATCCGCATCGGGACGGGAGTCCCTCCTGACGGAACAGGTCCACGAGCCGCCTCACGAAGTCCTCGACGCTTGAAGCGCCGGCGGTCTCTGACTCCAGGGGACACAGGAGCGGGTCGATGAACCCCCGGATGTAGGCGTCGAGCGCCTGCACGAAGAGCTGCTGCTTGCTGCCGAAGGCCTGATACAGGCTCGAGCGGCTGAGGCCGGTGGCGGCCTCGAGATCCGACACGGCTGCGCCTTCGTATCCGCGTTCCCAGAACGCGTCCCTGGCGGCGGTCACCACAGCATCGACGCTGTACCCGCGACGTCGTCCCACCTCGGCCCCCCCGATGTTCCGCCCACAGGGCGGCTGCTTACAAACCGTGCAGTACAATTCGCCGCCGGCAGCCGGCCACGGTGATGGTGACCAATAGCATATGCCCCGCTGGGAGTCCAAGCATCCCACGCCTCGCAAGCACCTGAGGACTGCTCCCCAAAACGCATGACGGTACTCACAACAGCAGGCGCGACTGCGGCCACCGCGTGGACGCGGCGGCGCGTCCGCGAGCCCGAGGCCCTGTGGCAGGAGCTCGTGGCCGCCGCTCCGGTCGTCGAGGTGGACGCCGCATGCCCCGTTCCCGCAGACGGGCTGCTCAATGACGCCGCCGCCGCGGTGCTCGACGGCGTGGTCCGCGTGTTCACCGTCTGCAGCGCCGGCCGCCAGCTCACCGTGCGCTACTGCCGCCCCGGCGACCTGTTCGGTCTGGCCACGGCCCTCACGGGCGCGGGAGTTCCCCGCGCGGAGGCCGTGACCACGGTCTCGCTTGCAGTGATCTCCACCCCGTCGATGCGGGAGCTCGCCTTGCGCGACGCACAGTTCGCCTGGTCGCTGGCGCACGAGATCGCGGCCGCGTCGATGGACGGTGTGCGCACGGTCGCGGCGCAGCAGCAGCGCTCCACGCTCTCGCAGGTGGCGGCGCACCTCCTGGAGTGGGCCGCGATGACGGGCAAAGGACAGAGCGTCGCCCTGGTCAACCATCAGCAGCTCGCCGACGCCACCGGCACGGCGCGCGAGGTCGTCACCCGGGCGCTGGCGAGCCTGCGCGAGCTCGGTGTCGTCGAGACCCGCCGCGGCGCCGTGGTGATCACGGATCCGCCAGCGCTCACACGGGTCGCGGAACGAGGCGAAGCGCTGTCGCGCTCACGCGGCTAGCTAGCGCATTTCCGCGCCGGCGAGCTCATGCGCGCGTAGTGCGGCCTCCCGTCGCGTCCGCACCGAGAGCTTCGCCAGGATCGCCGAGACGTGGTGATCCACCGTCTTGGACGACAGGAACAGGCGTTGCGCGATGTCGGGGTTGCGCAACCCTTCGGAGAGCAGTGTCAGCACCTCGAGCTCGCGTGCCGTCAGCCCCGCCGGGTTCTGCAGCGTGCGCGGACGTGGGCCGCGGGGGACGCTGCTGACGCCGAGGTCGCGAAGCCGCTGTGTTATCTCCGCAATCGCCGGCTTCGCCCCGAGCCTGGACAGCTCCGCAATCGCTGTGCGGAGGTCTGCTTCGTCCGGACTGTCGGCGAGCGCAATCGCGGCCTCGTAGGGTTCTCCGCGCGCGGTCCGCAGCGCACGGGCAGCCTTCCAGTCGCCTTCGATCTGAAGCGCATATGCGGGGGCAGCGCGAGCTGTCGGGGTGCTCAGAGCTCCTGCCTTCCACATCCAGTAGCTGAGCTCGCCGATGAACCAGGGCTGGTCGAGATCGAGCGCCGATGCCAGCGTGTCACTCACCTCCGCCGGAATGTCTGCGGCGCGGCCGCCGAACCAGCTTGCCTCGGCGCGCGCCGCGACGACCGGGGCGACGAACTGCAGGTCACCGGCGCGACGCGCGTGAGCGAGCGCATCGTCAAGCAGCGCCCAGGGGTCGCCGTCACCGCGGCGAATGTGGACGCGCGCGATCGTCGTCGTCAGCGACACCTTGCTGATGCGCGACAGCCGGCCGTCGCGGCACAGCTCGGTGGCGAGCGAGGCCGCGCCGTCCCAGTCACCCAACATGAATCGCAATTCCGCGAGTCCGCAGCCGATGCAGGAGCGGTTCGACTCCAAGTCATGCTCGACGCAGTAGCGCATGCCCTCCTCGAAGTAGGCACGGGCTCTGGGCAAGCGGCTCTGGTCGACGCTCACCGCGCCAAGGTTGGTCCAGGCACGGGCCGCGTCGTCCTCGAGGCCCAGGTCCACCGCCACCTGCAGGCTCTCCAGCAGGAGCGCCTCACCGCTGTCGTCGCCGCTCTGCATGCGAGCCGTGCCTAGGTTGTTCAAGGCATGGGCGACGATGGGCAGCTCGCCGAGCTCGCGCGCCAGCGTAATCGCCTTTCCTGACCAGATCTCGGTTTCTTCCATTCTGCGACCAAGCATGCAGAGCTGCCCCTTGGCACTGTATGCCATGGCCAGCTCCTTCCCCGGTGGAAGCGTTTCGAGCGCGGTGATCGCACCCGCTGCAGCATCCTCCGCCTCCGGCGTCTGGCCGCTCAGCCAGTACACTCGCGATAGCCAGCGCAGGGTGTCACCGACCTTGAGCTCATCACCGAGTTCGCGCCACAGCTGCAGCGCATGGTTGATGAGCGCCAGCGCCTCCTGTTGATCGTCAATGAGGTGACGCTCGTAGGAGGCGCGCACCATCAGCTCTGCCCGAGCGCGCGGCTCGAGACGGTTGGCGAACCGCAGCGCCTGTTCGTAATGCGCGGCAGCTGCGCGATGGGACTTGAGCGACGCCGCGAGCGCGGCGGCAGCAGGGGCGAACTCGAGCGTCGCGTCGGCGTCCCCCGCGGCTTCGGCGTGGTCGGCAAGGATGTCGAGGTGGGCGCGGTGTTCAGGTGCGTCGCGGAGTATTGCCAGCACCTCCGCGTGGAGAGCAGTGCGGCGCCCTGGACTGATCGCACCGACCACCGCTTGACGCGCCAGCTCGTGGCGGAATTCATAGTGCGGTGGCGCGTACTGCAGAAGACCGCGAGCGACACACTCGTCGAGGTGCGCCAGCTCTACACCGGGCATCCGTGTGATCCCAGACCGCTCGATGCGGGAGCCGGCGATGGCGGCTGCCTCCAGCGCGGCGCGTGCCGCGGATGACAGCCGCGCCGCTCGAGACAGCACAACGTCGCTGACCGTCGGAGGCAGCACGTGGACACCACCCGCGATCACCTCGGTGACGAAGTACGCGTTGCCCCCCGTCTCGCGATGCAGCGTCTCGGCGTCTATCGCGGTCCCGGCCGCCAGCTGGGCGACCGCCGCTTCGGACAGCGGAGGAACGGAGAGGCGGTGCACCGAGTCAACGGGCGTGAGGTCGCCGAGAAGGAGCCGCATCGGATGCTGGAGGCCAAGCTCGTCGTGGCGGTAGCTGGCCACTATCAGCACGCGTGCGCCGGCAAGACGGCGGCCGAGAAAGCGCAGCAGGTCGAGCGTCGCCTCGTCGGCCCAGTGCAGGTCCTCGAAAAGAACGACCGCTGCCCGTTCCTGGCCTCGAATCGCATGCAGCGTGACGTCAAAGACCTCCCCGCGGTGCCCGTCCTTGATCAGCGGGGCGATGCCCTCACCGAGCTGCGACGCGATGTCGAGCAGCGGGCCGAGTGGACGGGGCGTGCCCAGTGAATCGCAAATGCCCCACATCGTGGGCGTGGTGCGTGAGACGGAGTCGCAGAAGCGCCGCAACAACGCCGTCTTGCCGGAGCCGGCGTCACCGGCAATCAGAGCCATGCGACCCGCACCGCCCTCGGCGTCGGCCAGCAACGACCCCAACACCTGCAGCTGGGCGTCCCTCTCCAGCAGGTCCATTCGCGAATTCTGAACCTTTCCTAATCCTTTGACGAATCACTGCGCGCGCGGCGGAAGGGCCGGGCGGTCGCGCCCGGCCCCTCCCGTTCCACTAGCAACCCTTGCCGCTGCCGGTCCACACGCACGGGGCGTCTGACTGAGCCGGTGCAGCACTGCCGCCGGCGCTGACAACAGTGACCGGCGATGCGGCTGGCGCAGTGGTCAGACGAAGAACGTAGCCTCCCGCCAGTGCCGCGAGCACGAGGATCGCCACGGCGATTGCCAGCAGCGCCTCCCGAGGAAAGTGGATGAACCTGGAACGGGCTTCCATGACCGTCTCCTTGTGAACCGTGAACCGCCTGTCGGGTTCGATGCGTCCATTGAGCGCCGGATCCAGGATGGCTTCATCGGGAAGCCCCACCCATCTTGGGCGGGAATCACACCCAGATTGGGGGCTGGCTCTCCGCGCGGCCGGCTGCAGTGCGTAGGCTCAGGCGGCCGGGCTCGGCAGCCGTCGACAACCAGGAGAGACCTCATGACCGATCACAGGACGGGGAGCCGCGAGGAGTGGCGCGCCGCGCGGTTGCAGCTGCTCGACGCGGAGAAGGCGCACGTGCGGAAAAGCGATGAGCTGGCGCGGCAGCGGCAGGAGCTGCCCTGGGTGCACCTCGACAAGGAGTATCGATTCGACACCGACGACGGCCCGGCAGGCCTCGCCGATCTCTTCCGCGGCCGTTCGCAGCTGCTCGTGTATCACTTCATGTTCGGTCCCGACTACGACGCCGGGTGTCCGCTGTGCTCCGCCATCGCCGACGGGTTCAATGGTTTCGCGGTTCATCTCGCCAACCACGACGTGATGCTCTGGGCGGTGTCGCGCGCGCCGCTGGCGAAGATCCAGGCGTACAAGCAGCGCATGGGCTGGACCTTTCCGTGGGCGTCCAGCGTCGACAGCGACTTCAACTACGACTTCCAGGCGTCGTGGACCGTCGAGCAACAGCAATCCGGCACGGCCGAGTACAACTTCCGGCCGATGGACGTGCGCGCGAACCTCGAGGCGGGCAAGGATTGGGACGCACGAGTGGGAACAGACTGGGCGACGTACACGCGCGAGCACCCCGGCATGAGCGCGTTCGTGCGGGAGGACGGTGTCATCTACCACACGTACTCCGCATACGCGCGAGGGCTCGACGGGCTCTGGGGCATGTACCAGTGGCTCGACCGCGCGCCGCTGGGGCGCAACGAACCAGGTGGCATCTGGTTCCTGCGCCACGATGAATACGGTGACGGCTAGCGGTTCGTGACGAACCGGGCGCGGCGCGCCTGCTCTTCGTAGCCTTCCGAGCGCCAGAACGCCATCGCCGCCACGTCGTCGGCCACCACGATTGCGGTCAACCGGGTGGCGCCGCGTGCGCGAAGGCGTCGTGCTCCCTCGCTCAGGAGCCGGCGCGCGACACCCTCTCGACGGTGCTGGGGCAGCACGGCCAGCCGGTGGAAGGATCCACGCCAGCCGTCCCACGCAGCGATGAGCGTGCCGATCAGCTGCCCATCGGATTCCGCGACGATCAGCGCGTCCGGCTCGTGCGAAAGCAGCCGCTGGAGCGCGGCGGGCGTGTCCGTCGCGGTTGGGTGTGCGCCGGCGAGTGACCACACGCGGAGCACCGCCGCGACCTCGTCCACACGGCACGAGCGGATCAGTGGAGCGGACACGCCATCGTTCTCTTGGACGCCCGCGTCGTCAGGACAGCGACGGCTGCAGTGAGACGATCCTGACGATTGCGACGATCAGCGGCACGAGGCGGACGCCGGTGCCGATGATCGCGGTCTTGTTGCGCAGGAAGCCCGAGATCAGGAGCGGCCGGCGAATTCCCGAGACAGGGTCAGCCGTACCGGGCTGAGCGCTGTACGCGTTGTACGCAGGTGCTGGTGCTGGTGGTGGCGGCGGCGGATCCGGTGGCCTGATGGCCGCGGTGCTCGATGGTGCTGCCGGGTGCGCAGGCATGTCGCTGGACACGCGGGGGTGGGGGGACGGCGGACCGCCGACCATGGTGGCACGGCATGGTACGGCTCGCATACGCGGCCACGCGCACTCGCACGTGTGCTGCTGTCGGGGCGCCCAGGCTCGAACTGGGGACCCCCTGCTCCCAAAGCAGGTGCGCTACCACTGCGCCACGCCCCGACGTCTGCGGTGTTTTAGAGTAGCGCCGCTCAGAAACCGATGGCGGACTTGCTCGCCACCGCGTTGTTGACGAACGTGACGATGATCGACTTCGAGCTCTTCGGGTCCTGCCACTCGATGACGATGCTCGTCGTGCCGGCGCCGTTGTCAGCCTCGGACAGCGTGTTGCCCTGCCCGCCCATGAGGGTGCGCACATCGTCCAGGGTCATGCCGGCGTGGATGATCCCGTATTTGTCCGTGAACTTCGGCGGCGGCGTCGGCGTGGGCACCGCCGAGTGCGCTGGACGCGACGACGCCTTGGGCGTCGTGTGCGAGCTGCCGCCGCATCCGACGAGAGCGGTCACCACAACCAGCAGCGACAACGTGATCAGGCGGCGCGCCGGAACTCTCGCCAGATTCATGCGGCCTCCGATGGTAGCTGAGGCCTGCTGGCATGGCACGCGCGGCGGCCATCCCGAGACGGCAGACTCTCCGGGCAGGTGAACCTCCTCGACGGCATCATCATCGTTCTTGGCCTTCTCTTCGCCTACTCCGGCTTCCGGCGCGGGGTCAGCTGGGTGGCGCTCTCCCTGGCCGGCCTGCTCGTCGGCCTCCTGATCGGTGCGCTCGTCGCTCCGCCGATCGCTCGGGCGCTCTCGCACGATCGCAATGTTCAACCACTGATTGCGATCGGCTTCTTTCTCGCGATTGCGCTGATCGTGGAGGGCATCGGCACCGCCCTCGGGTTCCAAATCCGGCTGCGCACGATCCGCACGCGGTTCGCGGAGCTTGACTCCGCCCTCGGAGCAGCCCTGGCGGCGATCGGCGTCGCGCTTGGATCGTGGTACCTCGGCCTCGTCTTCTCCGGCAGCCCATGGGTGGCGCTCGACCAGCAGATCAGCGGTTCCGCCATCGAACAGGGGCTCAACCACGTGCTGCCGCCACCACCGGGGTTTCTGGCAATCATCCAGAACATCCTCCGGGCGACGAACTTTCCGAATCCGTTTGCGTCAATCCTGCCGCCGCGCTCGCCGGTGGGGATCCCGCCGCTGCTCGACACGCCCGGCACCCGCGCCGCTGCGTCGGTCACGTCAAAGGTGGTCGCCTTCGGCTGCGGCGGCGGCGCCGAGGCAGGCTCGGCGTGGCCGGTCGCGTCCAACTACCTCGTTACCAACGCTCATGTGGTCGCCGGGTCTGACAGTGTCGAGGTGGACACGCCGCAGGGCGCCACCGACCGCGCCACCGTGGTCTTCTACGATCCCGACGTCGACGTCGCCGTGCTGTACGTCCCCAACGTCGGCCTCCCGCCGCTGCAGCGCACGGGCACGGATCCCCCGCGCGGCGAAACCGCGGCGGCGATCGGCTATCCGGGTGGCGGCACCTTGAAGGTCACGGCCGCAGGCGTCTCCGGCAGCGAGTCGGCGCAGGGCTACAACATCTACGGCGACACGGTCGTGACCCGCGACATCGTCGTCCTGTCCGCGAGCATCATCCCGGGCAACTCCGGCGGCCCGCTCGTCGATTCGAACGGTGTCGTGATCGGGCTCGTCTTCGCCGCCAGCACCGTCGACCCCAACGAGGGCTACGCGCTGAGCATGCCGGCGATCGCGCACGACGTGAACGCAGGCGTCGGCCAGACGCAGGGTGTCTCGACACAGGGGTGCACCAGCTGAGCGCCGGGCTCAGGTGATGATGACCGGGGTGCCCTCGGGCGTCCAGCCGTAGAGCCACTGCATCACGTCGTGGGGCACGTGGATGCAGCCGTGGCTCGCGCCCGAGGTGTCCTCGCCGCCGGGTCCGTAGAGATCGGCCGGCTCCCAGGGTGCGTCGTGGATGAAGTAGCCACCGGATGCGAATTCCATCACCCAATTGGTCCACGACGGGACGTAATAGAACGGCGAGCTCGGCGGCCAGGGTGAGATGAACTGGAACGGCGACTGTTTGTAGAAGATGGAGAAGTTCCCCGTCGGCGTTCGCAGCTCAGGCCGTCCGGTAGTGACGGGGGTCGCCTTGACCACGCAGCCGTCCTGGTAGAACACGCCTTCCTGCAGCGCGAGGTTGAACGTGATCACCTTGCCGGCACCGACGTTGTGGCCGCAGACGTTCGCCGCCAGCTCCGTGTTGATGCTGTTCTGCACGGTGCTGATCTGGTTCTCCACCGCGGTCAGCTGGTCGGTGTTCGCGGCGGCGTGGAACGCCTGCTGCACGCTGTCGAACTGCGTCATCAGGGCGGCGTTGTTCGGTGTGCTCTCAGCCGCAGCCTGGTCCGCCGAGTACTCCAGTGGCTTGATCAACGCGTTGACGTTGTCGTTCAGCGCGATGAGCGAGCGCAGCGAGCTGTCGGCATTGACCAGCCGTTGCACGGCATTGGTTGCATCCGCGCTCTGGACGACGTCGCCCTGGTAGTCGTTCTGTACGGCCGCGATGAGCGTTGGGACATCCCCTGTGTCGAGGTTGTCCGCCTGCGCGGTGCTGACGGCGCTCTGCGCATCGGTGACGAGCCCATCGACGCCCCCATATCCGGAGACCGAGGCGTTCAGCTCCGCGGTGAGCTGATTCGTCGTGGCCTTGCTGCGCGCCGTCGCGACGTCGCCGAGCCACGCCTTGGCCAGCTGCTGCAGCTGCTTGGGGCTGCCCGCCGATGCGAGCTGCGCGGGCCACTGCGCCGCGGTGGCGCTGAGGTCGGTGGGGATGTACGACCCCAGCTGCTGGTTGAGCTGCGACCACAGGGTCACAACGGACCGCGCCTGCGTCCGCCCCGCACTCATGGCGGCGTTCCACACCGTGGTGGTCTGCCGGTGCAGCTGGTCGATCAACGGCTGGCCGGTGTCGCCCCACCAGTGCGGCGACCACCATGCCGACTGCGAGTCCGCAGACTGCTGAAGCGTGTTCTTGAGCGGTGCGATGTTGGCCGCCGGCACGCCGGCGCTGACATCCTTGACCCACTCGTTCTGCAACGCGGTGGCCTGCGTGGTGAACTGCGTGTGGCGGCCAGACGCGACTGCAGTCAGGCTGCCCCCTGCAGCGCAAAGTGCCAGGGCCACGCCCGCGGTTGCGACCATCACAACGACGCGCATGTCTGCTGACATGGTACGGGAGTACCTGGCGACAGGTTACTCAGAGATGTGTTCATGAAACAGCCGTTGCCGGATCGTGGTAGGAGGACTGACGTGGATGATCGGGTCGACGCGATAGTCGTGGGCATGGGCCCGGGCGGCGAGCACCTCGCCGGGCGCCTGGCCGAGGCCGGCCTCGCCGTCGTCGGCATAGAGGAGCGGCTGGTAGGCGGCGAATGTCCGTACTTCGCGTGCGTCCCGACGAAGATGATGGTGCGGGCCGCGGGGCTGGTTGCCGAGGCCCGCCGCGTCGACGGCATGGCGGGCAGCGCGAGCGTCGCGCCCGGCTGGACGCCGGTCGCACGGCGGATCCGCGACGACGCAACCGATGATTGGGACGACCGCGCCGGCATCGAGCGATTCGAACGCAAGGGCGGACGGTTCGTCCGCGGGGCCGCGCGCTTCGAGGCCCCCGATCGCGTCGTTGTCGGCGACCAGGGGTTCAGCGCACGCCGGGCCATCGTGATCAACACGGGCACGGAACCCGCCGTTCCGCGCATCGACGGGCTGCGCGACGTGCCCTTCTGGACCAACCGAGACGTTGTCAAGCTCACCGCAGCTCCCGAATCCCTCGCGATCCTCGGCAGCGGTCCGGTGGGCGTCGAGCTGGCGCAGGTCTTCAGCCGTTTCGGCACTCGCGTCACCGTCGTCGAGATGGGTGAGCGTCCCCTCGCGCGCGAAGAACCGGAGGCGAGCGCCGTGCTCAGCAAGGTCTTCAGCCGCGAGGGCATTGACGTGCGGTGCGACGTCGGTGCGAAGCAGGTCACGGCAGACGGTGACGGCATTGCCATCGCGCTCGACGACGGCAGCACGGTCCGCGCCCAGCACCTCCTGGTGGCCACCGGACGGCACAACAACCTGGCTCCGCTGCGGCCGGAGCGCGCCCGGCTCGACCCGACGGCGGCGGTCGTCCACGTCGATGACCGCATGCGCGCGGCGCCGGGCATCTGGGCGATCGGCGACATCACCGGGCATGGGGCGTTCACGCACGTGTCGCTGTACCAGGCCGAGGTGGCACGCGCCGACATCCTCGGTGAGCAGGCGCCCGCAGCGGACTACCGTGCCGTTCCGCGGGTGACGTTCACCGATCCCGAGGTCGGCGCGGTCGGCCTCACCGAACAGCAGGCGCGCGAGCAGGGTCTGACGGTGCGCACCGGCGTGGCGGGCGTGCCAGAGACCGCGCGCGGCTGGATCCACAAGGCCGGCAACGACGGCGTGATCAAGCTCGTCGAAGACGCCCACCGCGGCGTGCTCGTGGGCGCAACGTCCGTTGGGCCGGCCGGTGGCGAGGTGCTGTCGATGCTCACGCTTGCGGTGCACGCGCAGATCCCGGTGTCCACGCTGCGCACGATGATCTACGCGTACCCGACGTTCCACCGCGGCGTCGAGGACGCGCTGCGCGATCTGCTGCGATAGCGGGCCACCGGGACCGCACCGCGGTGCGACGCCGTGGTCGCGCGAAGCGGTGCGCCGGTGTCCGCTCTCAAACGGGCGCGGACACCGGCGACGCGCGTCTTCGTCAGCTCTTCAGGAAGCCGTTCTGCACGAGCCAGGTGTGCGCGACGTCGGAGACCTTCTGATTCTGGACTTCGACCATTGCGTTCAGCGACACCATCGTCGAGGTTGTGAGCTTCTCCGCGACCGGGTTCATCAGGCCCGGGAT
>DASUWI010000049.1:0-25668 GCA_036378495.1 Candidatus Dormiibacterota bacterium
GGTTGCCCGCGATCGACGTGAAGTTGAACGGTGTGATCGCCAGCACGAAGCCCTCGAGCGGGCGGTGCTCCAGGCGGTTCCACTGTCCGGGCGGGGACACCGGCTGCTCCTCCTGCAGCCGCGCGGCGAAGTGCACGTTCCATCGCCAGAAGTCGATGAGCTCGCACGCGGCGTCGATCTCCGCCTGGTGCACCGTCTTGCTCTGACCGAGCATCGTGGCGGCGTTGATGCGGTCGCGCCAGGGCCCGGCCAGCAGGTCGGCCGCGCGCAGGAACACCGCAGCGCGCGACTCGAACGCGGTGGCCGACCACGAACGCCACGCCGCGAGCGCGGCGTCGGCGGCGCGGCCGACGTCTGCGGCCGTCGCCTGCATCGCCTGCCCCAGCACCAGCTCGTGCCGGTGCGGGGCGCGGATCTGCAGCGGCTCGCCGCCGCCGGCGTCGCCATCTCCGGCGATGTGCTGGCGGATGGGGTGTGGCGCCGTGGCCTCCATGGTGTCGAGCGCGTAACGGAGCGCGATGCGCTCGGCGGAGCCGGGCGCGTACGTGTGGACAGGTTCGTTGCGCGGGGGCGTGGCTGCGGGATCCATCGTCAATCGATTGTGCCCTGCCGACTCGCCTGCGAACCGGGCTTCACGACGCCGGCGCCCGGCGGACCGCGCTCGTCAGGCGTGCTCACCAGGACGGCGGACCGGGCACCGGGGACCGGCGGCACGGAGGAGCGTCTGGTCGGCAGTGATCAGATCGGTGCCCAGCCATTCCGCGAGCGCGACGTACCACGCGTCGTACACGGTCAGGTTCCCGCGGAGCTCCCAGGCCCTCTGAGCAAACGGCTCGAACGGATATCGGATAGCGCGCACGCCGCGTATTTGATTGAGGGCGACTGCGGCGCGCCGCGGGTCGAGCTCTCCTCGCGCAACCCGGCGTCGCAACACGGACACCGCCTCGGCGCCGAACAGCGCGGGGACCTCGATGGCATGCAGCGTCCGCAGCGCATTCCTGGCGGCGTTGCCCGCCGCGCCCCCATCGACGAGCGCATCGACGAGAACCGACGCATCAACAACGCTCAGAGCCGGCCCTCAGTGTGCGTCGCGATCAGCTCGCACCACGGCCGCGGACGAGGTCGACGTCATTCCTTCCATGCCCTCGACGCGGATGCGCGCCTCCACATCCGCAACCAGCTCGGCCGGCGTCTTCAGCCGTGCATTCCGCTCGAGCTCGGCGAGCACGTATTCCTGCAAGCTCATGCCCACTGCGGCTGCGCGCATGCGATAGATCCTGTGCACGTCATCGGGGACATTGCGCACCTGAATCGTCGCCATAGCGCTATTTTAGCGCTTCTAGCGCTGAACTGCTACAGCCGCAGGAACCACATCACCCGGGTGCGGGAGCAAGAGCATCGCTACGAACGGCGCGAGGGTTAGGTACCGTCACACGTTCAGAGCTGCGATACAGTGATCACAGACCCATGAAGACGATCCCCCTGCGATCGCTGCACCAGCAGCTTCTGCCAGAGGGAGTTGACCGCCGGCCGCCGTGGCTCACCGTCAAACTGCCGACGGGGGAGGGCTACACGCGCATCAAGACGATCATGCGTGGGCTCGACCTCAATACGGTGTGCGAGGAGGCGCGCTGTCCCAACATCGCCGAGTGCTGGGGACACGGCACGGCGACCTTCATGATCCTTGGCGACGTCTGCACCCGCGCCTGCGCGTTCTGCGCGGTGAAGAGCGGCAAGCGCGGCGGCGACATCGATGCAGACGAGCCGCGCCGGGTGGCCGAGGCGGTGGCCCGCATGGGGCTGCGCCACGCGGTGGTGACGTCGGTCGACCGCGACGACCTCGCCGACGGCGGCGCGGGCGTCTTTGCCGCCACCATCGAGGCGATCCGCGCGGCCGCACCGGGCACCACGATTGAGGTGCTGACGCCCGACTTCCAGGGCGACCATGAGGCGCTCGCGGCCGTCATGCGGGCGCGGCCGGACATCTTCAACCACAACGTGGAGACGATCGGCCGCCTCTACCGCCGGGTGCGGCCCAAGGCCGCCCTGCCGCGCAGCCTGGAGTTGCTGCGCGCTGCCAAGCGGATGGAGCCGCGGTCGCGCACCAAGTCGGGGCTGATGGTGGGGCTGGGCGAGGCGATGGACGAGGTCAAGGAGCTGCTCACGCAGATGCGCGCCCACGACATAGAAATCGTCACTATTGGCCAATACCTGCGGCCCTCGCTGAAGCACCATCCGCTGGTCCGCTACTGGCACCCGGACGAGTTCGCCGAGCTGAAGCAGTTCGGGCTCGGCCTGGGTTTCGCGCACGTCGAGTCGGGTCCGCTGGTGCGCTCCAGCTACCACGCGCACGAGCAGGCGGTGGCCGCGGAGGCCGTGTGAGCTCGCTGCGCGCCCGCTGGCTCGGCAGCGTTTCGTATCGCGACGCGTGGACGCTGCAGCGCGAGCTGGCGCAGCAGCGCCGCGACGGCCAGATCGGCGACGAGCTCCTGCTGCTCGAGCACCCGCCGGTGTACACGATGGGACGCGGCGGCGATCCGCGGCACCTCGGTGCCGGCCCGGAGGCGCTGCGCGCCGCCGGCGCGGAGTACGTCGACGTCGACCGGGGCGGGTCGGTCACATTCCATGGGCCGGGCCAGCTGGTGGCGTATCCGATCGTGTGGCTTCCCGGCGTGTTTCCCATCGCCGGCCACCCGGCGCACGGCGACGTCGTGCGGTACGTGCGCGCGCTGGAGGGGGCGGCGATCCGCGTGGCGGCGGCGTTCGAGGTCGGCGCCGGTCGCCGGCCGCCATACACCGGCGTGTGGCTGGGCACGGCCAAGCTGGCCGCGATCGGGGTGAAGGTAGCGAGGGGCGTCACCCTGCACGGGCTCGCGCTCAACGTCTGCACCGACCTCAGCTGGTTCGAGCGGGTCACGCCCTGCGGCATCGCCGGGGCGTCGGCCACGTCGCTTCAGGCGCTCGGCGTCCGCGGCGCCACACCCGAAACGGTTGCACCGCTGCTGGCGGCCGAGCTGGCCGCCGCCTTCGGCCGCGACCTCGTGCCGGACGCGGTGACGGCGCCGGCCTCCACCGCCCCGGCGGCAGCCTGACGCGTCCGTGACCGAGGGCGCGGTGGTGGCGGCACAGCCGTCGCACCTCGCCGAGCGCTACCTCGAGGCGATCTACTACATCCAGCACGAGGGGGAGACACCTCGCCCGGGCCGGCTCGCCGAATGGCTGGGCGTCAGCGCCCCCACCGCGACCGTCAGCCTGCAGCGGCTGGCGCGAGACGGCTGGGTGCGGGCCGGTGCCGACCACGGGGTGCAGCTCACCGAAACGGGCGAGCAGGCCGCCGCCGAGATCGTGCGCCGCCACCGCATCATCGAGCGCTGGCTCACCGACACGCTCGGGCTGGACTGGGCCACTGCCGACCGCGAGGCGGCGTCGCTGGCCCACGGCGTCAGCCCGCTGGTGCTCGAGCGCATCGACGCCACCCTCGGCCACCCCGCGACATGCCCGCACGGCAACGTGATCCCGGGGCGGCGGCCGCCCAGCGGGGGCGGCAGGCTGTTTCGGCTGACCGAGCTGGCGCCCGGCGCTCGCGGCCGGATCGCGCGCATCTCCGAGGTGGCCGAGCACGACGCGCCGCACCTGCTCGCCACGCTCAACACGCACCAGCTGTATCCGGGCACCGAGATCCAGGTGCTGGCCGCCGCGGGCGGCAGCATCGACGCCGGCGCGGGACCGGTCCCCCTCGACGATCTGGTCGCCCGTGCGGTCTGGGTGACGTCGATCGGATTAGATTAGGCTAATCTAACCGCAGACAAGACCACCGAAGCATGTGAGGGCGATGCTCGGCAGCTTTCTGATCTTTGCGCGCGAGGGGATCGAGGGGACGCTCATCTGCGCCATCCTCATGACGTTCCTCGCTGCCGCCGGCCGGCGCGACCTCTTCCGGTGGGTTCTCGCCGGGGCGGGGGCGGCCGTGCTCGTCGCCGTCGGCGTCGGCGTCGTGCTCTGGGTGGTGAGCCGCGATGCCTTCGTCGGCTCCACGCAGCAGGCCTGGTTCGAGACGGTGGTGTTCCTGCTGGCCGTTGCCGTGCTCACCTACATGACGTTCTGGATGCGCCGGCACGCACGCACCATGAGCCGCGAGATCAAGGCCCGGGCCGCGGGAGCCGTGGCTGGCGGCTCGGCGCTCGCGCTGGCGCTGATCGCGTTCGTCACCGTGGGACGAGAGGCGGTGGAGACGGTGCTGTTCCTCGTGGCGATCGCCTATCAGTCGTCGCCGCTCGACGTGGGCGTCGGCGCGGTCCTCGGCCTCGGGCTGGCATTCGCAGTCGCCTTCGCCATGTACCGCGTCGGGGTTCGCGTCAACATCGGCAAGTTCTTCACGGTGCTGGGCAGCCTCCTGCTCGTCGTGGCCGCCGGGCTGCTGGCCAACGCCATCGGCAACCTGCAGGCGCTCGGTGTGCTGCCGGGCGCCTCGATGACACTGTGGGACATCCGCCGGACGCTGCCCGACGACCAGGGCGTGGGCGACGTGCTCCACGGGCTCCTCGGGTACAGCGCGGCGCCGACGCTGCTGCAGGTGCTGGTGTGGGCGCTGTTCCTCGCGGCCGGGCTGTGGCTCTTCCTGCGCCCGGCCCCGCGACGCGCGGCGCCGCGGCCCGTGCCGACGACCTCCTAGCGCGGCGGCCTGGGCGCCGCGGCCGCAGCCTTGCCGCCGGCTGTTCCTGCCAACCTTTCCCCTTACTTGAGGCAGCGAACAAACGTTTCGTAGATTAATGCTGCCAATGGCCAGTACCATCAGCGTCGAGCGTTCATCTGTTCGGTCCACTCAGTCCAGAACATCTCACCAACAACCCGAAAATAGATGTCCCGCTCCGGGGGACGAAGTCCATGCCCACGTTCGTCCGCAATCGCGTCCTCAACCAGCTGACATGGACCGAGGAGCCGGAAGACCTTCGCGTTCACCGGCGCGAGGCACTTTGCGAGCTCGACGGACTGCTCACACAATTGGAAGAGGTGAATCTGCGCGGAGGCCACATCCCGACTCGCGTCATCGTGGCGCTGCGGCGGCGCGGTGTCGCCTTCGGCCCACGCGTCGGCGCGGCGGAGCTCATCGAGGCCGTCTTCGCGGTGCAGGAGCAGTACATGCGCCAGCCCGACGGCGTTCCCGGCATCGACCCCGGCGCGCTTGCCGAGCTGCGCCGCCGGTTGGCGTCCTGAGCCAGGACGACGCGAAGCGGGCGGTCGGCCACGCCGCGGCCGCGATGGTGGAGTCCGGCATGCGCGTCGGCCTCGGCACCGGATCGACCGCGCACTGGTTCATCCTCGGCCTGGCCGACCGTGCACGTCAGGGCTTGCGAATCACGTGTGTGGCGACGTCCGACGCCACGGCGCAGCTGGCATCGTCGAACGGGCTGGAGGTGGTGGCGCTCGGTGCCGGCGGACTGGATTTCGCGGGTGACGGCGCCGACGCCGTCGACCCCGACCTGCGTCTGATCAAGGGCGGGGGCGGCGCCCACGTGCGCGAGAAGATCGTCGCCGCCGCGGCTGAGCGCTTCGTCGTGCTGGTGGACGAGACGAAGCTGTGCGACGTGCTGCCCGGGTCGGTGCCCATCGAGCTCGTCGTGTTCGGATCCGAGCGCACGCTGGCCACGCTCGAGTCGCTGGGCGCCGCCGTGTCGCTGCGCGAGGCTCGCAGCGACAACGGCAATCTGCTGGCGGACGCGCGGTTCGCCACGATGGAAGACCCCGAGGGACTCGCCGCGCGTCTCGACGCCGTCCCCGGCGTGGTCGGCCACGGATTGTTCCTGGGGATGACCGACCTGCTGCTCGTCGCGCACGCTGACGGCACCATCGAAGAGCGCGCGCCCGAGCGCTAGTGTGTGGCCGAGGGCGGATAGCTCAGTCGGTCAGAGCGCCTCGCTTACACCGAGGAGGTCACAGGTTCGAGTCCTGTTCCGCCCATTTCTGCACAGTATCCGAACTTCGTGACGGCCCCCGGCGACGTCGTTCTTAGCAGCCGGTAGCCGCGAGCAGCACACGACACGCGTCGGACATCCGTGCAGAGCTGAGCAATGCGACCTTGCGCCGGAACATCTCTCTCCCGAGGGTGTGAATGTTGTCGAAGTTCACGACACAGTCGCTAGGCACATGATCCCCAGCAGCGGTCAGGTCCAACTCGGAGATCAGGCCCCGGCGGGTCCTTGTGAGTGCCGCGACGACAACCGAGCTGATGCGCTCAGCGACCGGATCTCGCGTCAAGATCAGCACCGGTCGATCGCCCCCCGGCGTCGCGGCGAACCAGATCTCACCCCGCCGCATCAGCCCAGTCCGACCAATCCTCCGCCGGTCCCCAGTCGGCGACCGTTGCCAAGGCCAGCTCCCCTTCATCGAGTGGGCTCGACTCCCATTTGGCGGCGTCCTGTTCTCCGGCGAGACGATTCAGGTGCATGCGGAGTGCATCCCGCAGCACCTCGGACCGATCCACGCCGAGTCGTTCCGACCATGCCTGCAGCTCCTCGGCGTCGCCCTCCTCCACCCGAAAGCTAAGCATTGTCATACGCGCATCGTATCGTGTATGACGCGCCTCGCCAAACGCGCGCCTGAGGTGGATCGGCAGCCCTGGCACGGGCGCAGCGTGGTTCGGAACCTGTTGCCCCGAGGCCCCCAAATCGGGGTACTCGAACTCTTGCGCGTTGAAGAGGAGGTCGAAGGGCGCGAGGTAGTGCACTCCCCACGCCGGCGGCATGTGGTCACGGCCTCGACGGTGACGCTTGCACCCGCGACGGCTGCCCGTCGGGACCGAGGGAGGAGCAGAAGCCCAGCGCGGCCGCCCGGCGCAACGCCCTCAGCTGCATCACCCTCGTGTTGGCAGCAGTGGTGCGCATGGCAGCAGCCGTTTCACGGACCGAGAACCCACGAAGGAATCGCAGTTCGAGAACGCGCCGGTAGTGCTCGGGAAGGCACCCGAGCACGCACTCCACGCTCCGCCCGGCAGCCTCGGAGTACGCGCTCTCCGCAGACGGCGCGGCAAACTCGTCCAAGTCGGCGGCCGCCACGTGATATCGATCCCGCCAGTGGTTGGCCAGCTGCGTGCGCGCGGTGGCGAAGAGGTAGGCGCGCGTCTCCTCGGGTCGTGCGGTGCGGAGAGATGGCATCGCATGCAGAAAGACTTGCGATGTCACGTCCTCTGCATCCGGGCGGTTCCCTGTCCTCGAGTACACGAAGCGGTAGATCGGCGCGACGTTGGCGGCGTACACGTCCTCCCAGTCAGTTACCGGACCGGTGGCGGCGCCTGGCAGGCCGCTCCGCCTTGGTCCGCTCGCCTCCGCGACCGTCGCCGGCGCTCCGCTCGACACCCGCTGCTCTCCCGCCATGTACGCTTGCTGCTGACATTCTCAGCAGCAAGAGTATAGATAGCAAGATATCTACTGTCAAGAATCTCGCAGCAGAACGGATACTTGGTACGATCGGTGTCATGGCAGACACGGTCGAAGCCCTGATGGACCGCCTGGGAGCACAGCGACCTGAGCTGGACATCTCGTCAATGGCCGTTGGCGGCCGAATTGGGCGCGTTGCCCTCCATCTCGGCAAGATTCGTGACGCGGTCTTCGCCCCGCACAAGATCGCTGCCGGCGAGGACGACGTGCTGGCGGCGCTTTGGAGGGAGGGCCCGCCTTACGAGTTGTCGCCGGGCCGGCTGCTCGCCTCGGTCACGATCTCTTCCGGGGGTATGACTGGTCGCATCGATCGTCTCGAACGTGCGCATCTCGTTGCACGCCGTCCCGATCCGGACGACCGGCGTGGCGTGCTTGTTCGCCTCACGGACGTCGGCGCAACGCTCACAGGCCAGCTCATCGAACGGTACCTCGAAGAGCAGAAGCGGTACCTGACGGTCCTGACCCCAGCCGAGCTCGGGCGGCTGGAGGTCCTGCTGCGCAAGCTGACGGTCGCAGCCGAGCGCTGGACTGCCGAGTCGGGCCTCGTGGCGGCCGGCAAAGCGACGACGCGGCGGCGCCCCGTTCGTCCGAGGACCGCTCACACGCCAGGCCTCGCTGACGGATCGGTCAGCCGGTAGTCAGAGCACGCTCATTGACGAAAGGGGACCCCGCTGCGGGGCCCCCTCAGAGCCGGCTGCCTGACCGCGCCACGCGGTCAGCGATCGCAACCGTCGCCGTCGCTCGGTGCGCCGAAGTTGTCGGCGTCACCATCGCCGCCGCCACCCTGCGGGATCACGCACGGTGTCGCCTTGGGGGCCGGAGGCGGGGGCGCCGGCAATACGGTTGGCACGGGTGTCGGTGGCGCCGGCGGCGCCGTCGGTGCGGCTGTTGCGGGGACAGCGGTCGGCACCGCCGGCGGCGGTGCCGTGGCAGGCACAGGCGACGGGGACGCTTGCGACGTCGTCGTTGTGGTGGCGGCACGCGACGAGCTCGTCGCGGCGGAAGCACCACCGCATGCCGCAAGTCCCAGTGTGGCGAGGGCGGCCAGCCCCAGCAGGCGTGTGTGCATAGCAGCGACTCCCGGTGATCGCGGCGGCGCTCGTTGAGCGTCGGCACGCCGCGATCGTTGTGCACTGGAATACTCAACCGTGTTACACCACCGACCAACCGCATCGCTCACGCCGCACATGCACGGTGAACACAGTTCATGTAACCCGCAGCCGTAAGCAGTGATGGCGCAGCGATCCGCCGCTGCGAGAACAGTTCCGGACTGATGCCGCTCAGCGCGACGCGCACGGGGCGGTGATGATCGCGGGCTTCCGTGCGCGGTTTCCGCGTGAACGAGCCTAACCGCTCCCGCCCAACCGCCGAGCATGGCGTCCGAGCTCACGCACCACCAGAGAAAGCGACGTGTAGCACGATGCAGGAGCCGGTGGACCCCCATCCGCGACGGTCACCGGCACACGACCGGCTCATCGCGCGCCGGGCTCATCAACAGGTCTCCGCCAACCAGGTTTCCCGTTGCATCGTCGACGAGAAACGCACCGCGCACCTGGCTCCATCCTGACTGCGCCGGCGCCGCGACGGCCACCACCCAAACATTCGTTGCACGCTGTAGGGACACGTTGACGCAGGGACCGACCACATGCCGCACCGCGGCGACGAACGAGGCACCATCCACGCTGAGGCCGCTGATGATCGGGCCACCGTATGGCAGGTGCGGGGGATGGCTCGTGACGAACGCCTCTGCCGCAGAGGTCGCCTGCTCGCGCGACATCCGCGGCGTGAGCATGGTGCTGGCAGCAACGGTCACCGTGAACCCGGCTATTTCCACCTGACGCTCCGTGACGTGGGATGGTGCCAGGCGCAATGCGAGCACGGGCGCCGCGATCGCAGCCGCCACAGCCAGAATGAGACCCACGACGAGGACCCTGGTGTGGCGACGCCGCGGCAGGGGCGTGCTCACGCGATGAGCGGTGAAGAGACCGACCAATTCCTCGTGGTGACGCCGCAAACGTGCGTCGAGGTCAGTCGTCGGAACCATGTGGTAAGACCTCCATGAGCTCGCGCAGCGTCGCGAGGGCTCGGTTGAGATGGCTCCGCGCCGTGCCAGGTCGGCACCCCAGAACTGCGGCCACCTCGTCAAGCGAGTAGCCGTACGCGTAATGCAGGCCGACGACGGCGCGCTGTCTCACCGAAAGCCGGCGCAGCGCCCGCCCCAGGTCGACGTCGGTCACGCGCAGATCGCCGTCGGCTTCCGGACGCTGGCGCCATCGGATGAGTCGCTGGCGGCGCTCGACGCGCGCGCGCCGCAGCGCTTGCCGGACGCAGATCGTCGACAGCCAAGCAGCCCGACGATCTGGCTGCCGGAGCGCTTCCCACGACCGCCATGCCTGCTCGGCCGTGTCCTGCACCGCGTCCGACGCTTGCTCGCGATCGTGCAGGATCGAGTAGGCCAGCGCCATGAGACGCGGGAGCTCGGCCTCGAGCTCCTTGTATTCGGCAGCGCCCGACGCACTGCTCAGCGGGAACACCGCGTTGCTCGCCTCAGATGACGGCGTGGACGTCATGAGAGTGTGGGTCCGGTGACGTTCAATCGGTTTACATGTCCTCGGCTTGCGGCTCTGTATTCTCGGGCCGACCTGTCCATGTCGCGCGCTCCGGTCGACCTGGCACGCGGGCGGTCCAGGGAGCCAGAGCGCGACGGTGTCGCTGGTGGTTACACCGCTTGAACCATGTGACGCGATCGCTCGACAATGGGGACATGTGGCGAAGGCTGGCCTTGCTGTCACTCGGCATCGGACTTGGCTGTGGCATCGCTGGTTGTGGATCTCCCACTCCGACTGCGCCTCCGCATGGCAGTGCATCGCCGATCCCGACCCCACCGTCAGCACCGCTGCCAAGCGCGAAGGGCGCCGTCTACGGAGGCGTCGAATTCTGTTCCGCGCTGGGCAACGGCCCGCACCACCCGACCTATATGGGCGGCACGGTGCTTGCGCTGCGCGGGAAGCCTTCGTATTCGTATTCCGGTGGCTCTGAGTTGGTGGCCCTGCCGGCAACCGTCGCGGCGAGCACGTCTGTTGCGGTCGACCAGGAGTACCGGTTCGTTCTGGACCCCGGCGCTTACGTTCTCGAAGCCCGGCTTGGCGGTTCGAACGAGCCGGCGGACACCGTCGGACCCTTCGCGTCGGTGACCATCACGGCAGGCGTCACGTCGTTCACGCCGATCCCGGACAACTGCAAGTAGCGGCACGTCGATCCGGGCCGGAGATGTCGCCGTGGTCCGTGGAGCCATACGGTGCGGCGGTCCCGCAACGATAGTGGCGTCCTGTGTACACACGAATTATGATAACTGCGCTATCAGACTTGTTAATACCAACATGCGCACTTCTCGATCGAACTGGGTCCCGACGCCCGCTTCGCCCCGGCCGCGGCGCGGTTTGCTGATCGCGGCCATCGTCGTTGCGGGCCTGAGCCTCGGTGCCGCAGCCGCCTGGCAGGTCTCGGCGCATGTCGCCATAGCGCCGTTCCACACGGGAACGGCGAGGTCGTCCGACCCAACCGGCGGATGGACGCGCTACGCCGGTCCGTCGGGCGCGTACGCGATCCGGATCCCGCCGTCCTGGCACCTCTTCGGGCCATGCGCGATCGGGCAAACGCAGCCGGGGCAGGGGAACGAGGTGCGCTTGGCCCCCCACGACGACATGTGCGGCGTCGATGCAGCCAACGACGACATCGTCATCGACGTGATGCCCGTCGCGGCCGCGCCACCGCCGCCGGCGTCGGCGCAGCCGGCGTGCGCGACGACTGAACCTGTGACAGCTGGTGGCCTCGCAGGGACGCGCGTCGAACACTCGTCAAACGCGTGCGGCGATTACCCCGCCGTCTGGTACCAGTTCACGGTCGGCAGCCGCGTGATCACCTTCGCTTTCGACCGGACCTCCGCTTGTGACTTCGTGATCTCGCCAGCGCCGCCTGCCACAGACTGTGGCGGCACCCGCGGTGACTTCAGCTCGACCCTGGACGCGATCGTCCAGCGGACCGCGGGTTTCGCTCGCTGATGCCACGCACGCGATGACGGAGGTCAGGCGAGCATGGCTGCGGCCGAGCGTACAGCGCTGATATCATGAAACACCACACTATTGATACCCCTTTCTCCCTTCCTTCCGTCCTTCGAGGGGTGCGCCCCGAGGCGGGAAACCAGGCGGCGGCTCGCCACTGCGGGCCGCCGCCAAGAATCCACGACGGAGGAGTGACCAATGCCTCAGCGAAGCTGGAGTGCCAAACGAGAGCGGCAGTACGAGCACGTCAAGGAGGGGCTGCAGCACAGCGGCCGCTCGAAGCCCGTTGCGAGCGAGATCGCGGCACGCGTCGTCAACAAGGAACGCGCGCGCGCCGGTGAGGCGCGCACCGCGAGCCGGAGCTCGCTGGCGGACATGTCGTCCGGACGTCGTGGTGGCCTGCGCTCGCATCGCGGCGCTGGAGGCCGAACCGTCGCGCAGCTGCGCAATGAGGCTCGCAGCCGTGGCATGACGGGCTACTCGCGCATGCGCAAAGCGGAGCTGGAACGCGCCCTCAGCCGCTGACCGCGGCAGCGGGCCCTGGGGCGGTCAGGGGGCGCCGTACACCGGAACCAGCATTGCCCTGGCGAGGATGTGCGCCAGTGCCTGAAACGACGCGAGCGCTGGGGTCGCGGTGACAGGGAGCCCGATCTCCGCGGTGTCCAGCGCCGAGACCACGACGTAGTAATGGTGGGGCGCATCCCCCGGGGGCGGGGCGGCACCGAGGTACCGGTGCATGCTCGCGTCGTTGGCGAGATGAACTGCGCCGGCGGGCATCGTTGCGTCACCGTCGCCCGCACCAGCCGGCAGCGACGTGATGTCTGCGGGGAGGTTGATGACGGTCCAATGCCAGAACCCGCTGGGTGTGGGGGCGTCAGGGTCGTACATCGTCACCATGAAGCCCGCCGTCGTGGCGGGGAACCCTGACCACGCGAGGTCAGGCGATGTGTCCTGGCCGCCGGCCCCGAGGATCCCGCTGCGCTGCGCGACGGCCAGCGTCTCACCGGTGGCGATGGTTTGGCTGGTGAGCTCAAAGGTCGGAACAGCGGGGATATCCTCATACGGGTTCCGTGTCACCGCGATGCCCTCCTTGAATGGCCGAGCTCTCCGCACCAGTTTGATCGGATGAGTGGCTTCCACACGGTCACGCCGCGAATGTTCGTGGCCGATGTCGAGCGCCAGGTTGCATTCCTGCGCACAGTGTTCAACGCCGCGGCGGAGATCGAACCCGGCCGGCCCACCGATGTGCAGATCGGCGACTCGATCGTCATGGTCAGCTCAACGCTGGAACGTGAACCATTTCCGGTCTTTTTGTATGTGTACGTCGACGACGCCGACTCCACCCACCGTCGCGCGGTGCAGGCGGGCGCGACCACGATCGAGGAGCCGGTCGACACCCCCTATGGCGACCGCCGGGCCATGTTCCGCGATGCCTCCGGCAACGTGTACCAGGTGGCGCACCGGCTCGACACCGTGCGCTGAGCTGTGACGCAGGAACGCTTAGCGCTGCGTGGCGAGCAGCTCATCGACGAGCCCTCGCACACGGCGATCGATATCGTCGCGGATGGGCCGGACCTGTTCGAGTGACCTGCCCGCAGGGTCCTCGACCTCCCAGTCGATGTAGCGCTTCCCCGGGAAGAACGGGCACGCGTCGCCACAGCCCATCGTGATCACCACGTCGGAGGCCTCGACGGCGTCGTTCGTCAGCCGCTTCGGCCTCTCGCGGCGGATGTCGATGCCGATCTCGGACATCGCCGCCACCACCGCCGGATTGACCTCGCCGGCCGGTGCCGAGCCGGCGCTGCGCACGCTGATCCGGCCGGCCGCGTAGTGCTGGAGCAACGCTGCCGCCATCTGCGAGCGCCCTGCGTTGTGGACGCAGACGAACAGCACCTCGGGCGCTGCGGCGGTGCCGGTCACGCTGATCGCTCGGCGAGCACGCGCTCCTCGATTTCGCGCGCATGGGGGACGACGAGCCTGTCAGCCACCTTTGCCGCGTCGGGGAAGAGGAACACGATCAGCGCGATCGCGATTGCGCCGCCCACGACCTCGGCGACGACGAATCCGGGCAGCGACGCGGGCGCGATGCCGGCGAACGTATTGGTGAACGCTCGGCCGATGGCCACCGCCGGGTTGGCAAAGGCCGTCGACGACGTGAACCAGTAGCCGGCTCCGATGTACGCCCCCACCGCCCACGGTATCTGTGCGGGCTTGCCCGTCCGCGCCAGCGCAACGATGACCAGCAGCAGCCCGGCCGTGGCGACGATCTCACCCAGCCAGAGCGGGCCGCCGCTGCGGACATGAGCGGACCATTCCACCAGCGGCTTGGCGAACATCGCGTTGGCGAGGACGCACCCTGCGATGGCGCCTGCGATCTGCGTGGGGATGTAGGCCGCCAGGTCCGGCGACCGCAGCCCGCTGTGGCGGCGCAGGCCGAGGAGCCAGTCGGCGATCGACACGACCGGGTTGAAGTGGGCGCCGCTGACCGGTCCGAAGATCAGGATGAGCACGGCCAGCCCGCCGGCGGTCACCACCGCGTTCTCCAGGAGCTCGAGCCCGGTGTCCCGGCTCAGCGTCTGGGCCGCGATGCCCGACCCGACCACGACGGCGACCAGGAGCCCGGTGCCGAGAAACTCGGCGAGCAGCCGCCGAGGCAGCGATGCCGTCACCGAACGCGGACCGCGGTGGGGAAGAGGCCCCCGAGCGCGTCGAGCGCCTCCGGCCGTGCCCGGTAGTACACCCACGTGCCGCGGCGCTCCGAATCGACGAGCCCCGCCTCCTTGAGCACGCGGAGGTGGTGCGAGATGGTGGGCTGTGACACCGTGAACGGGGCGGTGAGGTCGCACACGCAGGCCTCGTCGGCCGCGGCAATGATCGACATCAGTCGGAGGCGGACAGGATCGGCCAGCGCCCGCAGCAGCTCGGCCACCGTCTCGGCCTGGGCGGCGTCCATCGGCTCGACCCCGAGCGGCGTGCAGCAGGCGAGCGGGTCGACCTGCGTAGACATGCGTCTATGTTGACAGGCGTCTATGCAGTATGCAAGGCTTGCATAGATGCTCTTCGATACAGGAGGACCTGATCACATGCCGCGAGTTCAGCTCGCTCTCCGCGTCGGCGACCTCGAGGCCGCCATCGGCTTCTACTCCAAACTGTTCGACGCCCCGGTGGCCAAGCGCCGTCCGGGCTACGCCAACTTCGCCATCGCAGAGCCGCCGCTCAAGCTCGTGCTGATCGAGGGCCGGGCGGGCGAGGCCACCCGGCTCGACCACCTCGGCGTCGAGGTCGAGGCGCCGGCCGACGTGTCGTCCGCCGCCGCACGGCTCGCAGCTCACGGCCTGGGAACCCAAGTCGAGGAGGGCACGACCTGCTGCTACGCGGTGCAGGACAAGGTGTGGGTGCGGGGTCCCGGCGACGAGCCGTGGGAGATCTACACCGTGCTTGCCGATGCCGGTGCCGAACTCGAGGGCGTTGCCTGCTGCTGATCGACGGCCGCTTTTCGCCGCGCACCTCGTCTTAAGACAACAGCGCGATTGACGCTCCGCGAGCCCGTGCACATCCTTGACGCGTCGGCGAAGCAGGAGGCGCAGGACTCAGAGTGCGCGACAGATCCGGCTGGCGTGCCGCCGTGGTGGTGCAACCATGATTCGGGTTTCGCTGCTCGGCCAGTTCCGGCTCAGCCTGCCGGGGACCAGCGACGTTGCGCTCTCTCGCGGCGCGCAGCGAGTGCTGGCCTTGCTCGCCCTGCGTAAGAGAACGCTGAAACGGTCGGTCGTGGCGGGAACGCTCTGGCCGGACGCGTCGCAGGAGTGCGCCAACACATCGCTTCGCGCCGCGCTCTGCCGCCTGCACAACGCCGGCCGTGGCGCCGTGCGCATCAGCGCCGCCGACCTCGGGCTCGCCGCCGATGCGGCAGTCGATGTGGACGAGACCGCCGCCCTGGCACGCCGCCTGCTGAACCCGGCGCACGAACCGTGCGAGTCGGAGCTCGGCTCGGAGGCGATTCGCGCGCTGGGCGCCGAGCTTCTGCCTGACTGGTACGAGGAGTGGGTGCTGCCCGAGGCCGAGAGCTGGCGGCAGCTCCGCCTGCGCACGCTCGAGTCGCTGGCGGACCGCCTCGTGAGCGCGGGTCGCTTTGGCGACGCCACCACGGCGGCGCTGGCCGCCGTCGCCGCCGAGCCGCTCCGGGAGACGTCACGCGCCGCACTGATACGCGTTCACCTCGCGGAGGGCAATCAGTCGGAAGCTGTCCGCGAGTATCGCGGGTACCAGGCGCTCCTGCGTGCGGAGCTGGGCCTTGCTCCCACCGCGAGGTTGCGGGAGCTCGTGCAGACGTTGGGCGTTTCGTAGCGACCGAGTAGCGCTCAGCGTCACGCTGCATTCACGGCCGGCTCACGACGACGGTTCATCGTGGCGCTCCTCTCGTCATCCGGCACAGAGGAGGGTCTCTCGTGTTGTGCGATGCAGTTCACACGCGCCGTCGACGGAGACGTGTTCTGGCGCTCGTGTGCTCCGTTCTCGCCGTGCTGGGCGCGCTTGCGGGCACCGGCCAGCACACCGCGTTCGCCAGCGGCGTCGCCTACAACGTCGGCGACGTGTTCGCGGGGACCAGCGGCGGCCACATCCTGCACCTCAGCCCGTCGGGCACCGTGCTGGACACGCTGACCACAGGCCACAGCTCACCCGACACGGGCATGGCGTTCGACACTGCGGGGAATCTCTACGCCACCGACTTCAGCGCGAATGCGGTGACCAAGTTCGACAACATGGGCAACCGGATCGGTGACGTCGGCAGCGGCTACAACGCAAACGACGAGTCGATCGTCCAGGCCTGCCCGGTCTGCACCGGGTCCAATGCCGGACACTTTTACGTGGGCCAGGCTGACGGCAGCCGCAAGGTGCTCGAGTTCGACTCGTCCTTCAACCCGGTGGCCTCGTTTTCGCCGGCAACGGAGGATCGCGGCACCGACTGGGTGGACCTTGCGGCGGATCAGTGCACCCTCTACTACACGTCAGAGGGAACGCACGTCAAGCGGTTCAACGTCTGCACCAACACCCAGCTCAGCGACTTCACCAGCTCGGCGCTGGCCGGTCCGAACGCATACGCGCTGCGCATCCTGCCCGACCAGGACGTGCTCGTCGCCGATTCGACGGCGGTCTACCGGCTGGACACCTCGGGCAACGTCATCCAGACGTACACGCCGGGGTCGTTCTCGGCCGCCAATCCGCTGTTTGCGCTGAACATCGACTCCGACCTCACGACATTCTGGACGGCGAGCGCGGTGTCCGGCGACGTGTATCACATCGACATCGCGTCCGGGACCGTGCTGACGCACTTCAACGTCGGAGCCGGCGTCAACGGCCTGACGGTCTTTGGTGAGGACCACGCGTCGAGCCCGGAGCTGAAGCTGACCCCGGCGACCGCGAGTCAGAACGTGGGCACCGCGATCACCATGTCGGCGCAGCTGGTGAACGTTGTCAACCCGGCCGGCACCGTGGTCACGTTCTCTGTGACCGGGCCGAACGCGCAAACGCAAACGGCAACTGCCGACGCGAGCGGGCTCGCGCAGTTCACCTATACAGGCAACAACGCCGGAACGGATACCGTGGTGGCCACGGCCTCGACGGCGACGCCTCCCGCCAACCTGACGTCGAATGACGCCTCGATCACCTGGACCCAGATCGCCACATCGCTGAGCTACACCGGGGCCACGACGAGCGACTTCGACGACCCCGCCACCGTCTCAGCCACGCTCACCGACAGCAGCAACAACCCACTCGCAGGTCAATCGGTCACCTTCACGCTCAATGGGCTCGAGACATGCATGGGGACCACCGATGCGAGCGGCAGCGCGAGCTGCTCGTTGACCCCGGGCGAGGCGGCAGGCGTGTACCCGTTGACGGCGAGCTTCGCCGGCACAGCGAAGTACGTGGGGTCGTCGACCATGGTGAACTTCACGGTCACTCACGAGCAGACGTCACTCGCCTACACGGGACCGACGCTGATCGCCAACGGCGGTCCGGTGACGCTGTCCGGCGTGCTCACCGAGGACGGTACATCGCCCATCGCCGGGAGGACCGTGCTCCTCACCCTCGGCACCGGCGGCTCGGCGCAGACGTGCTCCGGGATCACTGACGCCGCCGGAGCTGCAAGCTGCGGCATCGCCACCGTCACCCAGCCGCTCGGCCCCGGCACCGTGTCTGCGGACTTCCTTGGCGACGCGTTCTACCTGCCGTCGAGCGCGTCGGCGAACACGATCGTCTTCGCATTCGCGCAGGGCGGTTCCTTCGTGGTCGGCAACATGGCAACCACCTCCACGGGCAGCTCGGTGCTGTTCTGGGGAGCGCAGTGGCAGCAGAACAACCCGATGAGCGGAGGTGCCGCGCCGAGCAGCTTCAAGGGATTCGAGGACAGCCCGGCGCTACCTGTGTGCGGCACCAGCTGGACGACCGATCCGGGGAACAGCACGCCGCCGCCCGCCACGGTCCCGTCCTACATGGCGGTGATCGTCTCGAGCTCGATCTCCAAGTCGGGCAGCGCCATCGCCGGTAACGATGTCCACATCCTGATCGTCAAGGTGAATCCGGGATACGGCCCGCAGCCAAGCACCGCCGGCACGGGGACCGTCGTGGCGCAGCTCTGCTGCCGCCGATCCCCGGGGCCAGGCTGTCGACGAGACGGACGGGGGGCGGCCGCGGCCGCCCCTCGTGGCGACCTCGATCCGGGCCGCCGAACCGGATGAGTCACGCGCCGGCGTAGGCCGCGAGATGCTCGCCGGTCAGCGTTGAGTGGGCGGCGACGAGGTCGGCGGGCGTTCCCTCGAACACGATGCGGCCGCCGTCGTGACCGGCGCCAGGGCCGAGGTCGACGATCCAGTCCGCATGCGCCATAACCGCCAGGTGATGCTCGATGACGATCACCGACGTGCCGGAGTCGACGAGGTGGTCGAGCAGGCCGAGCAGGTGGTCGACGTCGGCGAGGTGCAGACCGGTGGTGGGCTCGTCCAGCACGTAGATCCCGCCCTTCTCCGCCATGTTCGCCGCCAGCTTGAGACGCTGCCGCTCGCCGCCGGACAGCGTGGTGAGCGGCTGGCCCAGGCTCAGATACCCGAGGCCGACGTCGACAAGCCGGCCGGCGATCGCGTGTGCCGCGGGCGTCCGTGCCGCTCCGTCGCCGAAGAAGTCCCGCGCCTCGGTCACCGGCATCGCGAGCACCTCGCTGATGTCGCGGCCACCGAGGCGGTACTCGAGCACCGCCGGCTGGAACCGCCTGCCCTCGCAGTCCTCGCAGGTGGTGGCGACCCCGGCCATCATCGCCAGGTCCGTGTAGACGACGCCGGCGCCGTTGCAGGTGGGGCACGCGCCCGCAGAGTTGGGGCTGAACAGCGACTCCTTCACCCCGTTGGCCTTGGCGAACGCCTTGCGGATCGGGTCGAGCAGACCGGTGTACGTGGCCGGGTTGCTCCGCCGCGAACCGCGGATGGGCGTCTGGTCGATTGCCACCACGTCATCTCGCCTGGGCATCGAACCGTGGATCAATGAGCTCTTGCCCGAGCCGGCGACGCCGGTGACGACCACCAGCACACCGAGCGGGATGTCGACGGTGATGTTGCGCAGGTTGTGCGTCTTCGCGCCGCGGATCTGCAACGTGCCTGTGGGCGTCCGCAGCGATTGCTTCACCGCGGCGCGGTCGGCGAGATGCCGCCCGGTGATGGTGCCGCTGGTGCGGAGGCCGCTGACGGATCCCTCGAAGCACACGCTGCCCCCGTCCGCACCCGCGCCGGGGCCGAGGTCGACCACGTGGTCGGCGATCGCGATCGTCTCGGGCTCGTGCTCCACGACGAGGAGCGTGTTGCCCTTGTCGCGCAGCCGCAGCAGCAGGGTGTTCATGCGCTGCACGTCGTGCGGGTGCAGGCCGGCGGTGGGCTCGTCGAACACGTAGGTGACGTCGGTGAGCGGCGAACCGAGGTGGCGGATCATCTTGACCCGCTGCGCCTCGCCGCCGGAGAGCGTTCCCGAGGGACGGTCGAGCGAGAGGTAGCCCAGCCCGATCTCATCGAACGAGTCGAGCGTGTGCCGCAGCGCCGTGAGCAGCGGCGCCACAGACGGCTCGTCGAGACCGGCGACCCACTCGGCCAGGTCGGTGATCTGCATCGCGCACGCATCGGCGATGTTCTTGCCCGTGATCTTCGACGACCGCGCCGGCGCGGCGAGCCGCGTGCCGCCGCAGTCGGGACACGTTGTGAACGTCACCGCGCGCTCGACGAACCTGCGGATGTGGGGCTGCAGCGTGTCGACGTCCTTCGAGAGCCACGACTTCTGCAGCTTGGGGATCAGCCCCTCGTACGTGAGGTTGACGTTGTTGATCCTGACCTTGGTGGGCTCCTTGTAGAGGAAATCGTGCAGCTCCCGCTTGGTGAACTTGCGGATCGGCTTGTTGGGGTCGAGGAGCCCTCCCTTGGTGAACACCCCGGTCGTCCACCAGCTGTCGAGACCGTAGCCGGGGATCTTGAACGCCCCGTCGTTGATCGACTTCGCGTCGTCGTACAGCTCGGCGAGATCGATGTCGGTCACTGTCCCCATGCCCTCGCACCGCTGGCACATGCCGCCGAGGCGGTTGAACGTCGCCTTCACTGTGGTGCGGTTACCGCGTTCCACCTTGATGCCGCCCGCGGCGCTCACCGACGGAACGTTGAAGGAGTACGCGTTGGGCGGGCCGATGTGCGGCTTTCCGAGCCGGCTGAAGAGGATGCGCAGCAGCGCGTTGGTGTCGGTGATCGTGCCGACGGTGGACCGCGGGTTGCCGCCCACGCGCTCCTGGTCGACGATGATCGCGGTGGTGAGCCCTTCGAGGACGTCGACCTCGGGGCGTGCCAGGGCGGGCATGAATCCCTGCACGAACGCGCTGTACGTCTCGTTGATCAGCCGCTGCGACTCCGCCGCGATGGTGCCGAACACGAGCGAGCTCTTGCCGGAGCCGGAGACGCCGGTGAACACGGTGAGCCTGCGCTTGGGGATCTCGATGCTGACGTTCTTGAGGTTGTTCTCGCGTGCGCCGTGCACGCGGATGACGTCGTGGCGCTCGGCGGCGTCGCGCACGGGCGCGGCGGCCTCGCCGTTCCTGCCCGTCCTGGCGGCGGCTGCGGTGGGCATCAGCGCGGCGTCTGGATGCGGATCATGTTGCCCGCGGGGTCACGGAACGCGCAGTCGCGGACGCCGTATGGCTGGTCGGTGGGCTCCTGGACCACCTCGGCGCCGCCCGCCTGCACACGGTCGAAGGTTGCGTCCACGTCGGTGGTCGCCAGCACCAGCAACCCGTACGTCCCCTTGGCCATCATCTCGACGATGGTGCGGCGTTCGTCATCGGTGAGCCCCGGGTGGGCGTCCACCGGCGAGAGGACCACAGAGGTGTCGGGCTGGTCGGGAGGACCGACCGTGATCCAGCGCATGCCGCCGTATCCGACGTCCATGCGGACCTCGAAACCGAGGATGTCGCGATAGAAGGCCACCGCGGCCTCTGCATCGTTGTGGGGGAGCATGCTCCCGTGAATCGTGAGGTTCATGCGGATCAGGCTAGGCGGGCTCGGCCACCGGCGCTTCTCGATTCCTGACCGGTCTGGTCACCTGCTTGGCGACGCACGACGGCATTCCCGCCGTTGCCTCGGCCTCATTGCTGCGGTACGCGCTGGGCGAGATACCGACCAGCTCGGTGAAGCGGGTGCTGAACGTGCCCAGCGACGAGCAGCCCACCTCGAAGCAGACCTCGGTGACGCTGAGGTCGCCGCGGCGCAGGAGCGCCATGGCACGCTCGATGCGCCGTGTCATCAGGTAGCTGTACGGCGACTCGCCGAACGCGGCGCGGAACTCGCGGCTCAGGTGACCGGCCGACATGCTTGCTCCACGGGCGAGCTCTTCGACGTCGAGCGGCTTCGCGTACTCGCGGTCGATCCGGTCGCGGACGCGGCGCAGGCGGGCGAGGTCGCGGAGGTGCTGCTCGGCCGCCGATGGCGTGGTCACCTCACGATCCTGCCACGCGCGGCCGCAGGTCGCGGCGCCCGCGTCTTAGGCGGCGCCGGTCAGCGACTTCCGGTAGGCGCCGGGCGAGGTGCCGTACACGCGGCGAAACGCCTTGCTGATCGACACCTCCGACTCGTAGCCGGTGCGTGCGGCGATCTCGCGCAGCCCGGCGTCGGTGGTGCGCAGGTAGTTCGCCGCCTGCGCCAGCCGGTGGCGGGTGAGGCTCTGCATCGGCGCCTCACCCGTTGCCGCGCGGAATCGCTGCGCGAATGCCGAGCGCGACAGCCCCACCGCGGCCGCGAGCGATGTGACCGACCAGTGCTCGCCGGGACGCTCGCGCATGAGACGCAGCGCACGCGCAACCTGCACATCGCGCACGGGCGGCCGGGCGCCGGCCCCCGCCTCGAGCAGGTGAGCGCGCAACGCCTGCGCCAGCAGCGCGTCGCTGAGCCGCGTGACCACTGCCTCCGCGCCCGCGGCGTTGGCCGCCATCTCCACAGAGATCATGCGGATCAGACCCGACAGCCACTCCGGCGCCCGGCCCTCGTGGCCACGAAGGTGGAGCACGCGCGGGAGCGTCTCGAGCAGCGGACGCGCGGTGAGCTGATCGATCGCGAATCCGCCACACACGAGCTCGGCGCGCTCGCCCCCACCGCCGTGCGTCAGCCGGCCGCCGACAGGTGGCGAGGCCGCCAGGATGTCGTCGAGCCAGAGGATGCGGCTGTCCGGCGAGTCCTTCAATGAATGTCCGTTGCCCTTGGGCATGATGACCAGATCACCGGCGTGCACGCGAATGCCGTCGCTCACACCTTCCACCACCAGCCACGCACTGCCCGCGGTGAGCAGATGAAACACCGGGCTCGGGCGCGCGGCGACGCGAAAGCCCCATGGGGAGCTCATCTCGGACAGGCAGTACACGGTGCTGCTGACGCTCATGCGCAGCAGCAGCTGGCTCATGCCGTCGTCAGGCGCGGCTGTTCCCATGGTGCGCATCGGGATGCCGCTGATCGTAGCCCGAGGCGATGTCGGGCGACTTGTCCGCCGCTCTGGAATACACAGCCGCTCGTCCTCGGTGCCACGGACAACTATCGCGGTGTCCGGGGCATTCCGCCGTGACCAAGCCGCGCCTAGGCTGTCGGCAGGCAATCGCAAGGAGGCACCCATGACCACCTACCTCGTCACCTACCACGGCGGCTCGGGGCCGCCCGCAACTCCCGAGCAGGCCCAGCAGATGGCGGCCGCGTTCGGTCAGTGGCTGGCCTCGGCCGGCGACGCGGTCAAGGACCCGGGCTCGCCGCTCAAGCCGGCGACGCAGGTGGCCGGCGGCACACCGACCGAGCGCATCGCGATCGGCGGGTACTCCGTCATCGAGGCGCCCGACCTCGACGCGGCGGTGAAGATCCTGCAGCCGCATCCCTTCGTCGCGCGCGGCGGCACGCTCCAGGTTGATGAGGCGTTCTCGATCGGCTGAGCCTCAGGCGGCGAGCTCGCGGTACATGCCGGCGCGGTCCTTGCCCTCGCGCTTGGCCGCGTACATGGCCACGTCGGCGCGGCGCAGCAGCTCGTCGCATGTGTCGGCGCTGCCCTCCGCGATGGCGATGCCGATCGTGCCTCGCGCCGACAGCACGAGGTCATTGACCACGATGGGCTCACGCAGGCTCTGCAGAATGCGTCCGGCGACCGCGGCGAGGTGCCGCTGATCCGGCGCGTGCTCGATCAACACGGCGAACTCGTCGCCGCCGAGCCGTGCCGCGATGTCCGAGGGCCGCAGTGAGCGGCGCAGCCGCTCCGCCGCGATCGTCAGCACCTGGTCGCCGATGCCGTGCCCGTGGGAGTCGTTCACGCTCTTGAACTCGTCGAGGTCGATGAACAGCACGGCGCAGTGGGTGCGCAGCTCATCGCCGAGGAGCAGCGCTCGTGCCACCGCCTCGCCGAAGTACGAGCGGTTGACCAGGCCCGTGAGCGCGTCGTGGTTCGCCTGGTGGTGCAGCTCGCGCTCGCGCGCGGTGAGCAGCGCGAAGAGCCGCGTGTTGTCCTGCAGCAGCAGGTACTGGCGCACGAGCACGAGGCCGACCAGCACGAACACCGTGATGAAGGTGAAGCTCACCGGCCCCGCAAGGACGCGCTCCCCGATGACGACCCCAACCGCTGCGACAACGGGGGGATACGGCAGCAGCACGCCGAGCAGCGAGGGGAGCGTGCGCGGCGCCGACCCGCGGTGCGGATGCGTGATGCTGTACAGCGCCGCCAGCGCGATCAGCGAGTATCCGACGATCCAGCCGCTGTCCAGCACGTTGCCCGCGCCGTAGGTTCCCGCCGCCGTCGAGTATGCGAACGAGCTGTCGGCGACGGCCGCCGCGGCGAGACCGCCGGCGATCAGGATCAGCGGTGCGCGCCCGCTGTGCGCCACGCGGCTGATGCGCACGAGGATCATCGTGATGATGGCGACGTCGCTGAGCGGGTAGAGGAGGCTCAGCACCATGGCCAGCGTGGAGTCGGCGCCGGCCTTGTACACGGCGCCGAGCGTGGTGTCCCAGCTGATGATGAGCAGGGCGGTGCCGATCGTCAGCCCCTCCAGCACGGTGCGCACGTGGGTTCGGGCGCGCTCGTTCGCCACCGGCAGCGCGAGCACGCCGCCGATCGCCAGCGGTACGGCGATCAGATACCCCGCGTCGGCGAACGACGGGAACGGAACCTGCACGTTGCGCACGATCTGGTACCAGTCCCAGACCGTCTGTCCCAGCCCCCACGACAGCGCGGAGAGGCCGAGCAGCACCCAGGCCAGGCGCACGCGCCCGTCGCGTCGCTGCGCAGCCACGCCGCAGCACACCGCCGCGCCGAATGCCGCGAGCGTCTCGGCGATGTTGTCGAGATACAGGTACGTGTAGCGGCCGGCCACCTGCCACTGCAGCGACACCGCGCAGCCCACCGCGAACACGACGATGACCCCGGCCAGCGCCGGCCATGTCTTCCCACTGACCGAGCGCCGCACGTCGGCTGTCATGTGCGGATTGTTGTGGCCCCGCCGTAACGGCGCTGCGGCATCGGCAACACGACCGGGGAACGGATCTGGATTCTCGTCACCCCGCGCTCAGCGCGGGTGCGTCGGCCGCCTCGATGAACCGCGGCAGGCCGAGCGCGAACCCCTGCCCGTAGCGGACGCCGAGCTGACGGACGCGGCGAATCATCCGCCGGTCCGAGATGCCCTCGGCGATGACGTCGGCGTGGTTGCATTCCGCGAACGTGACGATCGCGCGCACCGCCGCCGCCGGCCCGCTCTCGTCGAGGTGCTCGGTAAGGCTGCGCGCCACCTTGATGTACTCCGGCTCCGCCGCGGCCAGCACCTCGAGCGTGGAGTGCCCCTCGCCGACGTCGTCGAGCGCGAAACGGAACCCGTGTGTGCGGTACTCGGCCAGCACATCCCGCAGGCGCTGCCGGTTGGTGATCACCTCCCGCTCGCTGATCTCCAGCACGAGGTGTTCCGGAGCGCGGCCCACCCAGCGCAGCAGCATCAGCATCTGGTCGCTGCCGTGCACGGGGTCGAGCAGCGCCCACGACGACACGTTGACGAACAGCACCTCATCGGCCGGCAGCGCCGAGGCGCCCTCGAGTGCCGCGCGCCGGCTCAGCCAGTCGAGGTCGCGGGCGTACCCGAAGCGCTGCGCAGCAGTGAACAGCTCCTCGACGGACGTGTTGGCGGCAACGCCACTCGGCCGCAGCAGCGCCTCGTGGCCGATGACCACGCGCCGGTCCAGGTCGACGATCGGCTGGTACGCGGAGCGCAGGTAGCGCCCGTCGAGGATCGACTCGATGCGCGCCACGAGGTTCGCCGACCGCGTGGTGGCGTCGCTGTTCGTGTCGATGACGATGCCGCCTCGCTGCTCTCGCTTGGCGCGCAGCAGTGCCGTGTCGGCGCGGGCCACGAGCTCCTCGCCGGTCTCCGCGCCATCCCACTGCGCCACCCCGGCCGACACGGCGTCAGGGCTCGCCCCGATCAGCCGCTGGAGCACCGCCGACGCCTGCGGCGCGGCACAGCCGGGCATGAGGATGGCGAACTCGTCGCCGCCGAACCGCGCCAGGAAGTCGGTCTCGCGCAGCGCCTGGACCCACGCGTGCACCGCGTTCTCCAGCAGAAGGTCGCCCCGCTGGTGACCCCAGTC